>NZ_JALIFQ010000011.1:0-199864 GCF_022867815.1 Blautia sp. NSJ-175
GTGCAATCAAACTTAATCCTGCCTAAGACTATTGTAAGGCAAAAAGAGAAGTGAAAAAAGTAGTGGAGTCAGTATCCTATTTTCATTATAGGCTGAGATAAGCTTTCATGATTCGTTGATAATTTTATACCTTATCAGGAAATGTATATAGGTGCTGCAGATAGTGTCGCATAAATGCACGCCTGCAGCTTGATGATTACATAGTAACACCTCATACGTGCATGAAACATGGCATAGGAAACGGTTTCCTGATATGTCTACTCTTTCATTAATCTAATTTATAGAGGTGATTATATTGAGTGAAACAGACAATCTCTTTAAAGCATACTCCGTTCAGGAGATAGCATCCATGCTCGGCATTGGAAAAACAAAAACCAGGGAACTTCTTGACAGTGGAATTCTTCCCGTTACAAAAGTTGGGCGGCAATATTTTACTTCACCAGCTTCTATTCAGGAGTTTCTCAAGAAAAACATAGGAAAGCAAATATTCTTTTAGGCCCTTTAGAAAGTTATTGTCAATCAGGCTTGGCTATATTAAAATAGACCTTATACCTGATTTGGCATGAATATCTCATTAAAGAAAGGGAACTATTCATGGCGAGAACAACGAAAGGTACACAACAAAAAAGAAGATCCAAAGGGGATGGATCACTATTTCCAAATAAGAGAGGAGGATGGACTGCCCGATATAGAAAAAAAGGGCTACCGGACAAGGAGTTTAATGCTCCTACCAAAGGAGAAGCGAAAGCATTATTAGATGACTGGAAGATAAAAGTGGCAATACAAGACGCAATTACTTCAAACATCAAAGTACAGGACTATGCGAACAAATACTTATTCCGCAAAAGTCTCATGGTTGAAGCTGGCAAATTCAAACAAACCAGCCTAGATCGATTAGAAAAAACATACGAAAATCATTTAAAAGATACGGATGCTTTTAGCAAAACATTTTCTAATCTGACTGCTGATGATATTACAGCAACGATTAATGCCAAAAAGGAAATCCTGAGTTATTCATCATTAAAGAAAATTTACTTATTTTGGTCTGCAATGATTAAAACAGCAATTTCTCTCGGCGAACTGCCAAAAAACTTTTCTGATATTTTAAATCGGGTGATAATGCCGGAAGAATCCGTTCTTCCTGTAGAAACAAAGGAAATCTCAATCATCCCACCAGAACATGAGCAGATCATAAAAGAAATTGCAATGGAACCCAGTCCAAATAAAAATGAACGCTATTTGTATAGATATGGTCCTGCCATTGTATTCCTTTTAAACACAGGTTTACGTGGTGGTGAATTGCTTGCATTAGGTCAATCTTCTATCGTGCCCTTTTTAGGACGGCGTGGCATTAAAATCACACATACGCTTAGCAGGGTTAAAAACAGAGAGGCCGGTTCCAAAAAAAAGACTAAAATGATTTTGACTCCTCCAAAATACCCAAATAGTTTACGGACTATTCCATTAAACAAGGAAGCTGAATTTTCACTATCATGTATGATGGAGCTATACGATAAAAATCGGGTTTTTCCAGATTTGATATTATCTACGCAAAATGGTGTCAGCCCTACAATCCAAAATTTAGCCAATACGCTAAAGAAAATTTGTAAGCGTGCTGAGATTCCAGAATATAATCTTCATGCACTACGGCACACTTTTGCAACAAATCTGATCCGGCAGACTCACAATATGGGAGAAATAAAGGAAGCTGCTGAAATCATTGGCGATAACTATGAGGTGATCATGCGTACTTATGTTCATACAGACAGTGAACGTAAGGTAAGTTTAATTGATGCTATGATTGCATAAATCATCCGCTTAACAGAGGTAATGGTTGTCTACAGTATGATGGCACAGGCTGTAACAACCAAAATTCTGCCACCTTATCGTCCACCTTACGAAACGATTTTACTTGATTTTATAAGGTTTTTAACGGTTTTTGGCGGACATATCTATAAATATTAAAGCATGAAAACTTATATTTTAGAATTAATTTTTTAAAAAAGGGAATTGGATTATGGAAAAATGGACTTGTAGAAAAAATTGTGAACTTTTTCTTTCCTATAATTTTGCCACCTTATTTTTTTAGACAGAATTATAGGATTTTGAAAAAAGAAAAAGCCTCGAAAACCTTGATTTTCTGGGCTTTTTAAGAGGCGCAGACCGGATTTGAACCGGTGAATACTGGTGTTGCAGACCATTGCCTTACCACTTGGCTACTGCGCCGTATTTAGTTATTTTGCACAATTATTGGGTTTGTAGCTCCCCCTGTTGGACTCGAACCAACGACACTGCGGTTAACAGCCGCATGCTCTACCGACTGAGCTAAGGAGGAATAGATATATTATTTGACTCCTTAGTTTGTGGTGTTGCAGACCTTTGCCTTACCACTTGGCTATGGCGCCATATCTATATTATTCTGTTTGAAGAAGTGTTACACTATATTATATTACCACATTTTCAAAAATATGCAAGTAAAAAATGACTCCAAGGGGATTTGAACCCCTGTTACCGCCGTGAAAGGGCGGTGTCTTAACCGCTTGACCATGGAGCCGTTAAGATAAATAGATAAAAGAGGCGCCAACCAGATTTGAACTGGTGATAGAGGTGTTGCAGACCTTTGCCTTACCACTTGGCTATGGCGCCTGAGTGACTCCAAGGGGATTTGAACCCCTGTTACCGCCGTGAAAGGGCGGTGTCTTAACCGCTTGACCATGGAGCCGTGTTTTATCGGAGCGACCATGGACTATAATAGCATAAGGAAATACAAATTGCAAGTATTTTTTTCAAAAATTTACACTACTTACATTGTTTCCATAGGTTGTATGGTGTATACTGAAATTGACTGTAGTACACTGCATAGGAAAAGCACTTTTTATGGCACATGTTGACGGGAATGCATGAGAAAGGTGGTTTTATATGAAATTTAAGGGGAAAATAGCAGTATGGTTCTGGATGATACTTCTGGCGGGAAATGCTGCGATGGCTTACGGACTGCTGGTATCCAGCGATGTATCCGCTGAGATCGTGGCTGCCCTGGTCGTCTACAATGCCATATTCATTCCCATTGTTGTGAGGAATTATGTAGTGGTTGACGGAGACAGGATGGCAATTTACTTTGGGATCATGAAGGATTCCATGGAAATTTCAGAGATCAGGGAGATACGCAGGACATGTAACCCCATTTCCGCCACAGCGGCGTCACTGGACAGGATTGAGATCAGGGGCAGAAGGCAGGAAATGATATGTGCGGTCCGGGACAGGGAGCGGCTGATCGAGGAGCTGGTAAAGTGCAATCCGCAGATAAAGGTGTGAAAAGAGAGCGGGAGAAAAAGTTCTGAATCTAAAGGTTCAGGGCTTTTTTCTATTTTTTTGCAGATAAGTGTAACTTTTGGATGATACTTTCGATTAATAATCAGAAAGTAAACGATTTCGCGGCTGTGAGGGTATTGAAGAGGGTATTAAATGTTTCATTATTTCGTGCACACTTAGTATATTTACTTTCGGAAACAGAAAGGAAACCATATGACCCGGGAAGCGCTCAGCAGTATGACAGATGACCAGCTCATGGAATTGGTCAGGGATAAAAATTTAAGACAGGCTTATGACGTGCTGGTTCTCAGGCATTACCGGGAGGCTGTGCGCTTCTGCATGAAAATGTTGGGGGATCAGCAGGCTGTCCTTGATATTGTACAAGACAGTTTTGCGGATATCTATGTGCATAGATCCAGGGTTTCTCTGTCCTGTGCATTCAGAACGTATCTTTTGGCTGTGGTGAAGCACAAGGCACTGGATGAGATCAGAAAAAATGCCAGACATAGGACAGAGGAGCTGGTCGCATCCAGGATTGAGGTGCCGGGGCAGTCAGAGCAGTCGCCGGAGGAACTTTATGTGAAAAAGGAAGAATACACAGAAATTCTCCAATGGATCGAAGAATTGCCGAGGGATTACAGACAGGCGCTTATATTATTCTGTGTGGAGGGAATGTCTTATCAGGAAATAGCGGCAGCCATGGGGAAAAATCTTGCCCAGGTCAGGATAATACTGTACAGGGCAAGGAAAAAATTGCAGAGGCAGAGGAGGGAACAGGAATGATGCAGCCGGAAAATGAACTTTTAGAAGCTGTGTGGGAAAAAGCAGAGCGAAAAGAAGAGAATCTGAAACTGGCAGGGGAACTGAGCCGGATGCCCAGGCAGGAGGGACTGGATTCTTTTTTGTGGGAGATGTTCTGCGGAACCGGTATCCGGCATCTGTATGCGCATATGACGGATATTTTATTGCTGTCCTTTATCCTTATGGTGCTCTTTTTCTATATCGGGCTGAAGATGGTGGGGATTGGCGCTGTGACTGCTTCAGGCGCTGTTTTTGCTGCAGCCCCGGTTCTCTATGCAGCTATTTTTTATCTCTCTTTGGTGAAGGAAAAGCAGCAGCAGACCTGTGAACAGCATATGAGCTGCAAATATACTTCTTTTTATCCGATGGCTGCGCGTATGTTTTTCAACAGCCTGATGGGGCTTGGATTTGATCTGGGGTATGCATGCATTCTGGCTGTCAGATTTCAGGCGGATGTTCCCAGGCTGCTGGCAATGGCCTTTGCCTCCCTGATGATCTTTTCCCTTCTTCTGGTTCTCGGAATTGTGAGGGGGAAGAAAATCGCGTGGGGGTCGGCAGTGAGCAGTGTCTGGATCATCGGGAACCTTCTTCTTATGGGGCTGGCAGCGAGCTGGTATCGAACGCTGCTGGAACAGGTTCCGGTGGTTCTGTTAGAAGCGGCAGGTGTGGCAGCCGCGTTCATTTATATCCGTCATCTGCTTCTGTTATGCGGGCAGCGGCAGTGATAGTTCTGGGAAGCGGAATAGTGACAGCGGACCTGCAGTTTGCCGCGGAGAGAAGGTGTAACATCCGCCAGAGAGGTTTTAAAATGTATGAACCGGTTAAAATATGTTAAAAATGGAACTGTACGGTAACTTTGCAGCAACGTGTAAAAATCCATACAGAACCGCTTTAAACGCGAATACGCGGCAGCAAGGAGGAAGAAAAATGCTGGAAGAAAACATGATGATACAATTTTTAAAAAAATTTGATGAATATCCGTTTCTGGTGAAAGCATCAGGGAAGGAGTATCTGATCGGAGAGGGAAGTCCCCTGTTTACGGTAAACTGCCATAAAATGATTCCCATGAAGGAGCTGGTCACGAGCACCTCCCTGGCATTGGGAGAGGCGTACATGAACGATGATCTGGAAATAGAAGGGGATTTATACGAGGCGCTGGATCATTTTCTGGGGCAGATGGATAAGTTCTCCACGGATCGAAAGGTTCTGAAAAAGCTCATTTTCTCCTCCACAACGAAAAAGAACCAGCAGAAAGAAGTCAGGAGCCATTATGATATAGGAAACGACTTTTACAAGCTCTGGCTGGATGAGACTATGAGCTATTCCTGCGGATATTTTCTTCATGAGGATGATACACTGTACCAGGCACAGGTCAATAAGGTGGACTATATTTTACAGAAACTGTATCTGAAAGAGGGGATGAGCCTGCTGGATATCGGATGCGGCTGGGGATTTCTTCTCATAGAGGCAGCTAAAAAATATAAGGTCAAAGGCACAGGAATCACTCTGAGCAAAGAACAGTATAAAGAATTCCGGAAACGAATCCAGGAGGAAGGGCTGGAGGACCTGCTCACAGTGGAGCTTATGGATTACAGGGAGCTTGAGAAAAGTGAGTGGAGATTTGACCGGGTTGTGAGTGTGGGCATGGCGGAACATGTGGGACGTGAGAACTACAAGCTGTTTACAGACTGTATCAGCCACGTTCTGCAGCCGGGAGGTCTGCTTCTTCTGCATTTTATCAGTGAGTTAAAAGAGCATCCCGGGGACCCCTGGATCAAGAAATATATCTTTCCCGGCGGTGTTGTGCCGAGCCTCAGGGAAATGGTCTCCTATCTGGCGGAGGACGGCTTTCATGTGATGGATGTAGAGAACCTGCGGAATCACTATAACCGCACACTTCTGTGCTGGGAGAAGAATTTTAAAGAACACGCAGATGAAGTGAGAGAAATGTTTGATGAGAAATTTGTCCGCATGTGGGACTTATATCTTGCATCCTGTGCGGCCACTTTTCACAACGGTGTGATAGATATCCATCAGATACTGGCGTCAAAGGGAATCAATAATGAACTGCCGCTGGTTCGGTGGTACTGAGAAGAAGAAAAAAGACTGCGGCAGCAGAAGGGGATGGTTTCGATGTCCCGTTTCTGCTGCCGCAGTTATTTACATACATGTCTCTGCCATCCCTGCCAGTGACAGCATCTTTTCCTGAGTAAGGTGATTGAACACAGCGATTACCCGCCCCACACCGATCACAGCGATCACGGTGCCGAGACCGATGCCTGTGAGATGTCCGGCAAACAGCAGGCTGACTGCAATGGTGAAGGAGATATTCAGAAGGTCAAAACAGTTTTTGGTAAATCCCACTTTCCAGCCGGTGCAGTCCGCGATCGCCTGTACAATACCGTCTCCCGGGTTGGGGATCACGCGCATGTTCAGGGACATAGCAGCCCCGGCTCCGGTCAGCGCTATGGCAAAAAGTAAAATAAGGATCCTTCCGGCAAAACTGCCCCAAAAGCTGCCTGCGTAAGCCGTCTCAAATTCCGGGATCCTGTCTGAGAAAAGATTGAGAAACCGGGTAAAGACAAGGCTCAGGGGAAGCTGCAGCACATCCATCAGAAGTACCAGCTTCAGATTCGTCCGGTTGGCATGAGCCAGGACCTGCCCTCCTCTGGCAGAGTATTTTTTATTGCGAACAATGTGGAGGCACATTTCCACCAGGACAAAAATACTGTAAAGGATAAATGTCATGTCTCCGAAGTTCAGATTCCAGATGGAGGAGATGCTGTAAGAGACGGATATGATGGGAGAGACACCAAGTCCGGATTTGGTGTTCAGGGAAATCCCCAGGGCCAGCAGCAAAAGTCCTGCCGCGTAATACAGTCCCCGGTAAAAAAATGGTTTTTTCATAATGCTTATGTACACTTCCTGTTTTCTTTTATTTACACGTTCTTATCTTACCACACAATAAAATAAAAATGAAGAACATTTCGTCCCACTTCCGAATATGTTATAGGAGGCAAAAACCGAAACATAAGCGGGAGGTATGAGGATGGCAGAAAAAAACAGCGGTGCAGAGGGGCGGACAGCACTCGGTGCGCCGTTTCCATGTGATTCTAAAATGATATTGTTTTCCGGGAGGCCCACAAGCTGGTATGAGGTAGAGATGGTGACCGGCAGGGCAAAGCTTCGGGGAACCCTGGTTCCTGAGAGAGAGGTAAACGCCATTGGCTACAATGTGCTGGATTCTTATATTTACGGATATGACCAGAAAAGCGGCCAGTTTGTCCGGGTGGACAGCAGCGGCGCGGCGGAGGTCCTGACACCCAGGCCCCGGGGACTGCCTGCGGCTTTTTATGATGTGGGGACCCTGGATCTGAACGGGTATTATTATCTGTATGCGTCAGGGGAGCAGAGATTTTATACCGTGGACCTGAGGCCGGGTTCCCCCACGTATTTAAGACTGGTGGACCCGGCTGCCGGTTATGGGGAGCAGACGGAGAACTACGGCACAGCGCTCACACAGCCCCTTAAGATCGGAGACTGGGTGTGGCAGTCACAGGAAAATGTTCTGTATGGGGTAGCGGATGACGGAACCGTGTACCGGATTTTTACTGACGGTCAGGTGACAGCCCTTGATACTACAGGGCCTGATCCGGGCAGTACTTTCGGGGCAGCGGTCATGGACCGGAATGGGGTGCTCTATGCGGTGGCAGGCGGGGACGGAACCATTTACCGGTACCTGATCGAACAGGACAGGGCGCAGGCAGCCCGGTTTTCCGCAACCGTGCAGAATGCATACCAGGATGGTACCATGTGTCCGTATGCGGCTTTGGAGGTGGATTTTGGTGATGCGCCTGATATCGGAGGCACAGCGGGAAGCGGGAATTATAATACGCTGCTTGCCAGTGACGGGCCGCGCCACAGAATTGTTGACGGGCTGACCCTGGGACTTCTGATAACCGGGGAGGCAGAAGCGCATCAGAATGCCGCGGCGGATGGGGATGATCTGGAACGCCGGATACAGGATGATGCCCTGACGGTTCCTCTGGATTCCCTGCATGTGACAGACAGCACATATCATGTGATTGCGGGGGTCAGAAACCTTACGGGCACCCCTGCGAATCTGTACGGGTGGATCGATTTTAACAACAACGGGCTTTTTGAGGAGGAGGAATCGGTACACCGGGTCGTGCCGGCCAGTTCCCAGACCCAGATGATCCCCCTGGATTTTACAGTTCCGCCCTCAGTCAGCCTTCGGCCGGGGCATACATTTTTAAGACTCCGCCTGACCACGGATGATCTGCCGGAGGGGACATTGCTGGGACAGGACACGAGAAGCGTAGGACCTGCGTCTGACGGGGAGGTGGAGGACTATATCATAGAAATCCAGGCGCTGGCAGATCTATCTGTGGAGAAAACGGCTGAACCGGATTCCCTCAATGAGGGGGAACGGATCACCTACCGCATTGTGATCAGAAACCAGGGGCCTCATCCTGCTCTTGCAGTGCGTCTGACGGATGATATCCCGGAAGAGATTTTTGATCCTGAATACAGCACAGACAACGGAGGAACATGGAATCCGTGGACGGGAAGCCTGGAGATTGGGGAGATGCAGGCCGGCGAGGAGCGGGTGGTTCTTATTCGCGGCATCTTCCGCAGCGGCACAGCCACTGAGGTGGAGAACACCGCCCGCATCACAACAGGCTCCCAGGATGACAATCCGGATAACAACACGTCCACAGTGGTAACTCCGGTTAACCGTTCGGCTGATCTGTCTGTCACTAAGAAAGCAATCCCTTCTCCGGCTGTTGCAGGGGAACAGGTGGAATTCCTGATAGAAGTCACAAATCATGGGCCGGATGATGCGCTGAATGCCAGGATGACGGATGATATTCCGGCGGTACTGGAAAGACCTGAGATATCTTATGACCAGGGCGCGTCCTGGCAGGTATTCAGCGGGCAGACCGATGTATTTCGTGTGCCTTCCGACAGCAGTGTGACATTCCATATAAGAGGAATGCTTTCGGCGTCGGCCGCAGGCAGTTTTTCCAACAGGGCTGAGGTGCAGTCTGAGACACCGGACCCGGACCTTTCTAACAATACAGATACCATAGAAGTTCCCATTGACCGGTCCGCAGACCTGTCCGTGATAAAAAGGGCAGTCCAGGCTGCAGTATACGAAGGACAGAGAATCGAATTTACCATAGTGCTTGAAAACAAAGGGCCATCGGATGCGGAAAATGTCACACTGACGGATGCAGTGCCGGCGGAGATCGTGAACGCTGAATTTTCCCTGAATGGGGGAGGCGTGTGGAATATCTGGAGCGGCTCCTATACCTGGCCCGATTTCCCGGTGGGAAGCAGTGTGACGGTACAGCTTCGCGGTACGGCAGCCCCCGGATTTACCGGAACAGTGACGAATACGGCGGTGGTGACTTCATCCGTACCGGACCCGAACCCGGATAATAATTCATCCGAGGATACAGTCACAGTGGAACCGGGCGCAGATCTGACAGTGAGCAAGACAGCAGAGCCGGACAGCATCACAGCAGGACAGAGAGTTGTGTACACCATAACAGCCGGCAACCTGGGACCCGGCAGGGCTGAAAATGTTATCATCCAGGATGCAGCGTCCCCGTATCTGATGGAGACAGAGTATTCCATAGACGACGGAAGGACCTGGCTTCCCTGGAGCGGTTCCTATGCCGTCACATCTCTGGAAGCAGGGGAAAGTGTGGAAATCTCCCTGAGAGGCAGGACAGAGCCGTCCTTTACGGGCACACTTCGCAACACAGTGTCTGTCAGTTCGGATACACCGGACCCGAACCCGGGCAATAACACAGATGAGGCGGAAGTGGTGGTGGATGTGTCGGCAGACCTGTCTGTGAGAAAGACGGCAAAACCGAATCCCGCCAAACCCGGCGTACCGGTCACCTATGAAGTTACGGTAAAGAATCTGGGACCGTCGGATGCCGTGCAGGTGATTCTGGAGGATGCCATGCCGGCCGTTTTGGTGAACCTGGAGGTCTCCGCAGATGACGGGGAGAACTGGGAACCCTTCAGCGGCTCATGGACAACGGAATTTCTGGCTGCGGGTACTTTTGTAAGGCTGCTGCTCAGGGGATTTGTGCCCCATAATGCCACGGGACAGTTGGTAAATACCGTGGAGGTAAGCAGCAGTACCAGGGACCCCTATCCTGACAACAACAGGTTCGAGCTTGTGACCCCCATCGCGCCCATGCCGGAGTTATTTATCACCAAGACCGCGTATCCGGACTGCGCCATACCCTGTGAATATCTGATCTACACCATCCTGGTGGAGAACAGCGGTTCCGCAGACGCGGAAGAGGTGGTGCTCACGGATTACGTTCCGCGGGAACTTTGTAATCTGCAGTTTTCCGCAGACGGAGGCAGGACCTGGTCAGAGTGGAATGGGTCAGAAGCGATCGGAACGATCAGGAAGGGAGAAACTGTGACCATACTCATTGCGGGGATGGTCCGTGGCAGAGCCTGCGGGGTTATCACCAACACCGCATCCGTATTCCGCGCAGGCTCGGAGGAATACTATCCGGATGACAGTGTTACCATAACCACGCCGGTAAAACAGTGCTGCTGTTGTGAACCGGGAAGGCCGATCCCTCTGGAAAATAGCAGGGTGTACCGGGATTTCTTCCATAACATGTGATTAATGACACATCCCCCGGGCTGTCCGGCATATCCCTGTGCGGGGAATACCGGGCAGCCCGGCATAATGTAACAAAATGTTCACGTGACAGAATGGGAAGTTCTGGTATAATAGACATATCACTTTATAATTGTCTATTATTTCAAGGCATAAGGGCAGAGCAGGAGAGGAGAAACAGCATGAATTTTGTCATAGAACATCTTTCAAAAGCCTTTGAGAAAAAGCAGGTACTAAAGGATATTACATTTACTTTTGACAGTGGAAAGATCTACGGACTTCTGGGAAGAAACGGGGCAGGTGACCGTGTTATAATAAGACCAAGTTAGCAAGGAACCCAATGAAATCAAGGGTTTGCGGCTACTTTGGTCTTAATTTATTATACCACAATCGAACTGCTTTTTCATTAAAAATCCAGTGTCGTTTTCCAAAGAGTGGGATATTTTAAGGCTAGGGGTCGCAACCGGGTGGTTTGGGACCTGCTTATACTTAGTCCTATTCCAAATATCCTTTTCTTTTGCTTCGTCCGAAGTAAAAACTCTCTTTCGGGAGAACAGCGCTGTTAAAAATAAATGAATATAGAGGACTAAGTGAAGCAACTTTGTTAGCTGACCTTAGTCCTCTTATGCATTTTAGGAGGAAAAGGGTATGCAGATACTATTTATTGTGATTATTTTTTTGATAGTGTTGCCAATGGTCGTAAGTATTTCGTTGGCTGTGACAGCAAAGAAATCAGACGAAAGATTACGCACCATCTGTACTTCTCTTGAAAAGAAGGGCAGGTGAGCGTGATGCGAGAGTATACGACAGGAAATCGAATCGTAGATGCAAGTGCCGAAATCAGTATTACCGGCAACATTACACCACAAGCATGGTATAAGACGATTGTTAAAGAGACGGGAAAACCGCATTTGGCTGCAATCGTTATATTATCAGATATTGTCTATTGGTATCGTCCTACTGAATTGAGGGACGAAAGCACTGGACAGATCATTGCAATTCGTAAAAAATTTAAAGCTGATTTACTCCAGAGAAGTTATCAACAGATTGCGGAACAGTTTGGATTGAGTAAAAAAGAAGCTACTAATGCAATCATCTTTTTGGAGAAATTAGGCGTAATAAAAAGAGTATTCAGGACAATAAACTTGAATGGACTTGTTGTAAATAATGTACTGTATATTGAGTTGATTGTTGAGAAATTGAAAGAATTAACGTATCCGCACTGTTATGATGCCCCTATCCCTTCTATGGGAGACAGGGGGGAAGACATTGTAGAGGAAATCGTTGAAGGACAGTGCTTTACTGTGAATAATAGTGAGATGGCAGTCATTGGTGAGGGAGCTGTCTCCCCAAAAAGAGAGAGGGTATCACCCAAAAAAGAGATACCTGCCACGCCGCAAAATAGCAGGTGCCACTTTTCAGAAGGTACAGCACTATCTGGTAACAGGCAGACAAATACAGATATTAACACAGATATTTCAACGACAGATTATACCAATCCAGTCCAGTCCTATCAAAAAACGTTACAGGCATTTAGAGAAAAGATTGGATACGATGCGTTATGTATTGATCGTCCCTTTGATATTGATCGTCTGGATGAAATTGTGGGAATTGCAGTTGACGTACTGACTTCAACGAAGGATACGATTCGTATTAACCAGGAAGAAAAACCAACAGCCATTGTTAAATCGGTGTTTTGGAAATTAGATATGTTTAGAATACAGTTTATTTTAAATAACCTGTCAGAGACGAAAACAAAAATCAGGAATATGCGTGCAGTGTTGCTAACCGCCTTATATAATGCGACATTCACATTAAGTAATTCCGTTATGAATCAAGTGGTGATGAATGGTGACATCTCCCCTCAATATGCATGAGCAAAGGGGGTGATGAGCAGTTACTAGGGTTAGACAATTACGCATAGAGAAGAATTTGACACAGTGGGAATTGGCGGACAAGCTGGATATCAGTCTCCGCACATATCAGAGAATTGAATACGGGCAACAAAAGCCGTCCTACAAAGTCATTTTAGTCTTGCAAAAGATATTTAACGAGAATATTGAATCTATCCTGCAGGAATTATAACTGCCAAATAAGAAGTGGAGGAAAATATGTTTGATATTAACAAGCTGGAGGTAATGGACATAGTATTTGCCGATGAAGCACATGAGCGTTTCTTTTATGAAAAGGTGCGGGAACTTCCAAATTCACGCAGGGACAGTGAAGAAATTGCTATGATATATACTCTTGGTATCTGTGACAAGACAAGGGCAGCTTTTTCAAATATTGTGGATCAAAGAACTTTTCAGGTGAATCCGTTGGTTTTATTCGCTGGGTGGCAGACATCTGCTTCTGTGAAGGTAACACGGCTGGCGATTAACCTCTATACTGGATTTTCGCAGGAAGTAAAACGGGACGATTCAATAGAAGGATATCATATAGGGGAAGACAGTTCAGATTATGCTGTTGAAGAAATCTTTGATTGCCCATATGCAAAATATTTTCTGGAAGCCGTTAAACTGCGTTATGACATATAGAGGAGGTAGAAACGATGAAAATGTATAAGATTGACCAAATCATGGAGTTATTACAGTTAGGAAAAGAATCAGAAGATTGCTATGTGGGTTTTGAGAATAATGACAAGGGAAATCTTGTTATTATATTAAAGCAACATGAACCAGATTGGGAAGATGATGAGGGTTTCGGAGAAGCGGTTGAAGAAGTCGAACTTTTGGAACATTCTGGAGAATATTAAACATAAGGAGGAGACAGTCATTATGGATAGAGAAATACTTGGAATCGACCATGGTAACAGACAGATGAAAACGGCGAATACCGCATTTTTGTCTACAGTAACACAGAATAAGGTGAAGCCCAGTAATCTAAATCAGATTTTGGAGTTTAAAGGTAAGTATTACTCAATCGGTGGCAGTAGGGAAGATGTGGATACAAAAGTTGATAAAACAGTGGACGATGATTACTACATTCTCACATTGGCATCACTTGCCGCTGAATTGAAAGCCAGAGGAAAGAATCAGGCGGCGGTCAGGCTGGCTACAGGATTACCACCGAGGTGGTATGAATCGCAAATGAAAGCATTCAGGAAATACTTGGGCAGGGAAAGGGAGTTATCTTTTCGTTATCAGGGAGAAGGGTTCAATGTCTTTCTGGAAGGCGTGAGCGTATATATGCAGGGGTTTGCAGCAATCACAGATATATTGGCAGAGACACAGGGAAAATCCTGCCTTCTGGTAGATATAGGAGGAGGAACCGTTGATGGAGTTCCAATAGAAAATATGCGACCCAGTGGAGCACAGCCTATTATAGATAATAATGGTACAATAAAGTGTATATCCAATGTAAATGAGGCATTAATGGCTGAGTTTGGGGAAAAAGCCAAACCATATATCATTGAAACGATAATGCGGACAGGTACATATGCGGGTGACGAAGCCTATCTTCGTGTAATCCGAAAGGCATTGAACCAATATACGGAATACATCTATAGCTTGATAAAAAAGCACGGATACAATCTGCATTTGGAAAAAATAATCTTTATGGGTGGAGGAGCCGCAATCATGCAGAATTTTGGTGATAACGAGGGTAAGGACGTAATCTGTATTCCGGATATACATGCAAATGCAAGAGGATATGAAGAAACTTTAAAGAGCATATGGAAGGCCAGGCAGAATATGGCCGGTTAAGGAGGCCATAAATGGACGATAAATATGTTACAACGCTTCGGCTTTATAAAAATAACCCGGTACATTTCCAGGCACTTACCTGTCTGGAAGAGTACAACCGGGAGCTGTTTACTTCTCAAAATGACTATATTGCCGAGGCGGTAATCTATTATTCAGAGTATCTGAAGCAGAAGGCTGAATATGAGAAATTGGAAAGTATCCTCTCAAACATAAGAGAGCAAGAGGAATACTTCCGTGAACTGACAAAACGTGCATTGGAAGACGTACTGAGATCAGTGCAGACGACTACTATTCCTGCAGTTACTGGAAGTGACACGAAAGCAAAAGAGGAACAGGAACCCCAAAGTGAGAGTGAACGATCAGCGGAGACGGCGAACCAGGCGACAGAAAAGGATTTTAATCTGCTTAATTTCTATAGTTCATTCACTGGATTTGAAGACGAAGGAGAAGATTGAATATGACCATATTATGTGCTATGATAAAATTTATAGGAAAATTATTACTTGGAATTGCGTATGCAATATTAAAAGTTGTATCATTTAGTGTCAAAGTGATAGGCTGTATGTTTTTATTTGTATTTCATATTTTCATGCTTTTAGTAGACATGGGAACCCCTTCCTAATAAGTCAAGGAGAGTACAATTATGGCTATTTGTAAAATTTGTGGCGGAGAAATGCTGGAACATGTGGGTTGTAAAATAGGGATATGCAATTGTAATGGAAAGAGTTACCCGCGTATCATTTTTGGTGCAGAGAAAAGGTTTGAGGATGTATTTGGCGAAGATGATATCTGCCCAGATTGTTTTGCGCCATTTGGGAGTTTTCACCATTTGGGCTGTGATATAGAGGAATGTCCGGTATGTGGAGAAGCAATTTATGGTGATTGCGAATGCCAGTTGATTCTTCCCGATTTAGCGGATATGGAAGAAATGTTAAAGTAATAGTGAATAATGAGTATCACTGTGGTAGGCTGATTCGTCAGCCTGCTTTTTTTTGCGCTTTTCTTGGTACTTATAATGAAAAATAAATGAAGCGGGGTAGTGTAAAGAACATGTCTGGATGCTTTACCAGGAGATTGTAGGGCGGTACTACACTCCGCAATAAAGGGAACCATTTCCAAAGATTAATAAGTTGACCAACCAATTGAAAAGAAGAGGAGGAATAGGAAGCGAATATAAGAGTTTTTACAAAAAAGTAAGAGGTAACGAAGGAGACAAATGCAAATACAGTGTACGACTGGATACGTATGGATGTGGCTGTCAGCACGATTGTGATTATTGTTATGCACGGTCACTTCTGTCTTTTCGTGGATTTTGGAACCCATCAGCGCCGAGCATCGCAGATATTGATAAGATTAAGAGGAAGATTCGGAAGATACCTCCGGGAACCATCCTGCGCATGGGTGGAATGACAGACTGCTTTCAGCCTTTTGAAGCGGAACATCATGTGACTTATGAGACAATCTGTGAAATGAACCGGTGTGGTGTTGGATATCTGATTGTAACAAAATCCCATTTGATCGCACAGCCCGAATATCTGGAAATTTTGGACAAGGATCTGGCCCATATACAAATCACGGTCACGACTTTAGATGATAACAAGGCTTTGACCTATGAAAAAGCAAGTATCCCATCAAAAAGAGTAGAGGCAATAAAAAAATTGCAATCTGCGGGATATGATGTGTCAATCCGGTTAAGCCCCTTGATTGAGGATTTCATGGACTTTGACAGCCTAAATTCATTAGGGATCAATCGCTGTGTTGTGGAATTTTTGCGTGTCAATAGCTGGATCAAGAGCTGGCTGCACGATGTTGATTTCAGTGGGTACAGGTTAAAACAAGGAGGATACTGCCACTTACCACTGGAAAAAAAGATGGAAATCATCAAGAAGATCAGGATACCGGAGATAACAGTTTGCGAAGATGTAACAGAACATTATGAGTATTGGAGAGATAACTTCAATCCAAATAAGGATGATTGCTGTAATCTGCGATTACATAACGGATGATGAAATAAAGAAGTGGAAATGAAAGTTCCTTTAAATATATGCTGACAGGCAGGAAGGGCGTGAAGATGAACCGGATTCGTGACGAACCTAAATCGTAAGGGAAATGACTTGAGTGGGTTACTGAACTTTAGCAGAAAAGGGGAAACCGTTGGATAAAAAAAGTTTTGAGTATGGTGGATATCATTTTTATCCATTAAGGACATTTGAGGATAAAGATGGCGATTTTATGGAACGCGCATGCAAACTGCGGGATGACCGGGAACTAGGGATGACATCCACTGATGAACCATGGAGAAAATATGCATATGATTATGAAGCTTTTTATAAAGCTGCCGGCGGCAAGAAATATGATATTTTTCTATGTGAAGAAAACCGCAGGCAGTACGTACCGTGCGGTCATGGCTTGCAGGAATTTGTTAATGCCCCGATCAAGAGTAAAAATAACAGGGCAGTCCGCTGAGAGTATGATGGCGCGGGTATTAAGAAAAACACATGGAATGGGCTGATCTTCAGTCCGTTTTTATTTTTGAAAATCAATTAAATTAGAAAACCAGTAGGAGGTATGTAAATGAAAACAAAGATGAGAAACTATCTGATCGCTAAGGTAATGAAGGTAAAAGCGGCTATTAACAACAATAAGGCGGAGGGGTTCGTTGATACGGCCATCAAAATTTTAATGGCTGTTGTGATTGGAGCGCTGCTTCTGGCAGGGCTGTATGCACTGTTTGGTGATACAGTGCTGCCAACATTAACACGGCGTATTACTGAAATGTTTAACTATGCTGGATAGAAAGGCAGTTCAAACAATTGTATTTTTGCTGTTGCTTTTGCTGGCATCTGTCACGGACTTAAAGAAGAGAATCGTGCCGGATCTGTTATGTATGCTAATTGCATTAACCGCCGCTATTTCTTTTCGTCCAGAACAGTTATGGGGGATTTTCAGCGCACTCCCATTTCTTCTTGCAGCAGTTTTTTGCGGAGGAATGGGGGGCGGTGATATCAAACTGATGGCAGCCGCAGGACTTGTCCTGGGACTTCCAGCAGGGATTTTTGCAACTAT
Organism: Blautia sp. NSJ-175; assembly: GCF_022867815.1. NCBI lineage: Bacteria > Bacillati > Bacillota > Clostridia > Lachnospirales > Lachnospiraceae > Blautia > Blautia sp. NSJ-175. The sequence goes on from NZ_JALIFQ010000011.1 coordinate 17,566, forward strand.
TTTGGGATTATTACTGGTACTTGCTTATTCTGTGTTTTTGAAAATATGTAAGAAAACCCAGGTTATCGCAGTGCCGTTAGTACCCTTTTTATCGGCTGGGTGTGCAGCGGGGTATTTGATTGGATAGGAGGATGGAATGAAAAGAAAAGCATTTTATTGTATTTGTGTAGCGGCTCCAATTACCTTTGTGGGTGCTGTCCTGGCATTTTACAGATGCCGGAGGAAAAAGAGATACTTAGTGAGGTAATCACGGCGGCAGGTATTCCCTGCCGCATTTAAAACGATAATTTTGATTTGATTGAAAGGAATGGATAATAAGTATGAAAATATTAAAAAGCCGTACCGTGCTTGGAGTAATATGCATTGTGGTATCACTGCTCATTTGCTTCGGAGTTACCCCTTTATTTAATAAAGAGGTCAGTAAAAAGGTAGAAATCGTGCGGGTGGTAAAGGATATAAAAATCGGGGATAAAATCACTGGCGATATGGTCAGGACTGTTGAGGTGGGAAGTTTAAATCTGCCGTCTGAAGTCATGAAAAATAAAGAAAATGTCATTGGGAAATATGCATCTGCAGATATGGCTCCAGGCGATTATATCATTAATAGCAAGGTCGCAGACGAACCGGCTGCGGAGAATGCCTACTTATATAATTTATCAGGAGAGAAACAGGCAATATCCGTGTCGGTCAAATCTTTTGCAACGGGGTTATCCGGAAAACTCAAATCTGGTGATATTGTATCTGTGATTGCACCGGACTACCAGAAGCAAGGCGAAACAGTGATTCCTCCCGAACTCAAATATGTCGAAGTTATTGCTGTAACTGCAGGCAGTGGCTACGATGCCAATACAGGAGAAGAAGACCCGGAGGAAAAGGAACTGCCCAGTACGGTGACACTCTTGGCAACACCGGAACAGAGCAGGATACTCGCCATGATGGAGAAGGACGGGAACCTGCACATATCTCTTGTATACAGGGGAACAAAAGAAAATGCAGCAAAGTTTATTACAGAGCAGGAACATGCTTTGCAGGAACTTTACCCGCCGGAAACGGAGGCGGCGGAAGCGGAAACTGGACAGCCCGAGGAACAGATAGAAGGGAGTGCAGAATAAATGCTGAACTTTAAAATCAAAAAGCGCGCAAATCAGCCTGAGAGCGAGGAAGTGCATGAGGTGGGAAAACATCAGGCCCAGATACTGGCTGTCTGGGGTAGCCCTGGATGCGGAAAGACTACGGTTTCTGTGAAGATTGCAAAACACTTAGCGGAAAAGAAGAAAAATGTAATTCTTGTGCTGTCCGATATGACTTTACCCATGATGCCTTGTATCTGTCCAATGGACGAGTTAGAAAACATATGGTCCCTTGGCAATGTACTGGCAGCGCCACATGTTACAAAAGGGCTTATAGAAGAAAACTGTATTGTCCACAAAAAAATAAAGTATCTGGCAATGCTTGGCATGTTAAGAGGGGAAAATGAATACAGCTATGCCCCCTATGAAGCGGAACAGGCTTTGGAATTTCTTACAGGGCTGCGGGAATTGTCCTCATACATTATTATTGACTGTAGCAGTTATATATCTAACGATATTTTATCGGCAGTTTCTCTAATGGAAGCAGATGCTGTTCTGCAGATAGTAAATTGCGACCTTAAATCTATCAGTTACCTGGCAAGTCAGTTACCGTTACTTCAGGAACCAAAATGGAGAATAGAGAGGCATTTAAAAACGATCAACAACATAAAGGGGCAGGAAGCCATTAACCATATGGAACAGGTGCTTGGAAAAGTAAGTTTTCAGATTCCGTCTGCATCCGAAGTTACGGAACAGGGGATGGCTGGGAATTTGTTGATTGGTCTGGAGGGGAAAAAAAGCCGTGGTTTTAAAAATGAAATAGATAAGATTGTTAAGGAGGTATATGGATGTTAGGGGAAAGAAAGACGCGAGGAGTATTTAATGAGGGAAAAAATTCAGAGTGGGGTTCGCGGATGCAGGAACTTATGCCAACACAGGCAGCCCCAGTGGAGCCGGTTGCAAGAGAGCCGGTAGAAGTGGTGAGTAAGAGTGCAGATGACCTCTTTTTTGCAGCCGTGGAGGGGAAAGATTTTGCAACGGTGCTACAGGAGGTACAGGAACACATTGCCAGCCGTTACAGCTCCCTTTTGACTGATGGAAATAATGATGATGTAAAAAGGCAGATGAAGCGTTACATTACTAAATATGTTCAGGAAAACCGGGTTGCAGTTCAGGGAATGTCAAATCAGGAACTTGTTGACAACCTATACACGGAAATGGCGGAGTTTTCTTTTCTAACAAAGTACATTTTTGGAGAGGGAGTGGAAGAAATAGACATTAATAGCTGGAAGGATATTGAGATCCAGTACAGCGGTGGTGGGACTGAAAAGTTGGAAGAACATTTTGACAGCCCTTCTCATGCTATTAATGTGATCCGCAGGATGCTCCATGTTTCAGGAACTATCCTTGATGATGCAAGTCCTGTGGTGACTGGAACACTGGCTAAAAATATCCGTATAGCGGTGTTAAAAACTCCAGTTGTAGATGAAGAGGTAGGTCTTGCCGCTTCAATCCGAATCGTAAATCCCCAGAGTATGAAAAAGGAGGATTTTATTTCTGGTGGAACTGCCACGGGAGAGATGTTAGACTTTTTGAGTGAATGTATTCGGTATGGAATTTCGGTGTGTGTTGCAGGTGCTACAAGTTCCGGAAAAACAACGGTGGCCGGCTGGTTGCTTACTACAATCCCTGACCGGAAAAGAATTTTTACTATTGAAAATGGTAGCCGTGAACTTGATCTAATAAGGGAGGAAAGTGGAAAAGTGTTAAATTCCGTTGTCCACACTCTTACAAGAGACAGTGAGAATGACCGGCAGCGAATTGACCAGATTGCCCTTTTGGATATTGCGCTTCGATTTAATCCTGATATTCTGGTGGTCGGAGAAATGAGAGGGGCGGAAGCAAACGCCGCCCAGGAAGCTGCAAGAACTGGTGTGGCGGTGGTTACAACCATCCATTCCAATTCGTGTGAGGCTACATACCGCCGTATGGTGTCCTTGTGTAAGCGTGCCGTGGATATGTCGGACGAGACATTGATGGGATATGTGACCGAAGCATACCCTATCATAGTCTTTTGTAAGCAGTTGGAAAACCGGCAGAGGGTAATCATGGAGATTATGGAATGCGAGATAAAGCCTGACGGTACACGGAGATATCGTCCACTGTATCAGTACGAGATCATGGAGAACCAGTTGGAAGGAGATTATTTTGTGGTTAATGGGAAACACAGGGTAATGAATTCCATTTCGGATGGGCTTTATAAGCGTTTGCTGGAGAATGGGATGCCAATGGAGACACTTAACCGGTTCCGTTCAAAGGGAGAGGGAGGAGAGGAATCTTGACAAGTATACAGCTTCTTGCATGCCTTGGTATGATAGTGGGTGGATTTCTTCTTTTGGGGATTCGACCAATAGAATTTACAGATGGACTGTTCGGCTTTCTGGCAAAAGAACCTGAGAATATTCGGAATGAAATCCATACAGTAACAAAAAGGAAAAAAGCAAGATTTCTGAAAAAGGCAATCATTGAGGCACAGCAGGTACTTAAAATGACGGGTAGGGAAAAGCAATTTTCGGTTATTTGTGCTGCCGCCCTGGTGTTGTTTGCTGTGGGGGCCTCGGTTGCCATCATGATTGGAAATTTTTTTCTGGCTCCGGTGATGGCTGTTGGATTTATGTTCTTCCCTTTTTGGTATGTAATTCTGTCAGCCAGTAATTACAAAAAAAATGTAGCCGCAGAGCTGGAGACAGCATTAAGCGTTATTACGACGGGCTATCTGCGGACGGAGGACATTCTAACTGCGATAGAGGAAAATATTCAGTATTTGAATCCGCCAGTCCAGAGGGTATTCCAGGATTTTATTGTGCGGATCAACTTAGTAAATCCGGATGTTCATGAAGCACTAAAGGAGTTGAGGGAGAAAATTGATAATGATGTATTCCGCGAATGGTGCGATGCCCTGTGTGATTGTCAGTATGATCGGAGTTTGAAGACAACATTGACACCAATCGTAACAAAATTAAGCGATATCCGTATCGTCAATGCTGAACTGGAATATTTGATTGTGGAGCCGAGGAAAGAATTTATCACGATGGCAATCTTTGTGATTGGTAATATCCCGCTGCTTTATTTTCTCAACAAGAGCTGGTATGACACTTTGATGCACACACCAATGGGACAGGTGATACTTGCCATTACTGCGGCAATCATCTTTGTCTCTACTGCGGTCGTTGTCAGGCTGACAAAACCGATAGAATACAGGAGGTAGGGAGATGTCAGTGTTATTACTGTTATTATTTGGAGGATTTCTCTTTCTGGGAATGTTCTTCCTGGCAGCGGATTTGTTAAAAATGCCATATATGAAGACAGAAAAGGCATTACTGGACAGGGGAAGAAATAGTAAAAAAGGGTCGGCGGCGTTAGATACGTTTTTACTGCAAGGAGCCATGAGATTGTCTCATGTAATCCGAATGGACGAATATCGGAAAAGCCGAATGAAAAATGTGCTGAAAGCAACAGGGATTAATATGACACCGGAAGTATATCAGGCGTATGCACTTACAAAAGCTGGTTTACTGATGGCTGGCATTATTCCGTGTTTGTTTCTTTTTCCGCTCCTAACACCTGTTATTGTGTTTCTTGCTGTCATGGTTTACTTTAAGGAAATTCAGCGCGCAGACGAGATGTTAAAGACGAAAAGAAAGTCAATTGAAGACGAACTGCCACGTTTTGTTGCTAATCTTGAACAGGAGCTGCAGAATAACCGTGATGTGCTTTCAATGGTAGAGAATTTTAGAAAAAATGCCGGTGCGGAATTTGGGGAGGAGCTAGGTGTACTTGTGGCAGACATGAGATCCTCCAGTTATGAGGCGGCACTTACTCGATTTGAAGCACGGTTAAACTCTCCAATGTTGTCTGATGTTGTCAGAGGACTGATTGGGGTTTTGCGTGGAGATAACAGCGTGGTATATTTCCAGATGCTTGCTCATGATTTTAAACAGCTTGAATTACAGAAATTAAAAAGTGAGGCCCAGAAAATACCGCCTAAAATCAGGGTTTTTTCGTTTCTCATGCTTATGTGCTTCTTATTGACTTACCTTGCGATTATCGTGTTTGAAATCATTAAGTCATTAGGAGGTATGTTCTAGCTCCAAATGAAAGGAGGTCAAGGAACTTGAAAAAAATATTAAAAACTAATCGTGGAGAGGGATATATAGACATATGCGTACTGGTATTGTGTGCCATGCTGGTGATTGCATTGGCGGTCAGCGTATTTCCGGTTTTTTTGGCTAAGAATCAGTTAGATACATTTGCTGTGGAATTGTGCCGTGAGGCTGAAATGAGTGGCAGAGTCGGAACTGAGACCACTAGGCGGGAACAGGTATTACGAGAAAGGACCGGACTAAATCCTAAAGTTGAGTGGTCAAAAAAGGGTAATATCCAACTAAATCAGGAGATTACTGTAAAATTGACGTTGCAGCGGGACCTTGGGTTATTTGGGAATTTTGGTTCCTTTCCAATTACCTTAAGGGCTAGTGCTACAGGAAAGAGTGAGGTATATCATAAATGAAGCGCCTGATTTGCTGTTTAAAAGATAGGCGTGGTTCCTCTTTCCCATTTGTGATTGCGGTTACATTGGTATTGATGTTAATAATGTGCGGATTTTTGGAGTTTTATCGGCTAAAGATCATAGCCAATGGCGTAAGGGACGCGGCACAGGAGGCTATCATGATAACTGTAAATGATAATTATGCAAACGTTTATCACGGTGTCAGGGAAGGATACAGTGGAGGATATCAGCCCAATAATGGAGGTTTTAAGTATAGTGTAGATAAAGGAAATGTGCTGTCAAAAATGGATAAAATCCTTGGAACAAAAGTTGAATCCGGGCGGCATGTAAAATATACAGGTGGGGTTCTGGAATATAGCATATCGGATTTAAGTGTTACTGCACGTAATGCGCCGCTTGCACCTGGAACACCGGAAAATGAACAGAGATTTGAAATTGATGCAATCGTAACATTAAAAGTACCGGTCCAGTTTGCGGGAAAACGTCTACCTGAAATGAAAATCAGGCTAAAAGTGCAGGCTGGATATATAGAAGTGTTTTAGAATTCAATAGACAGAATTGGAAAAATGTAGTATGTTTGATGCGACAGAATGTGAACCAGGAAGGAGAACTATATGAATGATAAAGTGAAAAAAGGTATGATTATTGCGGGTTGCGTGGTGTGTTGTGTTATTCTTGCAGTGATGATTGCAAGTAATTTCAGAAAGCCAGCAAAAACAAAGGATAAATTAGCAGAGAGCCAGTCTACAGAAATAGAAGTGAAACCGGAAATCAAAAAGTCCGAATTAGACAAGAAGTCAAAAGAGACTGAAAGTAAAGAAGAGGAATCGAAGAAAGAACCGGAGACTACGGAGGAGCAGAAAGAATCAGAGGAGGAAAAAGAGGGAAATAAGGACAACGGGCAGCCTGTACAGAATATTCAGCCCAGAGTGACTAAACCGGAAGAACCAGATCCAGAAGTATTAAAAAATCCTAATCAGAAACCAGATGGGGAGAGCGTGCAGGGCACGCCGGTTCCGGAAAACCATGATGAAGTAAAACAGCCGGAGACAGACACGGTTCCTGGAGCCGCACCAGAAGGTGAGTCACAGGAAGGAAAAATATATGCCCCAGGCTTTGGATGGATTGATGACATTGGGGAAGGGGAAGGCATTGAAGACAGTAACATTTATGAAAACGGTAATAAAATTGGGATAATGGATTAATTATCAATAGGTTGGTTAAATAGATGCATGACAGAAAGGCTATGAATTGTAGCGCCCTCCTGCTAAGCATAGAGAGAAATCAAAGATATAAATTTTATCGTTCGGCACAGCTATTTATGGCTGTGCTTTTTCATTGGAAAGGAGAACATTTGGGAATTTGAAAAGCAGAATAAGTTGGCTGACAAGGATTGTACTGTTCAGCCTGTGTTTTTTGATCATGTCGGTTCCAGCGTATGCGGCAGGGGAAGGTAATGTGGACGGCGGAGGCGGCAGCATGGGACAAGGTTCTTCGCAAAATTTTTGGTCCCCAGGTGATGAAGGGGTACGTGTATCGGTGATAAGTACAAGTGACCATAAAGTAGTAGGCACGCCTATTGACCTTACCAATAAAAGCCCATCTGATATTAGGCTTCATTTTGGAAAGGTGAGCAAGATGTCTTATACATCAGGTCATGGAATTGGTATATCCGGTTCAAGATACCAGTACATAAGACCAGCACAGAGACTTCCTATAATTATAAGTTCACAAAGTCTGGGACCATCAAGTATTGCGGAAATAAAGCGGTACTTTACGGACGAGCAGACGATACGTGGGATAGCAGGTTATATGGGAATAGATTTTGATATACTTATCAGCGGCGAGTACAGAATTATGATAGAGCCGATTGCGTATGTGACATTGCAGGGAGTAAGAGTTGCTATGACAGCAACGGAAGCGGCTTTATATGATGAGGTTGCAGGCGGGGTGGTATATTCCTGGTTACGTTCAGTTACCTTTCAAAATCTGCCCCTTGCAATGTTTCTCGAAAAATCTGATTTAGGATATCCTGCGTGGAACGGTCCAACTACCGGATTGCGTTCACATCAGGAAATCAAAACTTCGTTGGGACTTGGAATCATACGTTTTAATGGGGAGTTGCCAGAACCATCACCGGAGGTTACGACTTTTGATTATGAATACCGCACTAACACGGAGGTTATCACCAGTATCCGCGTGAGTGGCGGTCAAAGTGATCCGGACCATAAGGTATCTGTGACATTTAAAATACAAGGGAGAAATTATAAGGTGGACAGCGTATATTATCCCGAGGGAGGAAGTCAGCTTGCCTGGGTTCGGTGGACAACACCATCTACAGAGCAGACTATGGAAATTCCAGTAACAGTAAGAGGTGGTGGCCGTACAGACAAAGGGACTATACGGGTTAAGATAGTAAACCTGGACAAGAATCCACCGCCGAATCCAGTTGCAGATGACCGTAATGACAGTTATGCGAGGCCGGCAGTTCCATCAAAGAGTCAGCAAACGTCCGCTGATTGGAGTATTTGGCGACCATACTGGTATTCTTACTGGGTATGGCATAGTGGTGACGATGATGATGATGGATACTGGTGTGATCATGGCTGGTGGAAGTTCAATATTGATAGATATCATGCAAGTTTGAACGCAACAATGCGCGTCCAGCCAGATGATAAATCCCCTACGGCCCATGGCAAAACATTAAAAAGCGGATACGGATTTAACGAATATGTGAACAGTTCTGTGAGCACGAATCAGTCCAGTGCCGTGACTGGAGCCCAAAATGCCGTGACGTATTTTCCGGAGTTTCAATACAAGAAATACTGGCGTTTATTGGAGCGGATGTCGGGTGGGTATCATTCCGAATTTGAGTTCAAAAAAAATCAATACAGTACATTTAAGCGGAGGACACATTTCACTCCGATATGGATGCCAGATGGCAAATATACACCCTATACATGGTTAATAGATGCCTGGACACCAGCAGGAATGTTATCACTAAACCTGACCGATAATCTGACAATCAGCGGTAATTTGTGGACGGACTGGCATATCGCACCACAGAGACTAGATTAAAAAATAAAGTAAAAATAAATAAACAGTTACCAAAGAGGGAGACGCAGAGATCTTCCTCTTTTTGTTATTAGGAAGGAATGAAGTGGCATGTACGATAAAAACAAAACTTTGGATACCCTGAAAAATGAAATCTTCTTGTCAAAAGACAACCTGTATCTAGCGGAGGAAGCGTTAAATTCTGATCAGATACCCTATGAAACGGTAAAGAAGATTATGGAGGTTGGAGGATATAGAAATAAAATAAATGCTTTGCGCAAAGCGTATTTGATGGGTGTAAATTTTGACAACCTTATCGGTCTTGTACATGATTCAGACGGCCCGGAGGAAATCAGGTCAATAGCTGGGGCACTGGAACGGAAACTGGAAATCCAGAAAATTCAGATTGTGGCAGATGGAAAACACGATTACAGACAAATGGATTTAGTGTTTTATGGGTTTTATACTGGCAGAAGCATACAGGAAATGGAACTGGCAACAGATAACCGGTTTGATGAAGAGCAGATTGAAGAAATCCTGTCGGGTTTTCGCTATGGGCTTGCCTATGAACAGGTGGCATTTTATGCGAAAGAAGAATTTGATTGTTACCAGATGCGGACCATAAAAAGGGCGTTTCTGTACGATAATCTGACAGTGGAGGAGGCGGCAATATTTGCTTTACCCAGTAATAACACAAAGAAAATGCGCCAGGAGATTAGAAAGATAGTAGCACAGCGCGGTAAAACAAAGAAATCCAATCTGTAATCGTGAGAAAGGATAAACACATGGAGAAAGAAGCAATGGAAGATATCCTGCGATTGGCAGAGGATGTAAGCAGCCTTGTGATGGACCTTGGACCATTTGGGCTTACGGACGAAGATGAAGTAAAAAAAACACCGCAGGACCGGATACATGAGACATATCAATGGCTGTCCGAACCAAAGGGCTGTAAAGAAGCGTCCGAGTATTTTAAGGAATTGCTTGCAATACTGGATAAGACGGACGCAGAGTATCAAAGAATCGCTGATATATGTGAAAGAATCCATAAGGTCCAGGAAATAAAGCCATGGAAAGAAAAAGTAACTGTTAGAAACAGTCCCAGCTGTCGCAGATGACCAGGGCCTGGATATGTCCATAATATAGGACAGATTAAGGAAACAGAATCCCTTCAAGTAGAGAGGTTTCATAGATTCCTCTGGTAAAAATCTAAATAGAAATGCAAAAAGGAGGGATAAGAAGTTGTGGCCACGTAAAACGATAGTCTCTTCGACGCTTATTGGATTTAGAGACGAAGAGCATTGAACGGATTAAATTAGCAAGTGAAATGTCAAAGAGGTACTATGATGCCCCCATAATCTGTACTTACAGTGGGGGCAAGGATTCTGACGTACTTCTGGATTTGTTTATCCGGTCAGGAGTTGAATTTGAGGCCCACAATTCTCATACAACAGTCGATGCTCCCGATACGGTGTACTATATCAGGGAGAAATTTCGAGGTTTAAAAGAAAAGGGAATCCCATGTATTATCCATATGCCGCCACTGAGCATGTGGCAGTTGATTGTCAAAAAGAAGATGCCGCCCACCAGGATGCAGCGTTACTGTTGTGAAATCCTAAAAGAGAACACAACACCGGACAGACTGGTATCAACAGGTGTGCGCTGGGACGAAAGCACCAAACGGTCCAAAAGGGGACAGTTAGAAGCGGCTGCCCCAAAAGTCGAGAATAGGATTACTCTGATGAACGACAACGATGATAAGCGGCTGGTTATTGAGCGGTGTGCAATCCGTGGCAGGGTAGTGTCCAACCCAATCATTGACTGGACACATAAAGACATCTGGGATTATATCCGTTCCAACCATATGCCTTATAATCCGCTTTATGATATGGGTTATAAAAGAGTTGGCTGTGTAGGGTGCCCGATGGCTGGAAAAAACCGCTACAAAGAGTTTGCTGACTTCCCAAAGTATAAGGCAGCTTATATCCGGGCGTTTGATAAAATGTTAGTGGCAATCCATGCGGCGGGGAAACCTACTAAGTGGAAGAACGGAGAGGACGTGTTCCGGTGGTGGATGGAGGATAAAAATGTAGAGGGACAGTTGTGCCTCGCGGATTTTATGGACATGGGACCAGACTAAAACAATAAATCAACAACAGGAGGTTTACGTTCCAACCGGAACTAATTTATATAAAAAAGTGAATGAAAGCAGTACCGATTGAGTTAAAGGCGGCAAATGAATATGTCGCGCAGAATCATAGGCATCATAGCCCTGTATACCGGGACAAATTCCGTGTCGCATGTACTGAGCATGGCAGAATATGTGGCGTGATACAGTGCGGCAGGCCAGTATCCAGGCATTTAGACGATGGAAAAACGCTGGAAGTAACGCGTTGCTGCACAGACGGTACAGCCAATGCCTGTAGCTTCCTATACGGGCGGGTAGCCCGGATTGCAAAAGAGATGGGATATGAGCGGATTATCACTTATATCCTTATCTCTGAATCCGGTGCTTCCTTAAAAGCGGCAGGGTGGGAATGTGAGAAAGAGATTGCAGGGGGCGGCTCCTGGGATACACCTGCCAGGCGCAGACATACAACAGCACCGCAATGTAAAAAGCAAAGATGGATGAAAAATTTGTGTAAAGAAGGTGATGAGAGTCGAGAATCGGAATTATAGATGCTGATTTATTGGATAAGAACAGGCACCGCATGCCGAATCTGGCATGCATGAAGATCAGCGGATTCCATAAGCAGATGGGGGATCAGATACATTTGCTGACGGAGTATTCAGGCTTCAATGAGTTTGATAAGGTATATCTGTCAAAGGTCTTTACGGCTACGAGGTATCCGCCGGAAGTCTTAAAGATGGAGAATGTAGAATATGGAGGTACTGGGTTTTATTTAGACCAGGCTCCCGAGCTGCCCTACGAAATAGAGCATGCCATGCCGGATTACAGTCTGTATGCGGATTGGCTTAAAGGTAAGGGAGAAGAAGGAAAAAAGAGTAAGAAGTATAAGTATTATCGGGATTATTCTATTGGGTTTTTAACAAGGGGCTGCTTTAGGCAATGCCCTTTTTGTGTGAACAAAAATAAAACGGTATCCGTTCCTGCAAGCCCAGTGTACGAATTTTACAATCCACAGAAAAAGAAGATCTGTCTGCTGGATGATAATTTTCTGGCATGTGGGGAGTGGAGTGCATTATTGGGACAACTACGGGAAACCGGCCGTCCGGTCCAGTTCCGGCAAGGACTGGATATCAGGCTGATTACCAGGCAAAAATCCAGGGAACTGGCATCTTGTAGATTGGATGGCGACTTATTATTTGCCTTTGACAATATCAAGGATAAAGAAACAGTCATAGAAAAGATGAAGATCATAAACCCAATATTCCAGGAATCAAAAAGGATCAAGTTCTATGTATTAACTGGGTTTGATGCAGATGGAAGATATGACTGGACTTTCTGGAAACAGGATATCTTACAGGCATTTGAGCGTATCCGGATTCTAATGGGGGTGCGTGCGTATCCATATATCATGCGGTATGAGAAATATCAGGAATCACCTTACCGGGGAATGTATGTAAACCTGTCCAGGTGGTGTAACCAGCCCCAGATGTATAAGCAGATGAGCTTCCGTGAATTTTGCCACTTGTCAAAAGAAGGGAGCGCCTGCAGAACGTATCTGGAGGAGTATGAAAGAGACTTTCCGGAAATCAGCAGTTATTTTGACATGAAATTTTAAACTCTGATTCAGGAGGTGGTGCTATGAAGTTTACAGATGAAGAATTAGAGATAGCCAGAAGCGTGGACCTGGTGTCTATTGCTGAAAGGCAGGGCTTCACGGTGAAGCGGGTAGGCAGTTACTATACATTGAAAGAACATGATTCTATAAGGATTAAAAATCGTAGGAGCTGGCTGCGTTTTTCCGTACCCGAGGGCCAGGACGGTCACAACGGGGATAACATTGAGTTTCTGAGACAATTTTGCTATATGGATTTTCGTGAGGCGGTTATCTATTTGTTGAACGAGGCCGGTTATCGGTATGAGGATAAATCATTTAAAGATGATACAAGCAGGAAAAACCACGAGAGAAGAAAGGAAGAGCAAAATAAAGAACAAGAAGGGAAAGGGGAGTTTGTGCTTCCCGAACCAAACGACAATTATCGGAGGTTATATGCCTATCTGTTAAAAACGCGCTGCCTGAGCAAAGAAGTAGTTGACTGGTTCGTTAAAAAAAAGCTGATTTATGAAACACGCAGATATCATAACGTGGTTTTTATTGGCAGGGATTCCTTTGGTACAGCACGGTTTGCCAGTATGAGGGGAACGGTGGATAATTATGGAAACCCGTTTAAAGGGGACGTGGAGAACAACGATAAAACCTATGGTTTCAATGTAAGAAACAAGAAAAATAAAGAAGTCAAGGTATTTGAGGCAGCCATTGACCTGATGTCTTATATGGATTATAAGCGTGATGGGCAGTCAAACAAGTTGGCATTAGGGTCAACCTGGGACGGGGCATTGGACCGGTTCCTGCTAGAAAATCCACAGATTAAACGAATAAGCCTGTATCTTGATAATGATAAGGCAGGCCGGAAAGCAGCGGCACTTATACGCAAGAAATATATAGAGATGGGATATCACGTTAAAGTCCGGTTCCCGCCATATGGGAAAGATTGGAATGAATTTCTTGTTGCAGAAAGAAAAAAGGCAGTGATTCAATATTTGAACAGGAATAGCAATCTGGACCGGAAACAGGCAATCGGATAATTTCATAAAAGCAAGGAGATAGTATGGATTATTTTAATTTCAAAGAAGAGTTTCTCTATCAGTTCATTGACCTGATGGAGAAAAGCAAAACGTTAGGAGCGTTGAACTTGGTTATGGAAGGACTACCAGGTGAATCAATCACAATGACTTTCAAGGATAGGTACTGCCCTATGGTCAGCATAGAGGAACTGTTTTTGAGAAGCCAGTATGAAATGCTGCCAGTCAGGATATTGGCTTCGGAGACACTGCAGGAATTTCAGACGGCGGAAACCGGAGGTATCCGATTGAAGATGGATACGGTCAAGAATCCATTGTTTGTAGAGTTCCATGCAGTGAATGCAAACAAATACCAGATGAGGCTGGAAGAATTGGAGCTGCCGTATACCAGACTGGGAGATATGTGTATCTTTTATCGGTTCCGTGTGAAAGAGGAAAGTGAAAAACTTGTATACACCATGCCCGTAGATGAAGAGGACTTACAGCGGTGGGGAATGCATGTAGATCAACTGCATGCGTGCGTGTCAGACAATGCTTTCTCCCAGTATAGTGTGCAGATTGAACCGGTTGCAGCCGTTATACGGGAAGGCTTGGAGGCAGGCTTTACGCTTGGGAGAGGAAAGATTACAAATGAACGCGCAAGTGCCTGGCGGCTGACAGGTCCGGGAGGCGCGGCAGGCATGCTTTATAGGAATATTCTGGATGAATTTGCAGAAATGGTCAACACGGATCTGTACCTGCTTCCAGTAACAGCAGAGGAAACCGCTATATATGCCGCCGACCAGTATACACCTGCTGACCTTCAGATGCGTCTCGAAAGAAAAAAATCCTTAAAGGGATTTGTAAGCCATCCGTTGTCAGAGTCGGTTTTGTATTATAGTCTCAAGAGTAAAACCCTGACGGTGCACCAGTCTTCATTGGTGAAAAAAACCCTGGTCTAAGAGTCGGTACGGGAGTCTACAGATGCAGGAAATGGTAAATAGACGAAGAGGAGAACCAAAATGCGCGAATATGATGAAAACCATGCATATGAGGAAGTCCGGGAGGATTTCATTAAAGAATATAAGGCACAGCTAGAACGCAGAGGAAATGGGGAGAAGTTGGAAATAGTGGCGGAAGGTACTCCTTTTGAATCCTTTACATACAAAGGGAATGGACCTTTATTATGTACCAGTATCTCTATGGAACTGGTGTACAGAAATTGCTATATTTTTGCCATTCGAGAGATTGATGAGGCCGTATCTACTATCTTGGAGATTCAGGATGAGGCAGAATGGATATCCCCGGAGCGGCTGGAACAACTGGAACATGTAATAGTGTTTCCGGTAAATCTATCACATTGCAGGGATAAGCTGGAAGAAAATGATATTGCATATTTTCCCTTCGAAGATATGGCGATCACTTATCAATTCTGCATTGAGGACAATGAGAGGTCGTATCGCAGGGATGTTACAAGGGAATGGCTGAATAGGCAGGGGATAAATGCAAAGGAACTCTTTGAAAAAGTAAGGTATAAAGACCTGGAGCAAATTTGGGGCGAAATTAAAACCATAGAGCAGGTGGGAAAAAAATCAGAGGATTCACAGCAGGCTGCTTTGTATGGCGTCAATGGCTTTGGTGCTGCCCTTTATCCAAAAGTGATGGAGCAGGTAGTAAAAAAAATGGGCAGTGAAGTGCTGATTGTACCTGAAGAAACCTATACGGCTTATATTCAGACACCGGATATTATGAGTGCTGCAAAACTGCAAGAAGAATTACAGGAGGACAATCGTGTGAAACTGGTGACTGGCGATAGGCACCTTGTACTTTCTGGGAAGATATTTAAGTACGATACCGGCAGGAAAAACCTGGTCCCGGCAATGGAACATACCATTGAAAAGCATAGAGTGAAATGAAAACCGCTTTAATCGGGAGAAGCGCAGACGGCCAGAAGGGAAGGAGATAGATGTATTATTATAGTGAGAACGAAGCATATGACGAATTACGAGAGGATTTTATTGATGAATTTCAAGACCAGCTACAAGAAAGAGACAGAGGGGAGGAACTGAAGCTGATAGCTGAAGGCACGCCATTTGAAGCCATTATGCTGAAAGGTGGAGGGGAGTTAGTTTGCCCCAGTATTCCGATGGAATTGGTGTATCTTAACTGCTATGTTGCTGAGAACAACGAGTTAGACGAGGCGGTCACGCAGATTCTGGGTATATTTGATGGGGATGAGTGGATACCGCGCGAACAATTTGAGCAGATAGAGCATGTACTTATATATCCTATGAATTTGGCAGAATATGAGGATAAACTGGTGGAGGGAAACATTGCATATATGCCATATCAGGATATGGCGGTCACTTTCCAATTCTGTATTGAAAGAGGGGAGAGATCGTACTGCGGAGATGTTACAAAAGAGCATTTGGAAAAATGGGGAATCGGTGTGGAGGAACTTTTTGAGAAAGTCAGATACAAGGATGCAAATGAAATAGGAGTGGGTATCGTAAATATGTACGATTCACTTACAAACAGATATGAAAATGATAAAACAATCCTTTTTAGGCCGGCGGATGGTGTGCCATTGGAACTGAAGCAAGTCTACAATGTCTATGGTGTGAATGGCTTTGGTGCAATCTTCTATCCGAAAGTTATGGAACTGGTGTATGATAAATTAGGGGACGAGATGCTGATTGTTCCCAATGATGCCTTTGGTGCTTATGTCCATGCGCAAAGTGTTGGGAATCTGTCAGACTTATATGAGAGCCTGACCAGTGAGAATATAATGAAAGAAGAAACAGGGGAAATACGCCATAAACTATCTGAGCGGGTTTTTAAATACGATCTGGAAAGCAGAAACCTGATTCATGCAGTTCCTCCGAAAATTGAGAAACAAAAATTGAGATAGGTAGGTGGGTTAGTGGATTGATGAACTTAATAAACTATGACCAATTTAAGGTTGCTTATCTACAAAAAATAGCAGAACTTTTAGACCAGCATGGTTATTCCATCAGACCGGTCGTGATAGGGGAAGGGTTATCGCTGGAAAAGGCAACCCTGGATTTAGGCGATAAAATCTGTCATTGCATAGACCTTCAGGAAATTTATTCGGATTATTGCAAAAATGCTAGACCAATGTTTTCTATTGTGAAGGATACATTGGATTGTTTCCGGGAGTTTGGTACAGTACAAAGAGAACAGGTGGAATGCATAGAAAGTGTTTTAGCCTGTGTAACAAACTTTGAGAAAAGCAAAGAAATCCTGCGGGGTAAGGGTATACCATATTTGGCAGTAGGTGACATGGCAGTATATTTCAGGTTTGATTATGAGCTGCCTTTCGGCGGTACAATGGAAAGTATTGTAACAAAAGACCATCTCCTAAAATGGAAGTTTTCAGCCGAAGAATTATTCAATATTGTTAGGCAATGCGAGGCACAGAAAATCGGTGCCTGTGCTTATGACTGGGTGGAAAGCCTTCAACCATATGATTTTGGCCATATACCTGTGATTGCAAGAGCAGAAGATATCTACAATGCGCCATATGAGCTGTATGGATTGAACGGTGCCGGGGCGATACTTTACCCCGAAGTGCTGCGTCAATTTGAAGAGGCTTTTCATGAGCGGGTCATAATCGTACCGTATTCAGAACGAAAAGCGGCCATATTACCGGAAAGCCGTATACAGGATATGTGGGTACAAAGAAAAATCCGGGAGTATACGGAGGATACGGACGCGCGGTTATTTTTGTCCAGGCAGGTTTATTCGTATACAGAGGGGAAGTTTTACAGGCTCAAGGGTGGTATAGAACAATTACAGGCTGTCATTGATCAGAAATTGGAGACAACTATGAATCATGAGAAAACACTGGTCGGTAAAAAGCAAAGCAGATAAAATCTCAAGGAGGACAGACAAAGATGGAATATGAAGAATTCATCCAGTTTTTTACCCATGAAGTCAACTATAATTTAAAAATGCTGGGTGTTCCATGGCGGGCTAAGTATGAGAACACAGGCGGCAGAGAAGAAGTTTTGGTGGTAATCCATGGTGGAGGGCATGATTTTCCTCCGATTAAAGTTCACGATTATTACCAGGAGTTTTTGCAGGGGATGCCCTGGGGAGTCGCTGCACGGAAAGCAACACAGGATTTCTTTGATGATGAGAGCACAAAATGTGCACTGATGGATATGGGGCTTTTTCATGCAGATATGGTAATTCCCACTTTTATGAACACAGAGGAAAATGAGGAACTATTGAAAACCGTTCCATATTCAAGGTTTGAAGATTTAGCAGTTATACTTCAAATTGCATATCAGTCCCTGGGCGGTATCAATCTCAACCTTGTGGTAACAGACGATATCTTACAGGGATGGGGGCTGAGGTATGATGAACTTTATCAAATGGCCCTGGATAATCCGAGGAATGTTGAGTCTGTACAGATGATAGAGTTGCACAAGATGATAGATATTATATCACCCGATGAAACAGTAGAGGATTTACCTCCCTTCTATGTGGTAACGAATACTGGTCAACATTTAGGCGCTGCAGGTATTCTTTACAAAACCAGAATGTATGAACTTGCAGAAACTATGGGGGATGATATCTTATTGGTTCCTATGAGCGTTGACCATTTTTTGGCAATGCCGCTTTTAGACCAAAAGGGCATAGATTATATATCTAATGCACTACACAGTAGTAAAGAGGTAATCACTGGAAGTATAAAGCCCCTGTCTGGGAATCTATACCACTATAATTGTGAAACCGCACAGTTTCGTATGATTACTCCCA
Source organism: Blautia sp. NSJ-175 (assembly GCF_022867815.1). Taxonomy (NCBI): domain Bacteria; kingdom Bacillati; phylum Bacillota; class Clostridia; order Lachnospirales; family Lachnospiraceae; genus Blautia; species Blautia sp. NSJ-175. Next base: position 35,795 of record NZ_JALIFQ010000011.1, read on the forward strand.
GCCAGTTAAAAGAAACGAAAAAACGAGGCAGATAGGGGGAGGGTTTGAGAAACGATAGATATTCAATCATAGAGAAAAGGGAATTTTATGAAACCTTTGTATATGAATTAAACAATAATTTACAAAAGATGGGATTAGGGTGGAAGGTGGTGCTGCCTGACCATATTTCGGATGGCTGTGTGATCAGTTTACAGGGCAGCCCAGAGAAAGGCTCAGAAATATTTCCTTTTGTAGCATATAACCGTCATACACAGTTGGGAGAACCCCTGTGGCTGGTAGTCAGGAATTCGCTAGAGTTTTTATTGCGGGATGACCGGATCACCAAAGCCGCATTTAAAGAGATGGGGGTGTTATCGCCAAATCTAGTAGTTCCGACATTGATGAACGCGAAAAGAAATCAAGAGGTATTGGACAATTTCCCACATAAGCTATATGGAGACGGGGACCTTGCCATTGTATTGAGGATTATTTATCATTCAACAGATTGTTTGCTTGAAGATATGCACCTTAATTTAAGAGTGACAAGTGAAATGCTGAATGAGTTTGGAATGGATTTTGATACCCTTTATCAGTGGTCGCTTGATAATCCGGAAAATCAAAGGGCTGTTTCCGTGGAACCGTTTGGGACAGAACCGGAAAAGAAGGATATCTACATTATGACAACAGAGAGCTTTTACTGGGGTGCTTCTGCTTTTTTATACAAAGAAAAAGTACACGAGCTGTCAGATAAACTGGGTGGCGATATGATACTATTTCCTACAAGTATCAATCAATGCGTGGCATTATCAAATAAAAACAGGGACGGAAGAAAATGGATTCAGGAAACCCTCTACGACTCTAAACAAAATGGTTTTCAGCAGAGGGAAAAAGATTTATCCGATTATATTTATGTTTATAGCCGGAAAACAGATGAGATCCGTAAAACAAGTCAAAGGATGCGGCAGAAGCCAAAAGTGAATAAAAACCATAGCAGGTGACTTTTCAGAGCGATTCAGAAAAGAACCTGCTTTTTTCATTTAATCATAAAGGAGATAAGAATATGAACCTCAAATTATATAAACAGTTTTCAGATGCTTACCAGCAATGTATTCGTTCCGCTTTTGAGGATTCCGCAATTCGCGGGGAAGTTAGAACGGTGGCTAGGGGTCTCCCGACCGAGGGAATCACAATTTTATTTGAGCAGGAGGGGCGGTACTGCCCCGTCATTCCGGTAAGGGAGGCTTTTTTGAGAGCGGAGATGTTTGACACCTGGGAAGAGGAATTGGCAGACCGGGCGATGGAAGTGTTCTCTGATGCGGAAGCGGAAGATCTGCGTATTGCAGTAGGCCAGTTGGAACAGCCGGAATATGTGGCAGTATATGCCGCAAACCATAGAAGTGACCTGGAAGCCCTGAAAAAGAATGATATGCCTTACCAGGTTATGGGGGACATGGTGCTCTACTATATGTTTCACGCACCGCTGGGAGACGGGCGTTATTATCAGGCAGAAGTAACCAATAAACATCTGGCATCCTGGAAAATGAGAAAAAGTGATTTTCATAATTTTGTACTGGAACATTCGCTGGTATCCATGGAGAGCAAAATCTATCCGTTGTGTGAGAAGATTGAAAATGTGCTGGAAGGTATTTCGTGCTGTCTGAACAATGGAGAGGCAGAGGATAGCCTTGGTTATGTGGTCACGGGACCTGGAGGAGCGGCAAGTGTATTATACTGGGATACCTTACAGGAACTTAGCCGCCTGATGCCGGATAGCTTTTATATTTTGCCATATTCAGAGAGGGAGGCTTATATCCTGCCTGATACTATGGGAGCACTGGCACCAGCATTTTCCATTGAAGATGTCCACAAGAATGGGAACCGTCAGGTTCGACACAGCTTGGCTGGGTATGCCATATCAAGTCATGGTTTCCACTATTCACCATCGGAGAACAAGAACAAATTGCTGACCATACGCGAATGGTTGAAGGGTGTAAATGAATGACATATGAAGAATATAAACAGGGACTGATTACAGAACTTGGGCGTCACATTGATGAAGAGCATCAGAGATTGATAGTAATAGCAGAAGGTACGGACAATGAGGAAATAGCCCTTGAACTTATGCAGCCGCCTGTGTGTAGCCAGTCATTGTCAATCCATAGCTTATATAGACAGTGGAAAGAAGGCGAATTAACGGCCCAGGTAAGCAGTATCTGCGATTATTTTGAAAAAAAGCGTGCTATTGAAACGATTGAGCAGTTAGAAAATGTTACGATTTGGGCGGCTAATTTTGAAAAGGCAGCCGAAAAGCTGGAAGGGAATGATATACCATATCTGCCTGTTGGGGATATGGCTGTATATTTTCAGTTCTTTGATGAAGTCTATGACGAGGATGAACAGTGGCCTCTGGATTATAAAAGACCTGTCCAAAATGAACATTTAAAGCAGTGGGGACTTACGGTACAGGAATTATTTGATAAAGTCAAATATTTCGATATGAATGAACGCTTTCAGACGGTTTTGGATACGAGCAGAGCTGTTCTGGCTCATACATTAGGGGCATTAAGCGGGGCGCTTCCAGACACAAAAGACTATTACGGGGTGTACAGCGAGAATGGGATTGCAATCATGTTCTATCCCGAGGGTTTGAGTGAAATCTCAAGGCGTTTGGATGATGACCTGTATGTTATGCCGTTATCAAATGATAAAATCCTTGTCTGTCCAATATCAGGACACAGTTTGGAAACTTTGCAGGAAATAGTAAAAAAGAGCAATGAGATGGATAAAAGAGCAGAAGTGTTCCCTGTCCAGGTCTCTAATATGGTGTTCCAGTTTGATGCCGAAAGCCTTGCAATCCAACCGGCGGCACAGATAGAGAAAAAAACGAGACATAAGGCAAGATAAGATGAAGGCAAATCTTTGAAAGGGGGTGGTTAAGCCCAATCCAATAAAAATTCAGCAGTCATAGAAATTTAATTTGTACCAGTAGCTCGTAACTTATTCGGAAACTGATTACATTCAAACATTTGAAAGGAGGTAAGAGGTAATCCCGGGTAAAATGTGTAGCTACACCCTCTAAGAAGGGAATTGGATTATAAATTAATAAATTTTTGTGAGTTTGACAAATATGCAGTAAAAAGTTATTGCGCCATACATGGGGTTGACGAGAGTGCCAACCTTGGGGATATTACGAAAGTTGATGAGAAAAAGCTACCTTATTTCAACTTTATCTGCGGTGGAAGCCCGTGTCAGGATTTCTCCCTAAGTGGGAAGCTGGCCGGTTCCGTCTGGAGGTGCAGAGATTGCGGGCATGAGGTAAACCCGCTGCAGGTACATTGGAGCAAACGGGATTTTTGTGAAAAATGCGGCTCAAAGAATCTGGATAAAACAAGGTCCTCTCTCCTTGTAGAGTGGCTTCGGGTTATCCGGGAAGTAAAGCCGATGTTTGGAATTTATGAGAATGTAAAAAATATTGTTCAGGCAAGGTTTCTAAACAGCACATTCCGTCTATTTGAGCAGGAATTGCAGGAATATGGATACAACACCTATTGGAAGATATTGAACGCGAAAAATTATGGGATTCCGCAAAACCGGGAACGGGTATACCTCGTCCTGATTAAAAAGGAATGTGATAATGGAAAATTCGTATTCCCAGAGCCAATGGAAAACGGGAGGCGGCTGATGGATATCCTTGAAGATGAGGTAGATGAGAAATATTATCTGTCAGATGATAAAGTGCAGAAACTGATTACAGACATGAAGGAGCGGAAAGCGCTTCTGTATATGCCTGGGGAAGAGGAACTGAAACAGTGGGAAAATAAACTGTATAAAGTTGGACAGGTTCAGGGGTATCTTGGCGATCCCCAGACTGGCAGGGTATACTCTGCAATCGGTTCCAGCCCTACTTTGCTGGCAAGCGGTGCCGGAAGAAATAAAATAGCCGTGGTCGGAAGTATTGGAAATTCCCAACAGAGTGTTATACTATCAGGGATGGGAACTGCCAATACCCAGCTTGCGAGCCACGACCAGACAAAGATTTTGCAAGTGGGGGCAATCCGTGGAAGATATAATGAAGAGGGAAGAGTCGAACAGCACCTGGAACTAAAGGATAAGCCTTGGTGCAGCTATGCGATTACCTCCGTACAGAAGGATAACATCATTCTGGTGCGGCAGGACACCGTAAAAGGCTACGAGGAATGTATGGCAGAGGGAGTTGTAAATATCGCCTATCCGAATGCTGCCGGAAAACGGGGCCGGGTACAGGGACATGGGACCATCTGCCCGACAATCACTGCGCAGGGAAATTCCCTGTGCAGGCTGGAATCAATCCTTCGTATCAGGCGGCTTACACCATTAGAGTGCTTCAGGCTGATGGGTTTTGATGATGAAGATTACCAGAAGGTCCTGGAAGCGGGCATCAGTAACAGCCAGGCATATAAGCAGGCAGGAAATTCGATTGTAGTGAATGTCTTAACCAGTATTTTTGAAGCTTTATATAGCGCTATGCCTTACCTGTTTGAAGATGTAAAGATAGGAAGCTTTTTTTCCGGGATAGGTGCCTTCGAGAAAGCACTGGAACGATTTTATGGGAACCGTCAATGACAGAGATATAAAATCTTAATATAAAGAACATCAATGCAGAATGGATTGGGAAAAACAGAACTATTTTAAACAGCAGGTCAAGGGATGCTATCAAATGCGGCAACCTAGTATCAAAAACAAAAGTGGAATTCTGCTATCAGGTTTAATTGACTGATAGCAGATAACCTTGGAATGTGATATCACAAAGCCTTTGATGATATCATACTCCATACTGCCTGCTATCAGATATATGAAGCTGATAGCAGGCAGTATGTGATTTGAGGGGAAACTGCTGTCAGTTTCCCTTTTCTGCTATCAGATTTTCGCGTAATATCCGCGGAATTGATAGCAAAAAATTGTGAATGATATCAGCTTTTTGAGGCTGATATGGGGGTATTAGGGGATCTCCCCTAACAAGATGGATTTTGTACGGCAAAATCCGTATCTTGCAGAGGACTGGCAAAGCCAGTCCGGACCGGCCCCTTAGATTTTCAGAAGTAAAGAGGGCAAAAAGAAAAGGGAAGGAGCTGGAACTGTAATAGAACCTATTGTGAAAGAGCAGATATTGGTGGTCAGGGATACTGGTGAAACCAATATGTTTGACGTGACTGCAGTTACGAAAATTGCACTAAAAATGGGATTTCTCGAACTGGCGGAATATTTGCAGAACCATAAAAGCGAATATTGCCATTTTATTATATGGGGGAAAACTTCCGAACAAGAGCATCAGAAAAAGGAGGACATTCCCAAACAGGACAGACAGAAAAATAGATAATACAGAATGTAAAGGAGACAGAGTATTGAGGTATGAACCAGAGGAATTTGAACGATTAAAAGATTACGTGGACGAATTCATGAAGAGAGGACCATTGGGAGACATTTTTACCCCATTTTTCTATAAGCCGTATCCTTACAACCAAACCGAAAATGTTCTGGATACGCTCCGGTTTGCGGATGCCAGGAAGCTGCTTATTGATTACTTATATAAGGTCAGCCGTGCAAAAAGCATTGAGGTTACAAGGCAGACAGAAGGCTTGATCGGAGAACTATGGGAATATGGATATCCTGACAAAAATAGAGAGTCGGACTTTTTGAAAAATCTGGCCTGGGATATATGCAGAATGACAAAATCTGTTGATTACTGGCAATGGGAAGCGATGCGTTTACCAGGAGAATCGGAGTCGGACGTAGTGAGACGTACCTATCAGGAGATAAAGAATCCGGAGAAGCGGCGTGAGTTCATGCAATTCTGGATTGACTATTTGGAACGTATGAGGCCCAAATATGAACTGGAAATACAGGCTGCGGAAGTTTTAACAAGACTAAACAAAGGATTTACGCACATGGAAACTCCATTTATGGAGAGAATTAAGGTACTCGTAGAAAATAAAAAATTTTTAGATTCTCAAAAGTATCATGATGCCAGTATTTACTATATCCTAAAAAAAGAACAGGATGGGGCCGTCAGTTACAAGGGAGTTGCTGAATATGAGCAGGAAATGGCAGTCTATTTTTCTATTTCTAAGGAAGAAGTTACTGAAATTTATATAGGTGATACATCGGTTCATGAGGATCTGTTTAAACCGATGGAAGAAGGCTATAAAATAGCGGCGATTACGATGGATGGCCACTTTAATGTCTGGGACGAACTTGACAGGGAGGGCCTCGACGCGTTGCCCCATAGAGAGGGATTTGAGGATTACCTTATTTACTGTAAAGAAAGAAATATCACAGCGGCGTCTATTACAGCGTCTATCGGATGGAGTGTAGGAGATCTGCTTGATGAGGTAAAATTACAGAAGCAGGATTATATGAATCATGTGAGCCAGGCAGACAGAAAAAGGACTCGATAGTGAAAAAACTGAAATGGCAGGTAAACCGCCATGTAAAGGGCAGGGTAAGAAAAATGGCTATAACGGTTATTTAGAAAAGAGGAGACAGGACATTGAAATATGAACCGGAAAAGTTTGAAGCATCAGGGATACATGAGGTGAGAGAACTGGGAATGGGGAAGGATTTATCCAGGGATATCTGCAATATGCTGAACGCTGTTGGGGGTGGGGAATGGAATGCAGCGCGCTTACCCGGAGAATCAGAGGCACATGCGGTGGAAAGAATGTGCAGGGAAATAAATAATCCAGAGAAGAAACAGGAATTTATGCAGTTCTGGCTTGACTATCTGAAACGCAAGCAGCCAGAATATGGGCTGGAAATACAGATTGCAAGAGTCCTGACGGAATTAAATAGTCTGCCCCCAAAGATACAAAACCCCCAGATGGATGTACTCAAAGTGCTTTGTGAAAACAAAGAGTTTTTGGATTCGCAAAAGTACCAGGGAGCCATTATCTATCATATTTTAAAAATGGAGGCGCACGGAGAGGACACCTATCAGGGATTGGCAGAATATGGGCAGGACAGGGCTGTTAGTTTTTCTCCTTCTGCGCATAAGACTGTTGAATTTAATATTGGATACGCATATACAGATAAATATCTGTTTGGGCTGCTGGAGGAAGGGTACAAAATTGCTGCAATGACAATGGACGGCCATTTGGACGCCTGGGAGGAACTGAGCAGGTGGGGCATTGGAGCAATCCCCCATAAAATGGGGGTAGCGGATTACCTGGAATACTGTAAAGAAAACAACATTTCAGCAGCGGCTATTAAGGCTGCTACTGGGTGGGAGGTATTAGATTTATTTAAGATGGCAGAACTGGAAAAACAGGACTCTGCTTATAAACCGCACCTGGAGAGCAGACACAACAGCCGTTGATAAAGAAATAGGTGAGGTGGAATATGGAAGCAAAACAGACAGAAACTGAGAGATTGATCTATGACAGTAAGGAGTATCTGAAACGAAACCACTTTGGAGAATACACCCTGCTGTATATCTTGAACAAGGACAGGGTGAAGGGCAGCCCATACCAATATGCAGCAGTTGCGAGTACCGATGAAGCCAGGTTATTTTTCAATGTGTACGCTAAGGAAGACCAGCCTGATATTTACCGGATTGGAATGTGCAGTACAGATGATGACCTGTTCTATGACTTGGAATTTGATGATTGTACGATAGCAGCCATGACAATAGAGGGCCATTATGATACATGGGAGGAACTGGCTGACACCCCATTGGAGGAAATTACATATTTAGGGGGACTGGAAACTTATCTGGAATATTGCAGGGAAAATAACATCACAAAGGAATCCATACAAAAAGCTGTTGGCTTGGAGGTGTGCGACATTATGGAGAGACTGGATAAAAATAAGAGTATTCCTTTACAGGGAATGGATGAGGAGTACCAGCAGCTACAGAAGGTTGTGGATACAATCCTAAATGGAACAGATGAGCGTGATTTGAGATTGGCGCAGGACATGCTGAATGGTATATGGTCTATTGATCAAAAGGAACCTATTTTAAAGCGCACGGATTTACAACAGGCTGCCTGCGATATCTGTATTTTAGTCCGGGATCATATGCCGGAGGTTTGGGCGGAAAAGCTGCAGTCTGGAGATACCGAAGTTGACCTGGCAAAAGAGACATACGGCAGGCTGGCAACATTATATGGAAGGAAGACCGAAGCGCAGTTTCTGCGAAATGCTGAGATGGGGGAACTTCCGGAGACGGCCCGTAAAAAAATAAGTGAGATTCTGGCGGTATTAAAAAAGTATGAAAACAAGGATAAGAAGCCGCTATCAGGACATAGCCGGTAGGATACCGGGCAAGGAGGCATTATTTGAAACAATTGAATACGGCCACGGAACTGCTGGCCTATCTCGATGACTTTTCTATACCATTTTCACTGAATGAGGAACATGCCCAGGTTCTGTTGGACTATATGGAGGGAAGTGCCTATGGGCTACACGTAGATGAAAAAGGGCAGCTCTATTGGGTGGATTTAGAGGGAGAACAAATAGAAGAAATCACCATGGACGAGGTTACATTCCTTGCCTGTGAATGGAACAATGAATTCATCTTAGATTCCAGACAGAGACTGGAAGAGAAAGCTGGAAGCAGTGAAGAGAGGGAAATCATAGACAGGATAAAACAGCTAAAAAAAGATGAGAGGCTGTTAGACGATATATATGAACAGACCTCCTTATGGAAACAGGTAAATCAAAAAGCGACACCGGCGAAGAAAAATTCCCGCTGATAGAATGAATTATGGAAAGAAGGGGATGATTTGGGACGAATTGAAACATCTGGAAAATTAATGGAATATCTTGACGAGTTTGATATACTTTTTCCACTTACCCGCGCGGAGGCTGAACAGGTAGTGGGGTATACAACTAAAAGTGGCTATACATTAGAAACAGACGGCCACGGACAATTGTATAAGGTGGACATGGAATCTGGTGATTCTTTGGAGACGGATATTGACCAGGTGATTGATGCTGCGTGTGAGCAGAACTACAAGATGATATCTGATACCAGGGACTATTTTAAGTTAAGCAGACACTCTGAATGGCAAATTCTTCATAAAACCCTGGAAGGATTGAAAGCGGACGAGAAAATACTAAATGCCGCTTTCCAGAGGACCTATTATCAAAAGGAGCTGCGTGGAAAGATACAGGAAATCCTGCCTCCCGTGGATATCACGGCTGGGCGGAGATCAGTAAGATGATAAGTAAAGTATCAAGAGGGAAGGAATATAGCTGATTGCTGTGGTTCCTTCCTTTTCTTTTGCTGTTTATTCGATGAAAGGATGTGAGTAGAGACTGAGAAGCGTAAAAAAGATGAACTGCCGGAAAGAAATTCGGCTGTCATGCGAGGAATTGGAGGAGCTGAACAGGAAGGCAAAAGAGAGAGGGCTATCCGATTCGCAGTATCTGAGGATGCTGATAACCAACCGCCCCAGAGATTATCCGGAACTTCTGGAAGCATTACAGAATCTCACGAATGAGATAAACCATATCGGGATAAACATCAACCAAATTGTCAAAAACAACAACAGCGGCTTATACCATGAATCCGATAAAAAACGTCTGTATGTTTATATGAAGCAGATCAAGGAGGCAGTCATGCAGGTAGTCAGCCATTTGGACATAGCGGGTAATTAAGTATGGCTATCAGTAAAATTCTGCATATGGGATGTGCAAAATCGGGATTTCAGGCAAAGCATCTCGCAAATACGATTAATTATATTACGAAGGACAGCAAAACTGAAAATGGGTTGTATGTTTCAGGCCATAACTGTCTGCCGGAGACTGCACTGAAACAAATGCTGAACACTAAGCGAAGGTACGATAAGATGGGGGGACGCCAGGGATACCATATCATTATCTCATTTGAAGAGGCGGCAGATACCGTTGATAAAGATGTTGCCATGAAGATTATAGGGAAATTTGTAGAGGAGTACCTTGGAAAAGAGTTTGAGGCAGTCTATGCGCTTCATGATGATACCGATCATATCCACGGCCATATTGCATTTAATAGTGTCCGCTGTATTGGAGAAGGGAAGAAATATGATTACCGAAATGGTGATTGGGACAAAATCATACAGCCGCTTGTCAACAAAATCTGTGAAGAGTACCATATGGCAACGCTGGACATGGATAAAGTACGTCAGAACAGAAAGAAAAAAAAGGAACGCATCTGGGACCAGGGTAAAGATGGTAAATTTAGTTGGAATGATATGATCCGCCGTGACATCGACCAGGTGGCGGCCGAGGCGGAAAACTGGGATGAGTTCCTTATTGGAGTGGAGGAACGGGGATATGAGATAAAACAGGGAGCGCATATTCTGTTAAAGCCGCCAGGTATGGATAAGGGACGCAGGCTGGATACCCTGGGCGGCGATTACACAGAAGAAAAATTACGGGAACGGCTAAGTATCCCCATATCTGCAAGAGAAAAGGAACTGCCGGAGCCAGTATTGGAACTGCCGCCCAGAGTCAAAAAAGTGACTGGTTATATTCCCAGAAGAAAGTCCCCATTGACTGGATACCAGAAGATGTATTTTACAAAGTTATACCGGCTGGGCGTCCTAAAAAAACAGCCTTATTCCGATGCTTGGAAATATAAAGAAGATATCCGGAAACTTCATGAGATACAGGAGAAATATAATTTCATTTCGGCTTATCAGATACATACAGACAAGGACTTGGAAAATATCAGGAAAGCATTGGCTGAACAGGCAAAATCGCTTAGGCAGGAGAAAAAGAACCAAAAAGAGAACCGTGAAGCCAATACAGAGATATTTGAGCTTTGGGAAAAGCTCCAGGAACTGAAGGTTGAGGTTTCTTTATATGAGGAGGGGTATCAGGAATTTAAGGGAGAATACCTGCAGGCAGAGCAGCTAAAAACGCAGTTGTTGGATATGGGGTACACGTTTGAATCAGCAGAGCGGTTGTACCTGAATTTCCAGGAGAAAAATCGCCGGCTCAATGAGGTTCTTGCGGAGGTAAGACGACAGCAGAGGATAGGGAAGAAAATCATGCAGGAGCAAAAGGAGAGAATGCAGAGCAGAGACAAGCAGAAAAGCAGGGAAAGAGGAGGAGAAAGTCGTGATCTATGAGCAGGATAAACTGGAAAAACTGGCTTCTGAAATAAAAAAATATCTTTTGGAATGTAAGCTGGGAGACGCATATATTGAGAGCTTCCGTGATTTAGTACCAGCAGGGGGGAAAATACCTGGGATTAGAGCGGTCTTAGACAATCATAGATTGAGGGACCATCTAACCTGCTTTTTGATGTACCGTTCTTCGCTCTTACCAGACCAGGACAGAAAGCAGGGCGTGAGTCTGGCAGATAAATTAGATGAGGTCGGAGCTGTCAGGAAAGCAGATAAGAAGGAAGAAATGGCGGAAGTGGCATGGGAACTGAACGAAGTGATGAAGGAAACAGACTTTATCCATTATCTTGATGCAGGATACATGAGAGCCGGGGACAACCAGTCCGATCCGGTAAGACGTATCTACAGGGATATTGGAGACCGGGAAAAGCGCCAGGACATCATAGACTATTTAGAGACTGTTTTGGAAAAAGTTCACAGTGAAAAAATTATGGCTCTTATTTCTTCTTTAGAGAATATAACGGATAAGGTTCCGGCCCGATCAGGAAAGGTACGGTAGGGGATTGCTTGATATATAGGAGGAATAATTTGAAGTATCAATTTTTCGACAATGATGGGAAAGTGACTGAATCAGAACAAAAAAGTTATACAGACGCACTAAAATTTGCAGAGGAGCGAGGCATTACATGCCTATCCATGCCATATAAGCTATTCATTGCGTCTTTTCGTGAAAAAATCAAATTGCTGGAAAGCCACACCCAGTATAGTAAGATTTCGGAATATGCAGAAAAAATGATTATCTTGAACCAGGGTGCAGGATATCAGGCCATAGCTGCGAATGATTTCATGAAAAAAATTATTGTAACACCGATTGACGATATTAGGGGATGGCTTGAGGAACATGGAAAAAGCGAGTTTGAACCAGTATCCCAGGATTGGCAGGAAGGTAAGGCGGAAAAACAGAAAAATAAAGCAAATTCCCCAAAAGTAAGATAAGAAATGAATCGAGAGGCAGCCGATTGGATTGTCTTTTTTTATTGCAGGAGGCAGATATGACAATAGAAGAACAGAAATATTTAGAAGAGTGCCGTAAAAAGCTGGGGGCGGACCAGATTGAAGTAATACAGATGGCTTTCCAATACGGGCTGGGCATTAAAGACGTGCGGCGGGTTGCAATCCCAAAGCTTAATGCGGAGCAGATGCGTCAGACCGTTTTTGCAATGCTTGAAGATGTAGACGGGGAACTGGTTGATTTGTGCTGTCAGGGCACATTTGACCAGTACCAGATACCGGAAATTGTTTCTGGTTCCGTCTCTGGGCTTACGAAGGAAGAAATCATGTCCTATGCGACACCGGATCTGCCGGCGAGCCGGATGAAAAAAATGAGGACACAATTGATTGAGGCCAAAAAGAATGCTGGTAATTCCGCAGAAGGCGCGGCGTTTAAGGAGTATACAGAAAACCTGATAAAAATGATGGAGACATCTCTGCAGCAGTTTAAAGAGAATAACGAGAAGTTTGAGGTGCTCTCAACACTGGTGAAAGAACACGTCCTGGACGAGAAAAACCAGGAGATTAAGGATTTATATGAGAACCTAAAAGATAAAGACAGTTTGATCAAAAAACTGCAGGAAGAAGCTGCGGTGCAGGAAACACAGATAAAGAAGCTGGAGGAGGAACTTACAGCGGCAAGAACACGGTCAAATGCCGAAGTGGTTGAGGGAAAGACAGAGAAGGTAACTGCACCTACCGTTCCTCCATCTTATTGGAGACCGCAGCCGCCGCAGACAAAAAAAACTATCCTTGAGAAGCTGTTCCCGCAGAAGACATCGGATATTCTGGATAAAATCGCTGCGGAAGGATTATCGTCAGAACAACTTGAAGAAGTCAGGTCTGCCTTTGATTCAGGATTGGCCGATGATGAAGTAAAGCGGATTATCAAAAAGGAATTGACTGCTGATAAAATGCGGAAAATGCGTGAGATTATGCTGCTGGTACGGGAAAGGAGACATACAGATGCGTGAGGCTGGTGTGGTGTCATTAAATATCAGAATGGTCCGGGAGTGCTACCAAATGATGGATTTAATGGAAAAGCAGGACTTTGTATTTACCCAGGAGGATAAAAGGATACTTTTAGGTTATGCGTTCCATCAGCAGGACTTAGACTGTGTGCATGATGCGGTCATTCATATCGCTGCGGTCAGGGAAAAGGAAAAATCCCAGGGGAACCTGGAGGCTGGGATTATAGAGCAGTATGCCATCCGGGGCGGGAGCGAACTGCAGGAGAGAATCAAAGAGTATATCATACAGTTAGAAGTGGCAAATATCAATCAGGAAATAGCAAATCAGTTACTTGTGAAAATCCTGCAGGATAAGAATGTGGACTATGAACTGGACCGGATGCTGGAGGAGCTGCGGAAACGCGAAGATGAAAAGAAAAAAGAGAATGAAGCAGTTAGGAGGTGAGTTCTATAGGAGAAATACAGGAAGCTACCCAAATCCTGCGGGTGTCATTTGAGGGAATTGAGATATTCATGAAAATTGTCGGAGGCGGGCTTCATACGGCTAAGGATATTGGAAAATTCATCGGCAGGTTGGTGGAGATGGAACGTTTATCCGGAAGGACAACCGTAAAAGACCTTCTTAAAACAGGAGGCGATTTGCAGGTTTTCCGTTTTGATACGACTGATATTAATAAGGTGAAAAAGCTGGCTGATAAATATAAAATCCGCTATGCACTCCTTCCAGATATCAATAAAGCGGATGGTAAAAGTGAAATCCTTTTTCATTCTGATGCCACACCTAGAGTGAATCAAATCATGGGGGACATCGAGGGGAGCAAGATTGAATCAATCCAGGATTATCTGGATAACGGGGAGGAGAAGGAACTGAAAGAGACTTACGGGATAGACAAGAAGGATATGTCGGACCCAAACAAGCAGAGCGCCCCTAAAGAACAGTCCATCTCTCCATGGGGATTTAAGGCAGTTGGGACATATCTGGCACAGACACCAGGGGCGGGTGTTGGGGAAATCAGTAATGCCATAGATATGCCATGGGCGGAAGTAGAGCCTGTACTGAAATATATGGAAAGCCTGGGAATCCTGGAGATCAATGACGATGGCAGCATGGCCTTTAAAATGGACAAACAGGAGTTTGCTGCGTATGAGAAACAGGGAAAATGGCAGCATGCGGAGGACATGGAGCCTATTGTGCGGGGGATGGAGCAGCCGCATAAGGCAGAGGCTGCACAGAAGCAGATGTCTGAGATGAATAGCCGCCAGAGGAAGGTACTGCAGCATGCAAAGGAAGCTGTCAGAGACGATCCAAATATCCATCAGATTTTTATTGCCAGGAGCCTTGCGGTGGAAGAGACTGAAAAGAGAATTCTCACACGGATTCCGTTCAAAAAGAATGAGTACCTGTGGATAGATAAAAATTCCATATCCCATATCAGTGAGGAGAAGAGGACCATATTTACAAATCTTCAGAAGGATAAGGAATACAGTGTGGTGAATAACGAGGGGCAGGTGATTGGAAAACGCACCGGTGAAGAGCTATACAGCCAGAGTTATGATCCGGTCTTAAAGGAAACCAGAGACATGCTGCACAAGAAAAAAGAAGAAAACCGGAAACTGCAGATGGCAGGCCAACTGAAAAAGCGGGGAGGAAGGTAATGGAAAATAAGAAAAAAACTTCTGTCTGGCTGATTGTACTTGGTGGTGTGCTGGCGGCATATGGCGGGTATCTTCTTAATGGCATCTGGGAACAGGGGATTGATATCAATACCTTTATGGAGCGTCTTAACATGGTTATGGCCCGCCCATTTGGAAATTACTTTAATGATACAACTTTTAAGGGGATATTACTTGCAGAATTCGTATATATGATTGCGATTGCCATGTATCTGACCAGCAGGAAAAACTATATGCCGGGAAAAGAATATGGTACAGCCAAATTTGCAGATATCAAACAGGTGAATCAGGTGTTAGCCGAGAAGGACGAGACAGAGAACCGCATACTAAGCCAAAATGTCCGTATGAGGATGGATTCGCGTAAAACGAAGCTGAACTTGAATACTTTGGTCATCGGGGGAAGTGGAGCGGGAAAGAGTTTCTTCTTTTGTAAGCCTAATTTATTACAGCTTAACCGTTCTTCTTATATAATCACTGATCCGAAAGGGGAAATTTTAAAAGCCTGCGGGGGATTCTTACAGAAACACGGTTATGTTGTCAAAGTCCTGAATCTGCTGAACATGGAAGAGTCTGACTGCTATAATCCATTTATGTATATCCGGAAGGAATCAGATGTCGTAAAATTAATTACAAACCTGATCGCCAATACAACCCCGAAAAACTCCCAGAGCAGCGATCCCTTCTGGGAGAAAGCAGAGTCGCTATACCTGCAGGCGCTGTTCTACTATGTTTGGCTGGAATGCCCCAAAAGTGAACAGAACTTTTCCACGGTACTGAAATTACTGGGAGAAGCAGAGGTACGTGATGATGGCTCGCCATCGGACTTAGACCGCAGGATTAAGCGCCTGGAGCGTAAAAAGGGAAGCAATCATCCAGCAGTCAAACAGTATTATAAAGTAATCAGAGGAGCGGCTGATACGGTCCGGAGTATTGTAATCAGTGCAAATTCCAGACTGGCTTTTTTGGAAAATCCACAAATCCTCCGTATCCTGGACCATGATGATATCAATATCCCGGAGATAGGGGTGGGAAGAAATGGTGACGGAAAGACAAAAACAGCTCTTTTTTGTGTGATTCCGGATTCCGATAAATCGAACAACAGCATTGTAGGGCTGCTTTACAGCCAGATATTCCAGGAACTGTACTTCCAGGCTGACTTTATTTACGAAGGAAGATTACCAATCCATGTGACCTTTATGCTTGATGAGTTTGCTAATGGTGTGACACGTTCTGCGTCCAAAACGGTAGAAATAACCGACAAAACCGCAGCCTGAAGCCATGAATGGCTTTGGAGAACTGCATAACTGAAATCTCAAATGATGGGGTAACGCCCGGAAGGGGATTCACTGATACTCCGAGTAGCGTCAGCCAGATACAGTGGCTGGGGTTATAAGCGCGGGAAAGTCGTGCGAAGCACACCCTAACGCTGAAAGGCGAGGAAAGATTCATAGAGGTATGAGTTGTGTGTGACAGTGCGGGTGGGGCTGCCATATGGCTAGAATGACCCAAAGGAGGTCTGACAAAGTTCCGAATGTACGGCTCTAAACAAATAGCCTGTAGAAATGCAGGTGTACCAGGGGTACGCAGGCGGGGCAAAGTAAAATTTGTTAGTATGAAATGCCTTCTGTGCTTATAGGGCATAGGTATCTTGAGGATTTTCCTTGAAGATAATGCTTGCAGGGCTAAAGGAGCGGCCTAAGTGGTAGCAATCCTAAGTTATGTGGAACGTGGAAAGCAGCCAATACGGGAGCTGACTGTATCAGCGACAAAGTATCGTAGTTGCAGCGAAAAGGAAGGGGGAGAAAAACTTCTATAATAAGTGCATTAGTGGTTGTGAGAGTAGAGGCACAGTACCAGGGAAACCGTGATAATAAGCGGTGGAGGGATAGCCTCAAGCCGATACTAAGAGATTATGTTCTTAGTCGGGGGAGCGCCGTGTGATGGGAAACTATCATGCACGGTGCGGGGCAGGGGAAAAACCCGAGGCGGCAGTGCCAGAGGTTTACCTATTGCCATTTGCATTACCGGATGATTATTGCAGTTTACTTAGTACCATGAGGTCACGAGAAATTTCATCGATCATTATTATACAGAACCTTGCGCAGATTAAAGCATTGTTTGAAAAGACATGGGAGGTCATCCCGGGGAACTGTGACACTTTGGTCTACCTTGGCGGGAATGAACAGAGTACACACGATTATATTTCTAAGATGCTCGGGAAGGCTACGGTAGATAAGCGGAGTTCTGGTGAAACAAGAGGAAAAAATGGCAGCAGCAGCCGGAACTTTGATGTGCTGGGAAGGGAACTACTGACACCGGATGAGGCCAGAAAGCTGGATAATAAAAAGTGCCTGATCTTTATCCGGGGATTTGACCCGATTGTAGATTCAAAATACAATACCCCGGCGCATCCTCTTTTCAAGGAGACGTTTGATGGAGGCGCACCACCATATCATCATACACCAATCCGTGAGAAAAGTACAGTGCCAGCCTGCGAATTGCTGAACCGGCAGTCTTTTGAATATTATGAACGCCAGAGGGACCAGGGGCTGAATGTTCAGATAGATGAAATAACACTGGACGAATTGCTGTCATTGCAGGAACCTGATATGCCGGCAAAGATATTTTCAGAAGATGAACTGAAAAAGAACCGCAAAATAACTGAAATCGAGAATATAGAAAAGCAGGATTTGGGACAGATTACAGAAGAGCAGTTTAATGAAATGCTAATAAATAATGATTATACATTAGAGCAGTTAGAAGAAATACGTCTTGGATTGGTAGGAGGTCTTTCCTACCAGGATATATTGACTTACTTTAAATCAGATAAAAGTGCCGGACAAATGCGTGAAATACGCGAACAACTGACCGGCCATCAAGAATCTTAATTTTCCCTATATTTCTTATGCCTAAGATGGCAGATATATGGGAATCTGTTGCAAAAAATAGAGGGCGCACGCAGCAGGTTCTTTTATACCTGCTATTTTTGCGCCCTTTTTTAAAGAAAAGGAGATTTTAAGTGAAGAATTTGACTGAAAAAAAGAAAAAAGCAAAAAAAATGATTAACAGAATCAGCAGTATAACCGCTGGGGCAGCCATGGCAACCATGTTATATACAACAAATGTATATGCGTCTGGCGCGGAAGTGGTGACGGCACCTTTGAATAATCTGAAGAATCTCGTAATTGCCATCATAGGTGCCGTTGGCGTGATTATCCTTGCAAAAAACGTAATGGAGTTTGCCCAGTCTTACCAGCAGCAGGATTCGAGTTCCATGAATTCTGCGATAAAGGGCATCGTTGCCGGCTTGATTATGGCGGGGATTAGTACAGTCCTCACGTTCCTGGGTATCAGTTGATTGTGCTGTTTTAATGAAAACGTGGAGGGAACACTATGCTGGAGTTAAGGCGCGTAGTTTTTTTTGTTGATATAGGAGACAATTTACTTGAAAAGGCAAAAGCCAGTCAGGAATGTAGAGAAGAGTGTAAAAATTTATTCATAAGCCTGGGATTCCAGGTGGATACCGATTACAGAGAAAAAAACCCAAATTTCTATACTCAATTAGGATATCATGCAAACGAGTTTTATGTTGCAAAGGGAGAGGAACATTTGCGGATAAGGGATTTGGAGATATCGGGTAATATATATCCTGACTCACTGGCTGATATAGCGAAAAAATTGCGGAACGGTAAAACCTTTCACTATAAAGGGGCCATTGATTTGCAAGCAGCCTATATTCTTACTGAACTTGAAGCGAAAGATTATTATGAGAAAAACCTGGAAGCATACGAGGAAAAGGTAATCGAAGCCATGAAATTAAATCACGAAAAGTGTGAAAAAACATGGTTATACAATCCTATGGCTGAATTTAAGGAGGATATTCTTATCTGTGTTGGTTATGATGCCATTAGTTTTTTTCATTTGAAAACGGCTGAAGTTATCAATGATATGTTGGATAAAGGATTAATTAAATCGGACAATTCACTGCTCGCACCGGGGTATGCACTTCCGGAGTTTTACACGGAGACGGGTAAATATAAGCTGCCGCATCTAAGGAGGTAGTGATGCAAACAAATTTCAAGGCTTTTGTTCTTTCAAAAGAATTATTTTAAATGATACTCTAGTAATCATAATATCCAAATACGGAAATGAGGTGATGGTAAATGGATATTTTTAATTTGGGCGAGGCAATCCTTTCGCTTCTTGAGGTCGTGTTCGGCTTTTGGAACGGGCAGGTGAACATGGTGTTTGAACTGCTGGGGCAGTCCCCGACTTCTTTCAAAGGAGGCGGCCCATGGGGAGTTATAACCGGGATTGAACCGATTTTCGTTGCTGTTGGTTCAAGCCTGGTTGTTTTATTTTTTGTGATTGGTTTTTGTTCGGAAAGTGTAGATGTGCGGGAAGAGATGCGGTTTGAAGTGATTCTCCGTATGTTGATCAGGATTGGAATCGCGCAGTGGCTGGTGGTATACAACGTCGATATTATGAAAGCCATATTTACAAGTGTTGGGAATCTTGTCGGACTGATTGGAGGGAGTGAAGCCACACAGGTTACGATAGACCCGGCGCAGGCAGATATTATCAAGAATCTGGGATTTGTGGAAAGCCTTGTATTTTTAATCCTGGCGGTATTTTTAAGCCTGATTATTTTGATCTGCGGATTTTTCCTTATTTATAATGTTTATTTCCGATTTTTAAAAATACTTGTAATCGTACCGTTTGGCAGTATCGCTTATGCAACGGTTGCAGGAAATCGGGGAGTGAGTGCCACAAGCGTACAGTTTACGAAGTATTTCATA
The DNA here is from genome assembly GCF_022867815.1 of Blautia sp. NSJ-175. Taxonomy (NCBI): domain Bacteria; kingdom Bacillati; phylum Bacillota; class Clostridia; order Lachnospirales; family Lachnospiraceae; genus Blautia; species Blautia sp. NSJ-175. The sequence goes on from NZ_JALIFQ010000011.1 coordinate 55,358, forward strand.
AGCGTAGTTTTTGAGGCGGTGACTATGGCTTTGGCGATTATTCTTTGCAATACGTTTATCAGTTCAGGATTACCACAATTTACAGGAGACTATGCAGATTGGACAAAGACTTTGATCTATCTGGGAGAAATGACATTCACGGTTGCCCTGACTGTGGGAAGTGTAAAGGGCGCCCAGAGCCTGACAAGCAAGGCCCTGGGGCTGTAAGTAAAGGAGGCTTTGGGTGTGGAAACAGCGGCGCAGGATAAAAGCATACAAATGACGCTATTTGAGTATTTCGCAGACGTGGAGCAATTTTCCCTGAAAGATGCAAAGGAATGTGTATACCAGTATGCGGAAAAGGATGTAAAGGAACCCAGCATCCGGGCGCGTATCTACGAAGGGATTAATAAAGGTCTTTTTAAACGGGTTGCCAAAGGCGTCTATACGGTTACGAAGAAAAATGCAGAGAATGAGGATATTACCTGCATGCTCATACAGGGAAATGGACGTGATCTGAGTTTCCTTGAGGATAACAGCATTGACGCAATTATCACTGACCACCCATATCTGCTGAAAAAAAGTTTAAAAGGGGGAAACCGGGACTTTGCCTCCTATGATTTGTTCCAGTACACACAGCAGGATTTGGACGAAAAATTCCGTGTTCTAAAGAAGGGGCACTTCCTCGTGGAGTTTCTGCCGGAGGAAAACGGTGATAATTACGAATATCTTTACCAGGTGAAGGCCATGGCGAAGGAAAGCGGCTTTGAATATTACGCGAAGGTGGCATGGCGGAAGGGTACAATCGTTGCCAATACGGGGCGGAAGGCAAAAAATACTGAGGATATCCTGCTCTTTTCAAAAGGACGTGCGCGTGATATGCGACCGGACGCAAAGAAGGACAAGGCAGAACCGGAGATGAAACACTATATGTCCGGAGCGAAAGGGATGCTTCCTACGGCTTTTGACATTCAGCCAATCTCAAAAGCTGATAGGGTTCATCAATCGGAGAAGCCGGTGGAACTGCTAAAACAGATACTGGAATTTGTTACAGATAAAAAAGAACTGGTATTGGACCAATATGCTGGTTCCTTTGCCCTTGCGGAAGCTGCCCTTGAATCAGAACGGGATTCCATCTCAATTGAGATTAGTCAGGAATATTTTGAAGAGGGGAAAAAGAGGATTGAAAATGTAAAGAAAGGTAAGGTGAGATAAATGGATATCGAAATCAGCAGGGATTTACAGCACTATAAGGAGAGCTTCCTGATGGGGCTGACCGTGAAGCAATTTACATTCAGCGTCCTATCCCTGGGGGCGGGAGCGGGAATTGTACTCGGTTTATACGATAAAATCGGCATGACATTAGCGTGCTATCTGGCAACGCCTGTTGTGGTGCCGATTGCACTCACAGGATTTTATAATCACAATGGGCTTAGTTTCTGGCAGACGGTGGGGAGAATGGTCCAGATGTCTTTTTTCAATAAGCCCTGTTTATACCAGTCCACGGAAAATGTGGATTGGATAAAGGACGCCTATGGAGAAGAGCAGAAAATTGCTACACAGCAGCAGAAAAAAGAAAAAAAAGGACTGTCTGACGGACAGGAGGATTTTAACATGGTAAAGAAAAAAGCAAAGCGCATGATCCTACTGACAGTGGGGGCTTTAGTTGTGGCAGTGGCAGGGATACTTGCCTTTAGGCTCATGAAATAAAAGATATGAAATAATCCCACATATGTGGGAAGTAGTTTAGCGACCAGCAGGTTACGGGATTCGCTAAACTACTTCCCGTAGCCTGCCTTGGATTAAAGGAGGTTTACGGAAGTGGGAATTTTTACAGATCGTTTCATACAGTTAAAAAAAGCGGACAAACCATTGTTTGCAGCCCCGAAGAGTGTTCAGCAGCAGATTGAGATTCTGAGGATTGCAAAGGATGGTATTTTTGAGAATACAAAGAACCGGTACAGCAGGGTATACCGTTTTGCTGACATAAATTATGTCACGGTGTCGGAGGGAGACCAGTATGAAATCTTAAAGCAGTATTGCAAGCTGGTTAATGCGATTGATGTTGCTTTTAAGATTACAATATACAACAAAAACAGGAACATGAGCCAGTTCAGGCAGAATGTCCTGATACCAGATAAAGATGATGGCTATGACCATCTTCGGGACGTTTACAATGATATCGTAGAGGAACGGATTGTAGCGGGAAAACAGGGGATTGAACAGGAACGCTTTCTTACGGTTACTGTGGAACGGAAAGATTATGAACAGGCAAAAGCATTTTTTAATACCTTTGAAGGAGGGATGCAGCAAGAATTCCATGCGATAGGCTCAAAGTTGGAGCCGCTTGACGCGGCGGAACGGCTCCGGGTTCTGTATAATTTTTATCGCATTGGTGACGAAGAAACATTTTCTTTTGATTTTGATGCGTATGTAAAAAGTAAAACAGATTACAAAAATGATATCTGCGGTTCCATGATTAAGTATTCCCCGAATGACTTTGAAACAGACCGGAAAATCTGCAGGGCTGTATTCATCAGAAGGTATCCGACAAGCCTGCCGGACACTTTCATTAATGAAATTACCAATGTTCCTGTACACAGTATCACCTCTATAGATATTGTGCCTGTGCCAAAGGACCTGACAACAAGAACATTGCAGAAAAAATATCTGGGTGTGGAGTCAGATATTTTACGCCAGCAGCGTGTCCGTAATAAAAACAATGACTTTGCAAGTGACATCAGTTATGGAAAGAAAGTGGAAAAGAAAACCCTGGAAGCGTTGATGGACGATGTACGGGAGAATGACCAGAACCTGTTCTTTGCAGGTGTAAATATGGTACTGATTGCGGATACCAGGGAAGAACTTAACAGTATTACAGAGACAATCCAGACGATAGGAAACAAATATCTCTGTAATATGGAGGTACATCATCTCCAACAGCGAGAGGCATTAAATACTGCTCTGCCCGTAGGGGTGCGACAAGTCGAAACCATGCGCACCATGCTTACACGGGATATCGCGGCTTTAATGCCTTTTAATGTGCAGGAGATTTATGAACCCACGGGCTTATGTTATGGAACGAACAGGATTTCTAAAAACCTGTGCGTGGCAGACCGGAAAAAACTGACCAATGGAAACGCTATGGTATTTGGCGTACCCGGCAGTGGAAAATCCTTTTTCTGTAAGTCCGAGATGTTGGGGGTATATTTGCAGACAGGTGATGATATCATCGTCATCGATCCGACACTGGAGTATTTTGATATTGCCCAGAACTTAGGGGGTGTATGCATCAACCTGTCAAATTACACCCAGAATTATATAAATCCGCTCTGGCTTGATGTGAATGAATTGGACCTTGCCGACAGTAAAGGACTGATCCGAGATAAGGGCGAATTTATGCTTGGTCTGTGTGAGCAGGCGATGTCGGAAATGCTAAACAGCCGGCATAAATCCATCATTGACCGTTGTATCCGTAAGCTGTATCTGGATATTGCCATGAGCAAGGAAAAATATGTGCCGGTTATGTCGGATTTTTATGACCTGCTGATGAAGCAGCCAGAGGAGGAAGCCAGGGATATTGCCTTGGGGCTTGAGCTGTTTGTAAGCGGTTCCTTGAATATTTTCAACCATCAAACCAATTTAGACGTAGACAACCGGTTCATTGTTTATGGAATCCGTGATCTTGGAAAAGAGCTGAGTGCGATTGCGATGCTGGTCATGCTGGAAAATGTCCGGGCACGGATTGCCAGAAATGCAGAAAAAGGAAGAGCTACATGGCTATACATAGATGAGTGCCATGTGTTGCTGGGAACCGGGGAACATTCTGGACGCAGTGAATATTCGGGAAAATTTCTCTATTCCCTGTGGAAAAAAGTAAGGAAACAAGGCGGCTTGTGTACCGCCATCACCCAGAATATTTCTGATATGCTCCAGAATTACACAGCCGTAACCATGCTGGCGAACTCTGAATTTATTGCTTTGTTAAAACAGGCAAATGTGGACAGCCAGGAGCTTTCACGGGTAGCGGGGATTCCGGAAGCACAGTTGAAATACGTGAACGGCTGTAATTCCGGTATGGGAATCCTGAAACACGGTGAAGTCATTATTCCTTTTGATGCCAGGGTAAAGAAGAATAATATCATATATGATTTGTTCAATACAAATCTTCATGAAAAAAACAAACAGGGAATAAAGACGGATGACCAGTATTCATAATTATGAGAGGTAAGGAAATGGAAGAAGAGAAAAAAACATTGGGTTATGATTGGGAATTTGGGCATGAGGAGCTGATGCTTGAAGTTGATGCCTATCGTTATGACAACAGACTGTATATCGGTCTTACCCATATGGAGGAGGGATATGAGGAATCTTTTGCTGATCTGACCATCAATCTGGCTCATATGCCTGTCGAAAGAAATGAGGCATACATTGACGCCTTTGCCAGTAAAAGCAAACTGGACTTTATTAAAAAGCACAAACTTGGAAAGGTGCTTCCGGAAATGGGTTATTCGGGCATGGAAAGTTATTATAAGGTGGCGTTTGACCTTAAACGCCTGGAGGAATTTGACAGGGCAGGAGTAGAGAGATACTGCTCCATCAATGGAATGGCAAAACCAGAGCAGACAAAGGCAAATAAAAAACCACCAAAGACGAGGTAGAAAGATTGGAGGAACATCGTTGAATAGAGATATCTTTGTGTTAGTAGTAAAGCATCTGCTGGAACTGCAAACAGACGGGGAACTTAGGACCTGGGTGAAATGGGCGGAGGACTGTGTTGCCATGGGGCAGTATGCTGGTTTTAGGGAACTGCCGCAAAATAAAGCGGTAGAGAAGTGGTTGGATTCCTATTATCATGTTTTTTCTGCTATTCAGTCTGAGTTTAGCAAGGAAACGGCGATTAAGGTCCTGAATTTATCACAAGAGAAATTGTGCTTGTATCCATATGAGATGCGGGCAGCGGCACGGGTCCTTAAGGCTGGAGGGACAGGAAAGGATATTTTACAGATGATTGTCGAAGGAACATTGGAAGATCCAGAACCCGTTGTGCCAGAACATTGCGAGAAGGGAAAGATAGAAGAAGCGGATACATGGTCCTGCAATACAGAAACATTGGACTGTATCCTGCGGAGTGTGCGGACCTGGCAGGAGAATCCGGAAATCCCTCTTTTGTATAAGCGTGGGGATTCACTGGCAGAACAGCTTTTCAACGCCTGTTTGGAGCTGTTACAGTATGAATTTGAGATAACATCAATTCCAAAATCCGATTATGATTTGATATCCGAACATGCTTTTTTCCTCGTAAACTCTTACCAGGTCCTTGAACCGGAAGATATTGACCTGGATGCAATCTTTGAGTGTTTTAACGATGCAAAAATAAATGAACGTATGATTGAAGCAGAGAATCGGGATAAAAAGGAAAAGGTAAGCAGTATTTCAGGAAAATCAGAAAAAAAGAGATAACAGGAGGCAGCTATGATGGAGGTATCGTTGAATGTTCCCTTGGGGGAACAGCCGCATTTAAAAGAAATGTTTGCCATGATGGAGGAAAACCGCATGGACGCGCAGGCGCAGAACCTGGAGGATTTTTTACAGTATTTTAACCAGATGGAAAAGTATTTTGAGGATATGCAGGACGAACTGCTGTATCTGCGCGGGCAGTTAGACGAATTAAATGATAAAACCCTGAAAGCTAAAATAGACAATTTTGTGAAGGCGTCCGGAGATAGAGTGCACGCAGCGAAAGTATGGCTGGGAGCTTTAAGAAATGAGGTATCGGAAGGCATTAAACAGGCAGTGGGGCATGTAAAGAGGCATGTAAAGTATTATGGAGAACAGGCACTATACACGTTTATTGATAAATCAAAAGCAGGCAGGGCGCTGTCGGTAATTCATGAGCATCTGGAACAATCTGCCAAAAACCTGGAAGATGGAGCACGGACCATGGGGGATATTGGGATGGAACTTAGCGCAGCGAAGGGACACCGGAAAAATGCTAAAAATCTTCTTATGGGGAAAGATGCAGCGGATGTTTTTGAGTATGACTACGATAAGGGTATTGTGGCAAAGATCAGGCAAGCCATAGAATTTTGTGGGAAAATTGTGAAAAGTATGGCGGGGCACACAGAAAATATGCAGAAATCATTGGACGGTTTTACGCAGAGGGCTTTGGATAACAGAGCCGGACGGGATAGTAAAGTTCCTGACAGTATGGAAGAAAAGATGAAATTGGCTGGACATGGGAAAGGAAGATAAACATCATGCCTGAAATGAAAGTAAACGGGGTACAAAAGTTATTCCCTCCAATAGAGTGTAGGGTTTTGAAGACAGGAAACAGAAGCAGATGGATATCTGTTAATCTGGATGATTTGAAACATGATCGTTTTGAGGAAGTCAAAGCCAGTGTAGTTGCAACGGTTGAACTTGCAGACCCGGATTTTGACAGATTGTGTTACCGCGGCCTTAATTCGCACGACTATCCCTTCGTAAGCCAGGTATATGGTAGGAAACGAAAAATACTGAAGAATGAGGCTGGAAGGGATGAATTTGAAGTGATACGCATAGAAAATGAAAAGATGGACTGGCTGTACATGGCAGTCAGACAGTATGGCAGTATTCCACTTTTCTCTAAGCAGCTTCTTAATATGGAAACTTTACGGGATTGGGAACAAAAGTTTGATGCTATGGAGAAATTTGTGAGTGACAACAAAATAGGGTACTTAGAGGATAAACTTTACTTTGATCCGGATATACCACCCAGTAGAGCAGATTTAATATTGTCGGCCGTGCGCGATGGGCGCGATTGGGGAGATTCCTTCGAGGGCAGTTTGAGTCTGTATTCTGCTGTGTCTCGCCATATTCACTCTTCCATAGATGAAGCGGCAGAAAAGTATCTGGACAAAATATACGGTAGCACACAGATACAAACACATAAGGAGGCAAAAAGATAGATGGATAGCCAGGATAACAATAATGTGGAAATACTGACACAGAGCGAACTTACTATGCGTATAAACTGTATTGAAGATGGTGAGTTACTGGTGATAGATAGGAGGGGTGCGGATGAAGGCAAATGGGCTGAAAATGGTAAGTATTCGTCTGGTTGATGATCCACCCATATACAGTGAGGATAAAATCCAAAATCCGAATGATGCAGTCCAACTCTTATTAAAGGAATTCGATTCTGTTGACAGGGAATTATTTTTCGTCCTTAACCTGAAGACCAATGGGCAGGTGATCAACGTAAATATAGCCAGCATGGGGACACTAAATAGCTGCATACTCTCCCCGAGGGAAATCTTTAAAGCCAGTATCCTTTCCAATGCGGCCAGTGTTATATTAATGCATAATCACCCATCAGGGGACTGCACACCTTCCAAACAGGACGTTTTAATGACTAAAAGGCTTGTGGCTTGTGGAGAACTGATTGGTATCACTGTGTTAGACCACGTTATATTAGGAAAGGAAACCTATTTAAGTATGAAGGAGGCGAATATGATGCCCGATGGGAAGAAAATATATAATGAAATAGCTGCAGAAAACGGAGTAGAGTATGGAAAGAAGCCGATTCCCACAATATCATTTTACGTGGCGGAATGTATGGAGTTTCCCTCGTTGGGGAAAGTGTATCAGTGCAGGAGCCTGGAACAAGCTGTGAAACGATACAGGAATCTCCCGGAAGAAATGGCGTGCATGGGGAATGGGATTGGATTCACAATCAAGGACGATGATTCTATCTATTCCGGTGAGTTTGATCTGGTGTCAGCAAACCGGCTGGATGTGGATATTATCAACTCTATCCCATATTATCGTGACAGCCCATTGGTACAGAAAGCAATTGAGGATATCAAACGACTGATGCCGGAAGTGAAGATTATTGAACCGGTACAGCACGGGGTACAAAATCCAAAGGAGCGAAAGCAGGCCAGATAACAGGCTTTCATATATGCATTGAATAAAAGCAAAAAATACGGTACAATATCCATATAAAAGATAAGACAGGAGGGAATCGGCGTGGATAAGAATAAGGAAATGTTTGACAGGCTGGTAAAGGGCCTGCGTGATATTTACGGTGATAAATTGGTAAGTATTTTACTATATGGTTCATTTGCCCGTAAAACCAATACAAAGGAATCGGATATTGATATAGCAGTTCTACTGAACGGAAAAGAAACAAAAGAGATGCATGACCGTATGGTGGACCTGGCGGTGGATATGGATTTGGAATATGATCAGGTCTTTTCCATTCTGTATATTGACTATAAAAACTTTTTGGAGTGGGAGGATACTTTACCATTCTATAAGAACGTGAAGGAAGAAGGGGTGGTACTGTGGGCAGCTTAGAGACATTAGCAAAGTACCGTTACCAGCGTGCGTTAGAGGATTTAGCTGCGGCAAAAGAAATGTTGTCAGGCGGTATGTATAAACCATCGCTGAACCGTTCCTACTATTCTATTTTTCATGCCATGCGTGCCATTACAGCACTGGAAGGATTTGATTCCAGTAAACATAGCGGCGTGATTGCGTATTTTAACCAAAATTTCGTGAAAACTGGGATTTTTGCGAAGGAGACTTCTAAAATAATCAAAAATGCCTCTATCATGCGTGAACAATCGGATTACTCGGATTTTTTCATTGCCTCAAGGCAAGACGCAGAGGAGCAGATTGAAAAGGCAAAGGAGTTTATCGGTGAGATTGAAAGATATTTAAAGGATAAAAATGTTCTATAGGAGATAAAATACAGGCGCACCAGTACGTTGTGGCTGTCTGGAAAACGGTCTGTGGATAAATAAAAATTGAAGAATGTATTACAAGAAAAAGTGGTTGCTTCTAGTGGCCACTTTTTTTATTGGAAAAACGGCTGCGAAAATTTGCAGCCGTTTTTTGCAGAAAGGTGGGTTGAGAATATGAGATTTGGATTCAGTATTGGATTTCAATTGTATGAGTGGGAGGTTGAAATCGAAATACCGAGAGAATACCGATTCCGTTCCGAAAGGGAAGCGCGGACAGCCTGCAGGGAAATGAATGTGGAGGCTATTGTGTTTCCAAATCAGATCGCCGTCCTGTTTGAACGGGATTATATGATGCTGGAAGACAGGGAGTTATACAATTTTCGGAAACTCAAGGATGAAGTATATGAGAAGTGTGGAACTTTACTTACTCCGGAGGAAGTTAGTGAACTGATTGAGAAAGGAACTTTAGAAGAAGTAGTCCTTTTCAGTGATAAGTATATGCCTGACGGAACGGAATACATGGAACTGGATGTGTCGGCAGAGGAAGCATACAAAATGTTGAAAGAAAAGTATGATCCACATTATCAGCTTCCTTTTGGTTTCTGCAGTCCTGCAATAAAGGGTGTAAAAGGATTCCACTTTGAAAGCCTCTATTATCAGGTGAAAAAGATATGAGCAATAGCTGAAGGGAGGAATACGAATCATTGACAACCGATTTAAAAGTAAAAAAGAAGCACAGATAAAGCTGAAGGCAGACGCAGAAGTAAAATTACAAACGCATAATTACCTGGGAACTGAAAAAAGTTCTGCATCGGGACTTCTTGGAAAAAAGATTGTTTCCGGGGGTATAGATGAAAAAGCCTCATTATCGGATAAAAAGATCCACATGAAGTCCACGGAGATTCATCCTGTATCAGAGCCGAAGGAACAAGAAGATAAGAAAAGTGCGGTTCTTGCAGCGAATTCTGTATCAGGGTTTAGAAAGCAGCCAGGAAAGAAAGAGAGTTCCCTGGATTATAAAAATACAGACAGGAAACCCAGACAAGAGAAAAAGAAGTCAGGTCAGGAATCACGCCAGGAATCAAGGGAAGAAACTTATCCCAGATATTTGGCTGGAAGTGAGAAGAACGCAGATTTTGAAGATGATGGAGTGCGGAAGAGTAAGGAGAAACCAAAAGAGAACTTTGTCCGGGAAAAGCAGAAGCAAAAAGCCAGCAAAGATCCTAAGTTTCACTTAGACAATGTTTCCGGGCCGGATATTAAACGGAAAGATTATGATTTTGGATTTAAAGATACCGTGACCCTCACACGAACGGAGCGAGGGTCTGAAGCAGTGGACCAGAAGTCTGAGGACAGATTTCAAAGTCAACAAATGCCGGGAGAGGACCGGGATACATTAAAGACCAGAAAAAAAGATGAGAAGATATCCTCAAAGAATGAAGTAAGACGAGGAAGGGTAAAAAAGGAACAGGAAAATACCCGGATGAAAAAAGCTATCCGGAGGCGCATGTATGCTTTCATGGTGAACAAGCTAAGCGGTGAGGAACAAAAGGACAGTTTTGCAAAAGCCGCAAAAGATATCGCCGTCATGAGGGCTGGATTGGTTGTCAAACAGCTTGTTTTGTATCTTCTGGGGCTGTTGGGGCCGTTATTGGGAGGGCTGGTTACGATTGCCTTGCCCTTTGTCCTGATTATTGTAATCCTGTATAACACCCCTTTGGCTCTCTTTCTACCACCATTACAGGAAGGGGATACGGTACAAAGCGTATTATCGGAGTATTACCGGGAATTTAACGAGGAAGTAAGGGCGGCGGAAGAAGACAGTGATGAGGATGTAACCTACAAAAATATGCAGAGTGGCGTGGCTCGTAGCAATTTTACCGATGTGATGATGGTATATATGGTGCGTTATGGAACCGGGCAGGGAAATTTCTCAACCGTCATGAGTGATAAGAATAAAAAGCACTTAAAGGAGATTTTTGATGAAATGAACCACTTTGCATCTGAGACAGTGACAGATACGATCCGGGCCGGTGAAAGCCTTGGAATCATGACATTCAGTGGTTATTGCAACTGTTCTATCTGCTGTGGCCAATGGTCGGGAGGTCCTACGGCAAGCGGCGTCATGCCGAAAGCAGACCACACCCTGGCCGTTGATGCTTATAATCCCACGCTTCCTATGGGGACACATATCATAGCAGGCGGAAAGGAATATGTGGTGGAGGATACCGGAGATTTTGACCGTTATGGTGTAGACTTTGATATGTATTTTGGAGACCATGGGACAGCCCAGAATTTTGGACATCAGGATATGGAGGTATTTTTGGCTGATTCCAATGGCAGCAACACGGTGGAAGTAACACACACCTCATTATATGTGTACAACCTTACCTATGAAGATTATATTGAACTTGGCAAACTGACACCCAGTCAGGAGAAGTTGCTGCGTGAGGTCATGAGTGACGAATTCCTGCACAGTATGCCTGCAAGCGGCATTGGCGAGCAGGTGGCACTTGCGGCGTTAGATAAGGTTGGCTGCCAGTATAGCCAGGATTTGCGGTATGAGGAAGGATATTATGACTGCAGTTCTCTGGTACAGAGGTTATATGCAGAATTTGGTATAAACCTTCCATCCGTTGCATCAACACAGGGACAGTATATTGTAGACAATGGTCTACAGGTTAGTGAAAATGAACTACGGCCAGGAGATTTGATCTTCCATTCCCGTGATACAAATGCGGGGGAATTTATGTCTATTGGGCATGTGGCGATTTATGTAGGAAATGGGATGCAGGTGGACGCACGAGGGACAGCATATGGCGTGGTTTACCGGCCATTGGTTCCGTCTAACATCGGTTTGTATGGAAGGCCATGTCGGTAGCATCAGCATACAAATTTGCTTTGAAGTTCTAATCGTAATGTAATTTAAAGGTAATGAAACTGAGGAGGGATAAACATGCTGTAAATGAAAAGAAGAAATCAATAAGAAATGAAGAAAAAATTGAGGGCAGTCGGCAAGACTGCCTTTTTGAAAGGAGAATGCCAATGTCTGACTATATGGAGGACAATTTTTATTATCTTGAAAAGGTCAGGATGAAAGGGGAATACCATGTAATACTGTATAAAGCCTGGATGGGGCTGTGGGAGGCACGGGAGGCGTTTCTGGACGGTCTGCAGGAAGGTATGATAAACAGGCAGCTAGTCTTGGGAGTAGAAAAGGATGGAGAGAAAATCCCATTTTTCCAGTGTGATGATGGTAAATTCTATATACCAGAAATAAAATCCAGAGATATGCTAGGGAAGCCTGCAGATACATTACTGGAAGAATTGAGTGGGCGTTTTGGGATAGAAGAATGTGGGGAGAAGCAAGTTGTTTATATAAGCGATACCAAAGAACAGGATTATGATATCCGCATAACCGAAACATTAAGTAAAATAGTGACGGTCAGGGCACAGAGCATGGAATCATCCTTATCAGAGGCACATGACAATTATTCGGACGCAAAAAGTGGTTATGTATTGGATTACAGCGACCTGCGGGGTGTAACCTTGTCAATGGTGGGTATCCATCGGGAAAAGCCGCGGAATATGGGTGGGAGATGAGTAGGGAAACATTAAAAGAAAGACTGGAAGACTCTTTTTGCCGCTGGGACAAGGAACTATTAAGTGGAGGCAGTGATCCTTATTATACTGACGGGCAAAATATGAACCTGTTAAGAAACCATATCATTAGCGCGAAGTATGATATGAAGGAGGCAGGGGAATTTCCAGAAATTTACCACCGAAAGACACCGGAGAAGCTGCCGGAACATTTTATGGTACAGGCGGAAAAGATTTATTGGGCAGCCGTTGGTATCTTCCGTCAATGTAGGGACGATGTGGACTATCAGTATTTATGCGGACTGGAACTAAGTCCTAAAATGGATAATGGGCTTGAAATCAGAAATGCATTAAGAAATGTAAGGGAATTGGAGGATGCAATCAGGAACCAGGATTTTGTCATTATGAGAAGGCACCGTGAGATACCTGATTTTAAAAAATACAGACAGATTATTGAAAGCAGCCCAGAGAAAATAGAACCCAAAATGGAACAGATGAGTTTATTTACTATGGCAGACCGGGAAAGAAGGTGAACCTATGGATCAGCACACCATGAAGGTATCAGATTTGTATGATATTGCAATTTTTGATATCTCGCGTGACGGTGAACAGTGGAGAAAATATCTGGAGTTTTCTGCCAGGGGGAATTTATATCGTTTTGACTTTTTGAATACATGTATCATTTACGAACAATACCCGGAGGCAGAAATCCTCCTGGGATTTTCAGACTGGAAGAAAGCAAAGCGTTATGTCAGGGGCGGTGAGATTGGAATCGCAACATTTCCCATTGAGATGCTGGGAGGTGCGCAGTATGTCTATGATATCAAAAGCACCGGCGGAAGGGTTATGCCTTGGATATGGGAAATCAATGAAGAAAATGCTCCTGCTTTTGCAAAGAGGCTATTTCCAGAACAATATCAGGAAGAAAATAATTTCAGGATAGCAATAAAAAACTTTACGAGAACATATGTACGTGCTATAATGGAAGAGGAAAACGACAGGATTCATGAAATAGCAGTTCTTACCAGCAAGGATGAATTGGACGATAAACAAATGTCACCAGTTGAAGAATTCATCCTGCAGAGCACCGCATACTTGGTATTAAGGCGATGCGGGATTGATACTTTTGATACAGGACTGTCTGCAATAACAAACTACCAGGAAGAGGTGATACTATCCAAAATAGGTATCCTCATATCGGATATTGCAGAGAGGACGTTGCGGAGATTTGCAGAGATTGCGAAAGAGATCCGGGAAGATGAAAGGAGAAATCAAGATGGTAGAACTGAATTACAGGAAAGAAAAGGACGGGCTGCTGTACCCGATGCTGGAGACAGGGAGCCAACAGGCGGAAGGGCTGGAGACGCTGGGCAGATACGCGAAGCTGGCACAGGAATACCTGCTGGAGAAGGAGGAAAGCCGGTACAGCCTGTTGCTGCGGACGGGCAAACTGCCGGAGCTGCTGAAACAGATAGAGGCGGAAGCGTGGGAGCTGCACGACCAGATCGTGGAGGACTACGTGAGGATAAAAGCGGTGGAGAGGAACATCAATCCGGCGGATACGATGGAGATGACCAGACTTCGAAACGAAGCAGCGATGATAGCTCAGGAAACCGTGATGCAGGAAGTAATCTGCAAGCCGAGGTAATAGATACTGATATAGAGGAAGGAACTGCTGTTGCGGTTCCTTCTTTTTCTGTTGAACCAGTGCCTGTAGAAGTGACAGATGAATTATGCAGAGAAGTGGTATTAGCAGGCGCACTGGAACCTATCCTAAAGAAAAAGATCTATGATTTCTTTGAGTTAAATGAAGGGATAGAGGAGCGTGTTGAATTTCTTTATCAGATTTACGAAGGTGGAGACACCATTATTACTGGTGAGGGACTTGAATTTGAATATGAGACAGATAATACGGGAATCCAGTTATACTGGCATGAGCAGAGGCAGTATCTAAGTGGGTATCTTCCATTTAAGATAGTGGCAGAAGAAATCCTATTATTAATCGAAAGCGGGGAATACTATCAGCCAATAAAAAAGGACGTGGAAATACCGGAATCATTGGCCGAAACAGTAGAAAATTTCCTGGAAACGGCAGATGGCAGGATAGTATTTGACATGATTTATGATGTAATGACCATAAACTTACTGCCCCAGCAGGAAACCGAATTTATACGGCAGAGTTTCCTTTCCCTGCTTGGTTCAGATGTGGATTGGATATTTACCTCAACACTGACCTTCCATGCTGGAGAGATTTCTTGTTCTTTTGACGGTAATAAGGTGCAGACCTATCCGTGGCGTGTGATCCGGGACATTCTGGCCCGGATAATCGAATTAGATCAATATCCTGAATCCAGCCAGGATTTCTCTGTAGAGGAAATTAAAAGAATTCCCTGGTTTCAAAATCTGGCGTCCCAATACCAGGGGTTATTAGAACAGGCCGGCGAGACACCGGCAGTAACAATACCATATTTAAGTGCGGATACCGTAATTGAGAAAGATGACAAAAGAACAGAGGATACAGGAGAAGAAATACAGGAGACCCAGGCTGATGGAAGAAGTGAACGGTTAAAGGCAGTATTTGAAGAGGCTGCAAATGCATATGCCCTTCATTCCATGGCATTGATTCCCTCCAAACCATTGATTCAAAGGTTCTTTGAACAGGCAGGGGAAAAGGAAAAACAGGAATTTCTTTCAAAAATTTTGAAAGTTCAGTCTAAGCAGGACTATGGAAAGTCTGCGCTAAATACAAGCTGGGGATTGATCCATTACACGTATGGTGAAAGTGGAGTCGTTGAATTCCGCCTTGTGAATGGAGAAAATGAAGGACATGGGGCTTTTACCATGCAGGAAGTATCGCGTGCAATCCAGGCAGCCATTGATGTGGGAGAGTACCTGCCACCGGGGGAATATGAAGCGGCACGCAAAGAAGAATTTGCCCTATGTCCGGAAGAAACCTTCCTATTATATAAGGAAATGAGTAACCGAAACCAAAACGTCATTCAGGTTTCGGATTTTTTTTACCCTGATGGATGGGAATTCCCTTCCGGTGACAAGACAAAGTATAAGAGTAATGTCGCAGCAATCCGTCTGTTAAAGGAACTGGAACAGTCCTCCCGCCCGGCTACACCAGAGGAACAGGATATCCTCGCCAAATACATAGGATGGGGAGGTCTTGCTAATGTATTCAATCCTAAGAGTCCAAACTGGACAAACGAGTATCAGGAACTGCAGACGCTGTTGACAGAGGAAGAATATGAGCAGGCCAGGGGAAGTATTAATTCCGCATTTTACACGCCGCCCGTTGTCGCTAAGTCAATCTATAAAGCATTGGAGCAGTTTGGGTTCACAAATGGTTCCATCTTGGAACCCAGTATGGGCGTCGGGAACTTTTATAGTGTCCTGCCGGAAGATATGCGGGATTCCCGTCTTTATGGAGTGGAATTGGACAGTATCAGTGGAAGGATTGCAAAACAGCTTCACCCTCATGCCGCAATTGAAGTCAAAGGATTTGAAAAGACAAAGTTTGAAAAGGACAGCTTTGATGTCATCGTGGGAAATGTTCCTTTCGGCGCGTACAAAATTTTTGATCCTGAATATAAAAAGTATGGTTTCCGTATTCACGATTATTTTTTGGCAAAATCCATGGACCTGCTTCGCCCTGGAGGAATCATTGCGGTTGTCACAACAAAATTCACCATGGATAAAGCCAATTCCACGATACGAAAATACTTGGCGGAGCGTGCAGACTTTATCGGCGCGGTACGTCTGCCAGGGATTGCCTTCAAAAAGGACGCGGGAGCAGAAGTGACATCTGACATTATCTTCCTTCAAAAGAAGGGAAGTGTACTGTCCACAAATAAATCAGAGGAATGGATGAACATCACCTATACCGATGATGGGGTGCCGGTCAATGAGTATTATATGAACCATCCGGAAATGATGCTGGGAAAGATGGCTTTTGACAGGCATACCTATGGTCAAAACTCTAATTATACAGAACTGATCGTAGAAGATGAGGAAAATTTTAATCTTGAAGAAGATTTGAATCATGCTATTTCTTTTCTATCAGCCGATTATTGTCCGGTAGAGGAAAAAACGCTGCTCCCTGATGTAAACAGCAAGGAAGAACTTCCCAATACCATGCCGGCCCTCTTAGATGTGGCAAATAACACATATACAGTCATAGAGGGAGAAATCTATTACCGGGATAATGATATCATGGTGAGATGGTCGGGAAACGAGACGCAACGGAATCGTATCCTTGGAATGCATGCTATCCGGCAGTCGGTCAGATACCTGATTGATATTCAGACACATGGGTGCAGTACAGATCAACTTGTTGAGGCACAGGAAAAGCTAAATAAGATTTATGATCCTTATGTAAAGAAGTATGGATATCTGTCCAGCCGTGCCAACAAGTTAGCATTCCGGGAGGACAATGACTACTATCTGTTATGCAGCCTGGAAACGGAAGATGAAAACAAGAATATAAAGAAGGCGGATATCTTTTATAAACAGACTATTGCGCCAGTTTCCATAGTTAAGAAGGTGGATACAGCCATGGACGCGTTGAAAGTCAGCCTGGCGGAATATGGGAAGGTACATATCCCCTATATGCTGAGTGTCTATCCGGTAGAACGGGAACGGCTCCTGCAGGAATTAAAAGGGCAGGTATTCTTAAACCCAGTCAAAGCGGCTGATGGGAATCCTAATCAGGGATGGGAAACGGCAAGTGAGTATTTGAGCGGTCCGGTTCGGAATAAACTAAAGGCTGCAGAAGTGTATGCAAAAGATAATCCCGTCTATTTGGCAAATGTAGAAGCCCTGAAAGCGGTGCAGCCGGAAGATTTGACGGCAACGGAAATCGGCGTAAAGTTGGGAACCTCTTGGATTGATCAGGAAGATTATGAGGCATTTATCTATGAGACGCTGAATACGCCGGATCAGTACAGAGACGGGACTTATGCAATCAAGGTACAGTTAAACCGATATACTATGTCTTACAAGGTTACTAATAAATCCAGCGACTATTCTTCTGTGGCGGCAAGCCAGACATATGGAACAAAAAGGATTGATGCATATTCCATCATAGAGGCGTTACTGAACCAGAATGTAATTACCGTCAAAGATAAGATTGAAGTTGGGGACAGTGAACGGTATGTAGTAAATCAGAAAGAAACAACTCTGGCAAGGGAAAAGGCAACCCTCATAAAAGATGCTTTTAAGGAGTGGATATGGAAAGATCCGCAGCGTAGAAAAAAATATGTGGATTTTTACAATCAGAACTTCAATGATAACCGTCTGCGGGTTTATGACGGTTCTTATTTATCGTTCCCCGGTATGAATCCGGAAATAAATATGCGGGACCATCAACGGAATGTTGTAGACCGGGCACTGCATGGAAGCACTTTGCTGGCCCATGCGGTTGGGGCTGGAAAAACCTATGAAATTGCGGCTATCTGTATGGAGTTGAAACGGCTGAAGCTGATGCATAAAGCAATGATTGTCGTACCGAATCATCTTGTGGGGCAGATGGCGGCAGAATTCCTGCACTTATATCCCAGTGCCAATCTACTTGTGACATCGAAAGAAGATTTTAAAAGTGAAAATAGAAGAAAGCTGACATGTAGGATTGCTGCAAATAATTATGATGCCGTGATTTTGGGACACTCTCAATTTGAGAGGATTCCCCTGTCTGCGGAAAGGCGTGCGAAAATTCTTGAAAATCAGGTGGAACGAATTTCGGGGGCCATTGCGGAGATGAAGGAGGAGCAGGGGGCTAAATGGGGGATAAAAGATATGGAGCGTCAACGGAAAAATCTGGAATCCCAAATTTTAAGTCTGAGAAATGATGCAAAAAAGGATGATGTTCTGGATTTTGAACAGTTAGGGATAGATGCATTGTTTGTAGATGAAGCGCATGTGTTTAAAAACCTGTCTATCTTTTCAAAAATCCGTAATGTGGCAGGTATTTCCACCAATGGTTCCCAGCGGGCTATGGATATGTTCCAAAAGATCCAGTATATCCAGGAACTGACCGGAGGAAGAAATGTTATCCTTGCAACCGGGACGCCTATCTCCAATACCATGTGTGAAATGTATGTCATGCAGTTGTATCTGCAGTCACAGAAACTACATGAGAAGGGGATTGACCATTTTGACAGTTGGGCGGCCAATTTTGGCGAAGTTACCACTTCGCTTGAAATGTCACCAGAGGGCGGATACCGAATGCGGAGCCGGTTCAATAAATTCTGTAATCTGCCGGAGCTTATGAATATGTTCCGGGAGGTGGCTGATATCCAATTGCCTTCAATGCTGAACCTGAATGTACCTAAGTTAAAAGGTGGGAAATACAAAATTGTGGAGAGCGTGGCGTCTGAGAGTGTTGAGTACATGATGCAGGAACTGGCTAAACGCGCGGAAGCAATACGAGCAGGGAATGTAGATCCAACGGTCGATAACATGCTCAAGATCACCAACGAAGCAAGGTTGCTCGGCACCGATCCCCGGCTGATTGACCCAGATGCGGAAGTAGATGGTGACGGCAAACTCTTTCAGGCGGCAGAGAATATTTATCAGGAATACATTGGTTCCCAGGAGTTTAAGGGGACACAAGCTGTCTTTTGCGATATTGGCACGCCCACAGGAAACAAGAAATTTAATGTATATGACTTTCTGAAACAGGAGCTGATCAGGAAAGGAATACCAGAAGATGAAATTGCATTTATTCATGATGCCCATAGTGATAAGCAGAAAGAGGAATTATTTGCAGACATGAGGAGCGGCAGGAAACGAATCCTCCTGGGAAGCACGTCCATGATGGGAACAGGAACCAATATCCAAAAACGCCTTGTCGCGGCTCATCACATTGATTGCCCGTGGAAACCTTCGGATGTAGGACGGATTTTGCGGACATTCAAAATAAAAAAGAATGTGGAGGTAACAGACAATGGCAAAATCATTATTTGAGGAACTGGGCGGCAAATACGAAAGGCAAGGGGATTATTTGATACCGTGCTTAACTGTACCCGCCGAAGAAGAACAGGCAATAGGCATCTGGGGGCAACGGCATTTAGATTATCTAAAACAGTACCGTAAAGTTACATACACCAATCTTCTTACAAGCGGCAGGCTAAACGCCTACCTTGCCGACATCAACAGACAGGCACAGGAACGCTTTGAAAGGCTCATAGAGGGTATGAAACAGGCACAGGGCATAACGGAACAGCTAAAGGCAGAAAACGCCTTAGAATGGACAGGATGCCTCAATAACATAAGGGCTTGTGCGAGGGAGATTGTGGAAAAGGAAATTATTTTTGCATAAACAGATGATTAGTGGCAGGGGGAAATCCTGCCGCTTTTTCTGCTTTAGTTTGTCAGCTTGACAAATAAAGGGTTAAGGAATATAATTAGATTCAGTATTATACAAGGAGTTAATAAATATGCGGCAAGGTATTCTTAAATAAACTGTCAATTTGATAGTGGGAACAAAAAGTAGCAGTCTCGTTTCACTTTTAATATGGGGCTTAGTTTTTTGTACCCAGTTTAAGAATACTTTTATCATGTAATTTTATATGCCCGAAAACATATAAGTGTTTTGGGGCTATTGGAGTTATTTACCCAGTGATAGGAGTATTTATCACTGGGTATTTTTATGCCCTTTTTTGGGTGTTGATAGGAGGAAAATCACATGAAAATAATTAACTTAGGCATTCTGGCTCACGTTGACGCAGGAAAGACAACATTAACGGAAAGTTTATTGTATACCAGTGGTGCAATTGCAGAACTAGGGAGCGTAGATGAAGGCACAACAAGGACAGATACAATGAATTTGGAGCGTCAAAGGGGAATCACTATCCAGACAGCAGTGACATCTTTTCAGTGGGAGGATGTAAAAGTCAACATTATAGATACGCCAGGCCATATGGATTTTTTGGCGGAAGTATACCGTTCTTTATCCGTATTAGACGGAGCAGTATTATTAGTTTCTGCAAAGGATGGCATACAGGCACAGACCCGTATACTGTTTCATGCACTACAGACAATGAAGATTCCGACAATTTTTTTCATCAATAAAATTGACCAAGAGGGGATTGATTTGCCAATGGTATATCGAGAAATGAAAGCAAAGCTTTCTTCGGAAATTATAGTGAAGCAAAAGGTTGGGCAGCATCCCCATATAAATGTAACGGACAATGACGATATGGAACAGTGGGATGCGGTAATTATGGGAAACGATGAACTATTAGAGAAATATATGTCAGGGAAACCGTTTAAAATGTCAGAACTGGAACAGGAAGAAAACAGGAGATTCCAAAACGGAACGTTATTTCCCGTTTATCACGGAAGCGCTAAAAACAATCTGGGGATTCGGCAGCTTATAGAAGTGATTGCCAGTAAATTTTATTCATCAACGCCTGAAGGTCAATCTGAACTATGCGGGCAGGTTTTTAAGATTGAATATTCAGAGAAAAGGCGGCGTTTTGTTTATGTGCGTATATATAGCGGAACATTGCATTTGAGGGATGTTATTAGAATATCTGAAAAAGAGAAAATAAAAATCACAGAGATGTGTGTTCCGACAAACGGTGAATTATATTCATCCGATACAGCCTGCTCTGGTGATATTGTAATTTTACCAAATGATGTTTTGCAGCTAAACAGTATTTTGGGGAACGGAATACTGTTGCCGCAGAGAAAATTTATTGAAAATCCTCTCCCTATGCTCCAAACAACGATTGCAGTAAAGAAATCTGAACAGCGGGAAATATTGCTTGGGGCACTTACAGAAATTTCAGATGGCGACCCTCTTTTAAAATATTATGTGGATACTACAACGCATGAGATTATACTTTCTTTTTTGGGGAAAGTGCAGATGGAAGTCATTTGTGCCATCCTTGAGGAAAAATATCATGTGGAGGCAGAAATAAAAGAGCCTACTGTTATATATATGGAAAGACCGCTTAGAAAAGCAGAATATACCATCCACATAGAAGTCCCGCCAAATCCTTTCTGGGCTTCTGTCGGGTTGTCCATAGAGCCGCTCCCTATTGGAAGCGGAGTGCAGTATGAAAGCAGAGTTTCACTTGGATATTTAAATCAATCGTTCCAAAATGCGGTTATGGAGGGGGTTCTTTATGGCTGCGAGCAGGGGCTGTATGGATGGAAAGTGACAGACTGTAAAATCTGTTTTGAATATGGATTGTATTATAGTCCTGTAAGTACCCCCGCAGACTTTCGGCTGCTTTCCCCTATCGTATTGGAGCAGGCTTTAAAAAAAGCAGGGACAGAACTATTAGAGCCATATCTCCACTTTGAAATTTATGCACCGCAGGAATATCTCTCACGGGCGTATCATGATGCTCCAAGGTATTGTGCAGATATTGTAAGTACTCAGATAAAGAATGACGAGGTCATTCTGAAAGGAGAAATCCCTGCTAGATGTATTCAAGAATACAGGAACGATTTAACTTATTTCACAAATGGGCAGGGAGTCTGCTTGACAGAGTTAAAAGGATACCAGCCAGCTATTGGTAAATTTATTTGCCAACCCCGCCGCCCGAATAGCCGTATAGATAAGGTTCGGCATATGTTCCACAAGTTAGCTTAACAGCTTGCAAAAGTCATATAAAATGAGATTTGAAAGGATTAGAGACTAATTATGATGAAATGCGAATGGATATTGTGTCCTGTTTGTGGGAACAAAACCCGTAATAAAATTAGGAAGGACACTGTTTTGGAGAATTATCCCCTTTATTGTCCAAAATGCAGACAAGAAAGATTGATTAAAGTTGACAACTTGAAGATAACTGTCATCAAAGAGCCAGACGCTTAAGACGCAGAGCCGATGAAATTGTGGAACAATTCACGAATCATCGGCTCTTTTTGTTTCGTATTTGAAAGAACAAACTCACCAAATAAAAAAAACGATATTCGGGTGGGTTATTTTGTTATACCCTAAATTACCCTCTGAATTTGTTTTTAAATTTGGAGGGATTTTTTTATGTCCTTTTTTCG
This sequence comes from Blautia sp. NSJ-175, assembly GCF_022867815.1. NCBI lineage: Bacteria > Bacillati > Bacillota > Clostridia > Lachnospirales > Lachnospiraceae > Blautia > Blautia sp. NSJ-175. Next base: position 77,686 of record NZ_JALIFQ010000011.1, read on the forward strand.
GGCAGTTATCTATCTGCTCATACGAAGCAAAATTTATCAATACATAGCATATCAGAGAACGGCAGGAAACCAGTTAAAAAAATTTCTGCCTATGCAACGGCACTTCCTGCCTTGAATGTAGAAGTACAATCTCCATACAACAGAATTAATATTTCCCATAACCGTAAAGGTCATAGAGCCTTTGCGGTTTTTCTTTTGTCGATTTTTGTTGGAAAGTGCCATAGGGCTATTAGTGGTGTTAGGTGTCGTTCGCCACCTCTCCATCTGGATTTTGAACATTTCAAAAATTCAGATGGGAGGTACTTACAGTGAAATACGCACCGAGAAAGGTATATATCAAGGAAAGCGGCAGATATGTGGAACTGTCCTATACGGATTTCTGCCGCCGCAGGGAATCCGACCAGACCTATATGGACAAGCTGTTTATCCCCATTCAAGGCTGTCTGCTTGAAGTCGTGAGGGAGCAATACACGGACTTCTACCGAGATAAGGAACGGTGGCGTTATCTGAAAAAATTAGATACGAAGAACAGCCTGCTTTCTCTGGATGGATTTACGGACAGCGAGGGGAAGCCTTTAGACTTTATCGCTGATGAAGCGGCAGACATTGCGGAAACCGTTGTCAATGCGGTTATGGTGGACAGGCTGAAAGCCGCCCTGCCTTTGCTGTCGGATAGTGAACAGGAATTGATACAGGCAATCTTTTTTGACGGACTTTCTGAGCGTGAAGTCGGGGCGAGGTTCGGCATAACCCAGAGCGTTGTGAACAAACGCAAAGCCAGAATCCTAAGAAAACTAAGAAAGATAATAGAAAATTAAAATTTAAGGCGTTCAGCCCCCTTGTTTTTTCCTTTGGGAAAATGAGGGGGTTTTTCTCTGCCCTCTCAATCAATTCTGATTGGAGGAAAAGAAGCATGGCATATAACCACGGACGGGAGGACAGGAAATGGCGTATCTGGAAAGAAGCGGAGGAAAAGCTGCTGCGTGAGTGCGGCGTTGATGAAGCGACCATTGAGCAGATACGCATTGCGGACAGGGCAGACTTCAATTCCAACAGGCGGTTTTACCGATGGACGAATGACATTGCGGAATACCTTGAGGACATGGCAGACAGGGAGCGGCAGACGGAAGTGGGTACGGTTGCGGAGTTACTGGACGAGATTGAGAGCGAAAATCTCTATCAAGTATTAGTCGCGGTGGACGGGCGTACCTTGAAAATCGTCCTGCTGAAAATGCAGGGGTATTCCACAAAGGAGATTGCCCCGCTCGTGCATTTGACGACTGGTGCCATCTATGCGAGGTTAGACCATCTGCGGAAGAAGCTACGAAAATTTTATAGCGTCTAAAACAGCCTGCCGTCCTGCGGGCTACTGGGTGAGGGATGGAAATCCCCTCACTTATTTTTTGCAGGAGGCAAGCGGGATGGCATACAGAGTTAAGGCGTACACGCTTCGGGAGGAATCCACGGAAAGCGGCACAAGGTATTTTATCAGCTTTAAGGACGGGCAGGGCAAATCCCACGAGTTGGAAGTGTCGGAACAGTTCTTTATGGAGTTTCGGCAGATGGAACGCAGGAACAGGAATCTCCTCCAATGGGACGAGCGGCACAGGGAGTTTTCGGAAGTATGGGACGAAACGCTGAACAGGCGGGCGTTGAAGCTGCCTAAGAGCATAGAGGAACAAATGATTGAGGCAGAACGGGCAGAACTGCTCTGTAAGGCGGTTGACGGACTGCCAGAGATACAAAGGCGGCGTTTCCTGCTCTACTACGAGTATGAGTTCAATTTTTACCAAATCGCCGCTATGGAGCATTGCACCGCTTCGGCAATACAGAAATCTGTTGCGATTGCAAAGGAGAAAGTAAAGGCGGAAATGAGGAAGTATCTCCAACCGTGACCGACACCGCCCGAAAAAGAAATCTGTTTTTTATTTGTGTGGGATTGGCGGCATTACATACTCTCACTTTTTCTTCGTGGGAGTAAATCTATTTTTAAGGAGGTCAACGCCTATGTGCAACGAAAACAAAAACACCGCCCGAAAGGAGGAAAGCCATGCAGAAGTTACAGACAGTCAACGCCGAAACGCTCCTTTATGAACCGCTTGAGAAGCCGTCCTTTGTGGTGGACAGCCTTATCCCCACAGGCTTGTCGCTGTTCTGCGGCTCACAGAAGATAGGAAAGAGCTGGCTCATGCTGAAGCTATGTTTATGCGTGTCGCAGGGACTTCCCTTGTGGGATATGCCGACAATGGAGGGCGACGTGCTTTACCTCTGCCTTGAGGACACGTTCTGCCGTATACAGGACAGGCTGTTCCGATTGACGAACGAAGCGAGCAGGCGGCTTCACTTTGCCGTGGCAAGCTGCAAGCTGTCAGACGGTCTTATCGTGCAGCTTGAAGATTATCTGAAAGATTACCCAAACAGCAGGCTTATTGTCATTGACACTTTGCAGAAAGTCCGTACAGCTTCAAAAGACAATGCCTACGCAAGCGACTATGGGGACATCTCACTAATCAAAGACTTTGCCGACAGGCATTCATTGGCGGTCATTGTCGTACACCACATCCGAAAGCAGAATGACAGCGATGTGTTCAACAAGGTGTCTGGGACGACAGGCTTAACGGGGAGTGCGGACGCTACCTTTGTTCTGGAAAAGGAGAAACGGGCATCCGACACCGCCAAGCTGTATGTGACGGGCAGGGACACGCCCTATCAGGAATACACGCTGCGTTTCCGTGATTGCAGTTGGGAACTTGTGGAGAGAAAAACGCAGGAGCAGCTTGCGAAAGAAACGATACCAGACGTCCTTTTTCGGTTGGTGGATTTTATGAGGGATAAGGAAGAATGGGCAGGCACGGCAACGGAGCTGTTAGCCGCTATGAGGGAAACGGAAACCATACCCACGGTGATTACGAAATGGCTCAATGAATACCGCACCACATTTTTAAATGAGAACCATATCGTTTATCAGTACAGCCGCAAAAAACACGGCAGGCAGATTTCGCTTGCAAAGCGGGCGGGTGACAGCGGTGACGGTGGTGACAGCGATATTGGGATACCCCCTGTTACTGTCATTGACGCTTAAAGCCGTGTAAAGCTGGCGACTCTGCCCTGCGGGTGACAGCGGTGACGGCGGTGACAGTGATTTTAGGATACCCTGCCGCTGTCATCCCTGCGGGAGAACACCCCGTAAACGCAAAGTGCAGGCGTAGGATTTACCCGCCCTTTTCGGCGTGTAAAACCACCCCTGCGGTCAGAAAAATCCTTCCGATTTTTCCGACTGCGTTTACAGGGTGTAACACACTACACTTTGCCCTGCAAAGTCGTGTGCCAGACGTTCCCTCTGGACTCCCTTATGGCAGGTCTTACGCCCTGCTTATCCTACGCTCCACGCTTCGGATAAAAGAATGGCAGCATGACGGTGACGGCTCTTGCGAGGGGGTATTCCAAAAACACCGTCATCATCGACATGACCGTCATGCAGGGAATAAGGGTGACAGTTGAGGCAGTCGGTAGGGGGTATCCCAAAACTGCTGTCACCGCCGTCACCGCTGTCACCCAAAGGGCAGTTTACCCGCCGAAGAAAGGAAGATGATGAATTATGCCCTATGCAATCCTGCGTTTCCAGAAACGCAAAGCGGGCGGCGTTGCGGCTTGCGAACGCCACAACGAGCGTAAAAAAGAAGCCTATAAAAGCAATCCAGATATAGATATGGAACGCTCGAAAGATAACTACCATCTTGTGAATCCGCCGAGGTACACCTACAAGAAAGAGATTAACCGCATGGTAGCCGAAGCAGGGTGCAGGACGAGGAAAGATAGCGTGATGATGGTGGAAACGCTTATCACGGCTTCGCCAGAATTTATGAACAGCCTGCCGCCCAAAGAACAGAAAGCGTATTTTACGATGGCTCTGGATTTCATTTCAGAGCGTGTCGGGGAGAAAAATATCCTCTCCGCAGTCGTCCACATGGACGAGAGAACGCCGCATATGCACCTCTGTTTTGTGCCGATTACACCAGACAATAAGCTGTCTGCCAAAACAATTTTAGGCAATCAAAAGAGCCTGTCCGAATGGCAGACCGCCTACCATGAGCGGATGTCCTCACGGTGGAATCAGCTTGAAAGAGGTCAGTCCTCAATGGAAACGAAGCGGAAACATGTCCCCACATGGCTCTATAAGTTGGGCGGCAGGCTTGATAAACAGTATGAGGAAATTGTGTCTGCACTGTCCGACATCAACGCCTTTAATGCAGGGAAGAAGCGTGACAAGGCTCTGGAACTGATTGCGGCATGGCTCCCAGACGTGGAGAAATTCTCAAAGGAAATCAGTAAGCAGAGTGCCTATATCAATAGCCTAAAGGAGCAAATCGGGCAGGAATCAGACTATGCGGGGCGTATGCGTGATGAAAAGTATGAGCAGGAACTAAAGGTGCAGAAAGCGAACCAGAAGATATTTGAGTTGCAGAGAACCAACGAGCAGATGGGGCGGCTGCTCTCAAAGATACCGCCCGAAGTGTTGGAAGAATTGCAGAAAAACCATAAAAGCAGAGCGAAAGAAAGGTAGATATGTGAATGAAGAAACAGGATTTTAAGGTGTTAAAGACCAAAGACTTGTACCCGTTTCCCGACAATCCGTTTCATGTGGCAGAGGATGAAACGCTGTCAGAATTAGCGGAAAGCATCAAGGAATTTGGCATTGTCACGCCGATAATCACACGCCCGAAAGAGGACGGGAACGGCTATGAAGTGATTGCAGGGCAGCGGCGTGTCCGTGCGTCTGAACTTGCAGGGATAAATACCGTGCCTGCGTTTGTCCTGCCCTTAGACCGTGACCGAGCCATCATCACCCTTGTAGACAGTAATTTACAGCGTGAGAATATCCTGCCATCAGAGCGGGCGTTTGCCTACAAGATGAAATCCGAAGCCATGAAGCGGCAGGGTTTCCGCACAGACTTAACCTCGTCACAAGTTGTGACGAAGTTGCGGACGGACGACAAGGTGGCACAGGGCTTCGGCGTAGGCAGGATGACCGTACAAAGATTTATCCGTTTGACGGAACTGATACCGCCGATTTTGCGGATGGTGGACGAGGGGAAAATCGCCCTCACGCCTGCGGTGGAACTGTCCTTTTTGAAGAAAGACGAGCAGGAAAACCTCTTTGCCACGATGGAGAGCGAAGAAGCAACGCCCTCACTCTCACAGGCACAGCGGATGAAAAGCCTAAGCCAGAGCGGGCGGCTTGACATGGATACGATATTTGCAATTATGACGGAGGAAAAGGGAAACCAGAAAGAAACCTTGAAAATCAACACAAGCAAGCTGAAAAAGTATTTTCCGAAGAACACAACGCCGAAGCAGATGGAGGAAACCATCATTAAACTTTTGGAGCGTGAATTGCAGAGGAAACGGGGCAGGGACAGCCGCTAATCTTCTCTTTTCGGGAGGTAAATGCAGAAAATTGAGGTATGAAGAATGAAAGAAATCCAGTATGAGATTGTAAAGGAAATCGCCGTATTGTCTAAGGGCGACAGCGGCTACACAAAAGAAATCAATCTTATCTCATGGAACGGAAGAGAGCCGAAATATGACATCCGCAGCTTTTCCCCGAACCGTGAGAAGTGCGGAAAGGGTATCACGTTGAACGCTGATGAAGCAGCAGCACTCCTTGAAGCATTACAGAAAGAAGTAAACAGCGGGGATTGATGGTATCTGATTGACAGGGCGGGGCGTTTCCAGACGTTCTCCTGCCCTGTCTGGAAAGGAAGATTTAAGTATGGGCGAGGATAAGAAAGCAGATAAAAAGAGAAAGCGTATCGTGCCGAAAGCACCAGTTCAGATGATAATCAGCCGTGAATATGTCGGCACGCAGACAGTCACAGAAGCGTTTATCCCGATTATTTCCGAGGATATTCGGAAGAAGATTGCCGAGGGCGACACCTTCGACAATGAGGGGCTGTCCGCTTAGAATGTACGCAATGGAACATGAAAACAGATAGGACAGATATGGAGGTTTTACAGTATGGCAGGAATAAGAATGGAGAACAAGATTTATGAAGTCGGCATGTACTGCCGCTTGTCAAAAGACGATGGCACGGATAACGAGAGTGCGAGCATTGCGACACAGAAATCCATCCTCACGGATTATGTGAAAAAGCAGGGATGGCACTTAGCAAAAACGTATGTGGACGACGGTTACTCTGGTACAAATTTCCAAAGACCAAGTTTCCAGAACATGATTAAGGACATTGAAAGCGGTCTGATAAACTGCGTTATCACGAAAGATTTATCTCGTCTGGGGAGGAACTATCTTGATTGCGGACTGTATCTGGAAGTGTTTTTCCCAGAGCATAATGTGAGGTATATAGCGGTCAATGACGGCGTGGACACGCTCAATAAATCCGCTATGGACATCACGCCTTTCCGCAACATCCTAAACGAAATGTATTCCGCCGATGTGTCGGTCAAGATAAAATCGGCGTACCGAGCGAGGTTTCAGCAGGGGAAATTCATGGGGACGACAGCACCATACGGTTACGTCAAAGACCCCGCCGACCACAACCATCTGCTGATAGATGACAAAGTTGCCCATGTGGTAAGGGAAATATTTGACCTTGCGTTAGCGGGCAACGGAATCGCCAAAATCCGCAAGCACATCAACAAACAGCATATCTTACGCCCCGCCGCTTATGCGGCGGAGCAGGGGGCAACAGGCTATGAGAGGTATTTTGAGGAGAATGAGGAGAACCGTTATATTTGGAGCGAGAACAGCGTAAGGGGCATTTTAAGAAGCCCGATATATGCGGGAAACCTTGCAGGCTACAAGCGGATTGCCGCCAACATGAAAAGCAAGAAACGCCCCTCTAAGCTGCCCGAAGAATGGGAAGTGATACCAGACACCCATGAGGGGATAGTCACGCAGGAGGAATTTGATACCGTACAGCAGCTTATTACAAGCCGCAGATTACCAGAAAACAAGGGCGGCTTTGAGAACATCTTTGCAGGCGTTATTAAGTGTGCGGACTGCGGCTATGCGATGCGGGCTATGAGTGCCAACAGGAGGAAACGCCCCGACATCATCGACTGCGTACAATATTCCTGCAATAATTATGGCAGATACGGTAATATCATGTGTACCGCACACAGCATTGAAGCGAGGGACTTGTTCAACGCTGTCCTCACCGACATCAACCGATTTGCGGATATGGCAGTCAATGATGAAAAGGCAGTGAGGGCGATTGAAAAGCGGCTCACGGAAACAGACCAGAGCAAGGCAAAGGCACTGGAAAAGGAGCAAAGAAAACTGAACAAACGCCTTGCAGAACTGGACAGGCTGTTTTCCTCACTCTATGAAGATAAGGTGATGGAGCGTATTACCGAGCGGAATTTTGAGATGATGTCGGGAAAATACCAGAAAGAACAGCTTGAAATTGAAGCAAGGCTGAAAGAGGTAACGGAAACGCTCAGCGACAGCTATGAGAAGACGCAGGGTGTCCGTGATTTCCTCTCCCTAATCCGCAACTATCAAGGCATTAAGGAACTGGACGCAACCATCATAAACGCACTTATAGACAAGATACTTGTTTCGGAACGTGAGAAACTTACAGACGGAATGGTGCGGCAGGAAATCAAGATTTATTATAAATTCATCGGCTTTGTCGGTGAATTACATATCACACCGACAAAGCGGTGGACTGCGTTAAAGCCTAAGAATTGTACGGTGTGCGGTGTTGAATATGTTCCCCGCTCTGGCATATCGAAGTATTGTCCTGCTTGTGCCAAGAAGATACAGAGGGAGAAATCAAACGAGAGCAAACGCAGGAGCAGGGAGCGAAACAGACAGGCATGTATTGAACTGTCCGCAAAAAATGACCGACTGATATTGAGCAGAGGGAAGGGCGTATCATACGCCAGGGAAATGATAATGAAGAAGTCAATATATACCGCTATATCACGAAAAAGACATTTGACAGTTACCTCTGGGGGATTGTAGAAAATAAGCAGAGGTTTATCAGCCAGATAATGACAGACAAAACGGTTGAAAGGGAATGTCAGGACGTAGACGAAACCATTTTATCCTTTGCGGAAATCAAGGCAATTGCGTCTGGGAATCCTATGATTATGGAAAAAACCGAGGTAGACACGGAAGTTTCGCGTCTGCAGGTCTTGAAGGCAAGCTATGAGAGCCAGCGCTATGTCCATCAGGATAATTTCCTTTTCAAATATCCAGAATTGATTAAGAAGACTGAGAACCGATTGTATGCTATGGAAAAAGATATCAGGAAACGTGACCAGGCACTCTGTATGGAGCCGGACTTTTTCGTTACTCTGAACGGCCTTAGATATGATGAACGTGAGGCGGCGGGCAGCGTTATCTTAGAGATGGCACATTCCCTTGAAAGTATGGAAAGCAGGACGGTGGGCAGCTATAAGGGGTTTGATGTAGTGGTAGAAAAAAAGTATTCTGACTGTATCATAAAGCTGAGTGGGGAACTGACTTATTCGGCAGATATGAGCAGCAGTGCTTCCGGAAATATGGTCCGTATGGAGAACCTGTTGGGGAGTTTGGAAAAGAGAGTTGCCGCACATAAAGAAAAACTGGAAGAGTACAAAAGAAATATGGAGGAATCTAAAAGGGAGTTTAATAAAGAATTCCCCTATGAATCGGAGTTGAAACAAAAACTAATCCGCCAGCAGGAAATCAATAACGAGCTGGAGATAAAAGATGAGGGAGAAGAACTGGTGGTAACAGAGGAACTCCCGGAACCGGCGATGTCCAGATAGAATTCATTAAAAAAGTAGAAGGAGACTAAATTATGAAATATACAGTAAATATTTATGAGGTATCAACAGAGAAAGATAAAAAACTGAGGGCATTTGCTGCGGTAACGTTCGGTGACAGATTTAAAGTAACCGGTATCACTATCAGGGAGGGAAGATCAGGGAATCTTTATGTGAGTATGCCGCAGTATCCAACGGGGGAAAAAGATGAACAGAATAAGCCGATATACAGTGATGTGTTTTTTCCAAAAACTACGGATTTCAGTACCGCATTAAGGGGAGAAATTCTGGAGGCGTACCAGGAACGTATGGGAGGGAAAAACGAAGTTGACCTCACTTATGGGGAGGAAGATTTTGACTATTATGTTCAGGTAGTAAACAACAGAGATTTGTCCAATACCACTAAGGCATATGCCAGACTTGTGATTGGTGATGTATTTGTAGTTAATCAGATTTCTGTCAAACGATCCTTTGCAGGAAATAACTTTGTGGCTATGCCTTCCCAGCGACGCATGGTTGAAGGAAAGGCGGAATATCAGGATATCTGCTATCCAGTGACAAAGGATTTTCATGACAGGCTGCAGGGAGATATTATGAGCCAGTTTGAGCAGAATAGGGAAAAACTGCGCTCTGCAAAGGAAAAAGCGAGGTGACTTATGGAGAAGAAAATCAATACTACAATAGGCCGTCTGGAGGAATTGGAAGAGGAAGAATGGGATGGCGAGAACTTCCTTTTTGAAACGGATGAGGAACATCAGGTCTGGCTGGACAAAAAACACTTGGTTATCCAGGAACTTGGCTTGCAAATACATAGCGGTGTCTGGTATGAAAAATATGAAGATGATGAGGACGACAGCTTTGAACCGGATTTTGATTTTTATATGTTTTTTGATGCCGGTACAAAGGAGTATCTGTACATGGAACAGGGAAGTTCCCTAATTACCTGCATTCATAATTTTACCGGGTTGAGCTGGGAAGAGATTGAAGGACGGGCGTGTGAGGTTATCCAGACAGATCGTGATATTCAAGTCGAAGAACAGACATTAATCTATCAATAGGAGGTGGTGAGCATAGAAATAAACATGGAACATGTAGGCTGGACATTGAAAGGAAGATGCCGGGAAGTGGCGGTGTCATTTGAACACGAATTTGCCGGTTCAGTCATATATGGAGAAACCATAAAAGAAGGGCGCTGGTTTTATACTCTTCCTTACCGGAAATCTGGCGGTGCAATTGAAGAACCAAACGCAGGCAACATTGATTACAATGGAAAAATAATTGGAAACGACCTTGGTAGTGCGGAATTGGGTGAGATATTTTCAAAATCTATATCTGAAGATTACGAAATGCTAAAGACTATCCAGAATATTGTCCAACAAATGGAATTGATAGAGGATATCTCCATAAATAAGATGGTATCAGGAGAAATTTATGGTTTTGAGGATGATGGCTGCCACTCTCTTATTATCTCTGCCTTATCAGAGGATATAATCTATTTTCTGCGGCTTGATCAGGACGGCAAAGACTATATTTTTGCAGATGATGAGGATGAAAAGGTTGAATGCTGGCCATTGAATTGTCTGCAAAGTATGGCGGAATATAAGCCGGAGGATTTCGGATATGATGCTGGAACCTTGCGGGGATTATATTATTATGCTGATACAGAAATTTATAATCTGCCAGAAAAACTTGTAGACTATGAAAAAACGGAGTTTGTTAGCGCAATGGAGTTTGCGGAGCGGTTAAAACTACAGATTCCAGATATTATCCGGCCAGGAGAAAAGAAAATTCGATAATGCGCAGAAATGATTTAGAATAAGCAGATGGAATATGGAGGAATAAGTGGTGGATAACAAAAAAGTAATCAATCAAACTAGATATGAGGCACTGATACAGGAGGGATTCCCAGAAGGGATATTGTGCGTATAGCAGAATTAATCAAGTATATACCAGCTATCTTGCAGGCGTTAATTCAAAACCCCCTTTTTATGCAAATAGTTACAATTATGACCTGATAGACACCAGAAGGACATGTGCCCTGCGTCTCTATGGTTATACACTGGGAGATTATGGAACCATAATAGACAGTAATGCATACAGATATGTGGAATTTTGGGCAGGCAGCGGAATGTAACAATAAAATCCGCTGAAAACAGGGCTGATAGTTTGTGCTTTTAGATTGTTCTTTTACTGTTGTTTGTAACTAAAAGTTAATGCATGTAATAAAATGGTGGTCTGTATATTTGAAGAACCGGATTGTATACTAAATTATAACAAATGTAACTATTAGTGAATGGTGGGATTAAATGAATACCAAGAGATTAGGTAGGAAAATCAGGGAAAAACGTAAACAGTGTGGATTGACAAGCCAGCAATTGGCTGATCTATGTCATGTACATGACGGCTATATCCGACAATTGGAAAGCGGGAAAAAGGTTCCCAGTATGCCATTGTTATTGAGCCTGTGTGATGAGTTGGAAACGTCCCCCAATTACCTCTTGGAATATGCAGAAGCAGGCGATGATAAGCAACTATTAAATCGCCTGTATAAGCTTAGTCCAGAACAAAAAAACACAATGATATGTATGCTGGACGCTTATATAACTTATGAAGAAAAGAAAAAGGGTGAGGAGGCATAATCTGTGTCTCTGTATATTTAGAATATTCTCAAGTAATTGGTTGATGATTATTAAAGGGAGCGCGTTATTGCGGCTCCCTTTTGCATTTTGTTTTGTTAATGGAACGAGCCAAAGTTTGACAAATTACGAAATAACAAGTAACATAAAAGTCTAAATAATAGCTTTTTTGTGGAGGGTTAATTTGATAGATGAGATAAAAAAATATGTTAAGGAAATATTAATGATAGTCGAATTTGAAATATGGGAAAGAAACAGGGAGAAGCACATGATTCTCCAGACAAGAAATATACAGAATAACATGACAATGTTACCATATGAAAGCGACTTCCTGTGTTTAATCCACGATTATTGTAAAATGAATAGAATTTATATAAATGAAATAAAAATATATAGTAATGTAAGACTTTATGTTTTTAAAATATATTTAAAGAATAATATGGATATAATAGCCTTTCCAGTGGAAATAACAAAACATGAACTTATTTTAAGGCGTGAACAGCAAGAACCAGATGGTTTTCATTCTGTGGTGGATAAAGAAATTAAGATACGTTTATGTGATATTAAAATAATAAAAGTGATTCATGATTGTGATGATGTTGATGTTGGAAATCTGGAATTATCAAAACCAATGTATGGATATAAGGCTATACCTGAAATAAATGGGCGTTTGAAAACAAAAGGCTGTGAATATCGACTCAATATACCATGTATAGTAAAAGTAAGAAATCCATATGTTACAGATTTTCAGGATTGCTATTTACATTTTTGTACAACAATAGAGGGCGTAGCATTGTGTCCAGGCAGAACGGAATATTTAGAATCCATAAAAAACTATAAAAGAGGATCATTATCTGCAATAAGACTTTTTCAAGTGAAAGCAGAGGGACATTGTGTTCAATATAGCGGTGATTGGTGGGTCACAAATAAATTAACTGTAATAAAGGAAGTTACTAAAGAAGACATTTATTCATATTTTATGAACAATTCTTTTATAAAAGCAAAGGTTATGAAACACTTAAAGTTAAATCATGATTTTTGGGACGGTTTTCTTAAATCAGAAATCCCTCCATTTATCGAATCGGAAACGGATATGATGTGAAAAAATACAACAATCTTTTAATGCAATAAATTAAAATAAATTTTAGGGTGGGTGTCCGGACAAAATGATGTAAATTGTTACTTTGGCAAACGCCGCATGAACACTTCACTATGTTCATGTGGCGTTTTCTTTTGTGTATGTATCTTACGTAAAAAGCTCGTATTTTATTTCGTTTTCTCAAAGGTAATGCGGATGCATTCTGTACTTTTGGAAGACGCAGTGACTGTATATGGTGGCAAAGCAAGTTCCATACTATCAGATATAGGAAAAGGTGTACCTGATGCGTCCATGAGAAGTACATCGTATTTGTTCTCACTCCATATCTTTACACAATCCGTACATAGATATTTTGATATAAGAGATTCATCTGGCTGGGAGTCAGCCTGCATATATATATCTGCACGATAGCTCTCGGAGGTAATGGGTGAGGTTATAATCATAGTTCCGTTCTCGGAAGAGGTGATTGTGACACTATGATTTCCCTCCCAACTTCCTTTTGGAATAGTACTAACGGATCGTGAGTTTAAGTTTATTACACCAAATGCAGACTCATACGAGATATACGATTGGAGTTTACCCGAACAAATCCAGCATTCGGATTTGGAAACTGGACGGTGTACAATAAGCAATACAAAAGTAATAATAAAAAGAATACTAACAAGAGAAGCAATACAGAGCCGTTTTAGTTTGCGCTTTTTTCGGCAGCGCGCTATAGCCTGAGTGAATTGTTCCCATTCTTTTATATGCCGATAGTATGCAGGTTCAAGCCGGGCCCAAAGTTGCTCATACTGTTTGTCTTCAGTAAGATAGGGTAAAGGAAAGAATTCTTTACAAACATCCAGTAAATCAGAGATATCTTCATCACTTACATCACTTTGCGATAGAAAAAGTTGATTTGTTTCAAAGAACGCCTTCTCGACCTGGGAAGAATCGAAATTACCTTCTAGTGCTGTTAAAAATTTTGAAGCCAGCCTCATAGTATTTTCCTCCGAAATGTTATCTAAAAGTTTATTTTCGTATCTATAAGATAACGTTTATTCATATGGATGTCTAGTAAAACTAATCTACAAATGTTCCCTGAAATAGACAATCTTTTTATATACAAATGAAACTGAGATATAACATGTGTCATATTTTGGTGGACTGTTGCGGAGGGGAAAGTGGAATTATACTAGAAGATAACAAAAGTAGCTAATGGTAATATGCATATAGATGGTGAGGTGTGATGTGGACCCAAAAGAATTCGGTGCTAAGTTGAGAGGTAAAAGAAAAGAATGCAAATTGTCATACCAGGAATTGGCTGAAAGGTGTCATGTAAACCATGGATATATCAGGCAGTTGGAAGCTGGCAATAAGCTTCCCAGCGTTTCGCTTTTATTCATTATATGTGATGTTTTAGGTACATCCCCCAATTATCTGTTTGGATATACGGAGGATAATGCTGATAAGGAATTGCTGGAACGTATATATCAATTAACGCCAGAGCAAAAGCGGGTGATGCTTTGTATTTTGGACGCTTATTTAAGCTTAGAAAAGATAGAAACAGAAAGTTAAAGCTGGACAAGAGGCATCTCTGATCTTTGAGATGTCTCTTGTTTTGTGTGCCAAGCATGGCACTAATCTTGCTGGTGAAAGTCCAGCCACGGGTTTTTACCGCCAAGTGTAGCGAATCACAAGTCGGTATCAGTAATGATATAGATGGAGGAAGTGGTGTAGCAAAGTTCTTGAGCCTACGAACAGAAACTTGATAAGGCGATTAGGTGGGGAAGGCTGCAAACCAAGCCGAAGCCCAAATGGTAAACGTAAACCGAAGTTGTAAATCAAGAGGTTGTGGAATGAAAGATTAGTGTCTTACCTTGGGAGACCCTACCCACATATCGTAAGATATGGTCGAAAAAGGTTTGGGGAGGGAGTCAGATGAAGTCATAGTAGGGGTAAAAGCCGAAGGACTGAAACGATTTATAGTACGAATCGTTATTAAAAGAATGATGCATTAGCCAGAAATCAGATGGACTGGAAAAGTAGGAACGTAACCGAGGAATACTGTCTGGATCGAGAGGGGTGATGTGCATAAATTTTGTGATAATAAGAGGAGTAACAACAATGGAATTAATAGATGTGATTACATCAAAGGAAAATCTAAACAGAGCTTATAAGAAAGTAGCAGCGAATAAAGGGGCAGGTGGAGTTGACGGAATGAAAGTCGGGGAACTTGGTGCATACATCAAAGGAAACAAAGACGAAATTGTTCAATCAATCAGAAACCGAACCTATATGCCCAAACCAGTACGAAGAGTTTATATTCCGAAAGATAATGGAAAAATGAGGCCATTGGGGATTCCAACGGTTTTAGATAGAGTAATACAACAAGCGATTGCTCAGCCAATTATAGATATTTATGAAGAAATATTCAGTGAATTTAGCTATGGTTTCAGACCTGGAAGAAGTTGTCATGATGCCATAAAACAAGCACTGGAGTATCTGAACGAGGGATATGAATGGGTGATAGACATAGATATAGAGCAATTCTTTGATAAAGTAAATCATGACAAATTAATTCAAATTCTTAGAGAGCAAGTGAATGACAGTACCACATTGCACCTGATTCGGAAATATCTGAAAGCAGGAGCAATGGAAAAAGGGCTGGAAAAAGCAGCAATAAGCGGAGTGCCACAAGGTGGTCCCCTGTCTGTTGTGCTGTCAAACGTATATCTTGATAAATTAGATAAGGAACTGGAACAAAGGGGACTTCGGTTTACGAGGTACGCAGATGACACAATAGTATTCACTAAAAGTGAAAAAGCAGCCAACAGAGTAATGAAATCCATAACAGAATGGATAGAAAGAAAGCTGTTCCTAAAAGTTAATGTTACAAAAACGAAAGTAGTCAGACCAACAAGAAGTAAGTATCTTGGCTTCACTTTTCTCAAACATGGAGGGGAATGGAAAGTAAAACCCACAACAGGAAAGAAAAAGAAACTGAAACAGAAGCTAAGTGAATACCTTAAAAGAAATAAAGCGATTGCACGACCGCTGGCTGAAACAATAAAACGAGTGAATGAAATAGCGAGAGGGTGGATTAATTATTTCAGAATCGGAATGATGAAACAATTTATGGAAGAGTTTGGAGCATGGCTAAGGCACAAGATGAGGGTGATTGTTCTAAAACAATGGAAAGTGCCTAAGAGAATATACAAAAATCTGTGCTATTTAAACCAGAAATATAAGTGTGGATTTGACCATGAAGCCATATATAAGGTAGCAAACTCAAGGCTCGGTTGGTATAGACGAAGCGGAATGAATGTTGTTAATTATATAATCAGTCCGGAAGTACTGGAAACAAGAATAAAGGACGGAGCAGGACTGCTCAATCCTTTAAACTATTATCTAAGAAATGTTGGAATATAGGTTGTAGAGCCGTATACGAGACCCGTACGTACGGTTCAATGAGAGGGAAATAACACTCGCTGTTATTTCTCTACTCTATTCGATGGGATATGGTTCGAGTAAACGAGAAAAAATGTCTATTAAATCAAAAAATGTTGACATAGAAAAAGGCATGCTCTATAATAGCACATATTTTTATGGTAAACCGTTGAGTGGAGGAGTCGCGCTGATTATAGAGAGCTACTGGTGGTGTGATGGCAGCATTTTAAATCAATGTGAATGGGCTTGCGAGATGAAAGTGAAAAAATGATAGGTAATAATTTTAAACGTGTATTGCGATGAAAAATCGTAGTATGGGGACACTCGATAAACGGTAAACAGGAGACAAACATATGAAGGATCATACATGTTCAATAACAGAGAACATTAGAAGGGCACGCGAAGAAAGAGGTCTGACCCAGGAAGCCCTGGCCGAATTGGCCGGAATATCACATAGCCATCTGAGTAAGGTAGAATCTGGCTCCAGGACAATCGGCATGAAAACATATATAAAAATACTGGAAGCTTTAGAGGTTGTTCCTGTTTTGGTATCTGAAGCAGATGGGACGGAAAAGAGCATAGAACTATTGTCACGTTTCTTATGTATCTTAAAGGAATGTCCGGAGTTGGAACTTCAGTTTTACTTAGACACAATTGAGTCGATGAAAGGCAGTTTAAGCAAAATAGCCCTTTCAAATAATGACAATGATGATAAAGTTGCGTGAGTATAAATTTACGGCATTAGTTGAAAATAGAATATGTTTTGTAAGAGAGCTGCCATCTACAGGCAGTTCTTTTTTTCTGGATTTATGTCGGAAAATCTGAAATGGCAAATTATACGCTAGAATTGGATGATATTGGTCTTTACAGTCCGTTCTCAAACAGGAAATCATCATGTAAAATACATTCAAACTTAAAAAGGAGTATGGTACGAAGATGGTTAACAATTTTAATATTGCTCAAAACATTCGTACTTTAAGAGAAGAAAGAGGATATACAATAGAGAAGCTTGCAGAACGGGCAGGGGTGTCTGCAAATCATATGAGTAAAGTTGAAAACGGTTTGAGAAATTTAAGTATGGAATCCTACTTGAATGTATTGGAGGCATTGAACGTATACCCTGTATTGATAGAATCTTCAGATATTGGTGACACGAAGGAACAGTACATATTGGCCTTTATAAATATCATAAAAGGCTGTTCAGGGAGAGAAGCGAGTTTTTTACTGGAGACTGCTGCTTGTATTAAAGAAAACATGAATAAAGCCGGATTTACCCTTCGTGATGGAACCGGGAGATGATAGATACAACCATTTCATAAGGTCTGTATTGAGTATGACACTTTTGGCGTTTGTGAAATATCGTTAAGAAGATGTAAAGAAAATCATTGTCCCGGGAGGTATAGAGAAATGCTTACGATTGAAGAGCTGGATGCTTTCCAACAGATAAAGTTGGATGAGGTTGATATTGATACGCTGGTGGATTTGAATAGTGTAAAAATAGATACCTCTTTACCATGTGAGAAGAGAATGAGAAAAATACTGGACGAAGGAGTAAATCCCTACCTGTTCCGCGTGGGGGACATGAAGATAAAGGTATCTTATTCAAGTACGGGCAGGACCTTATCCGACATAATTGAAAATTTGATAGAAAAAGCAGAGTGTTGATTGAGATTCGCAAAAGAGAAAAAAAGAAGGTGATAAATGGTTAGATAGGTGTGGACAACTGGAATGAATCATGGTAAAATAAAAGCGGAATAGAACTAAACATTTAAGCAGGTTCCTGCTACTTATTTGATGTATGACCCAGGGTTCATGCGCTAACTAATAAGTGGTTAGGAGCTGTTTTTATGCGTAAAAATCATATCTATCGTGCTTATGCTTATCTGCGCTTATCCGTGGAGGATGGCGATCAGATTGAAAGCGACAGCATTAAAAATCAAAGAGTCATAGTACAGCGTTATTGTGGCGGACAACAGGAAATCCAAATCATCGGTGAAGCAGTCGATGATGGGTATACTGGTACAAACTTCAATCGCCCCGGTTTCAAGAAAATCCTGAATCTGATTAAAAGTGGGGAGATTGACTGTATTATCGTAAAAGATCTGAGTCGTTTGGGCAGAGATTTTACGGAAGTATTGCGGTATGTACAGCGTAGATTCCCGGAGTGGGGCGTCCGTTTTATTGCGATTGATGATAACTATGACAGTGAAGCCGAATCCTGCAAAGAGGATTTTCTAACATTACCCATTAAAAGTCTGTTAAATGAAAGCTATCCGGCAAATACAAGTATCAGTATCCGAAATACATTAAAGGCTATGCGTGAGCAGGGACTTTTTGTCGGGGCATACGCGTATTATGGCTATCAAAAAGATCCAAATGATCATCACAGGTTGATTCTTGACCCTATCGCTTCGGAGGTGGTGCGGGATATCTTTCGCTGGAAACTCTGTGGTTTAAGTCAGGATGCCATCGCAACACGGCTTGACAGCCTTGGTATTTTGCCGCCGGCAGACTATAAAGTATCACAGGGGGTCCGGTACAGGACAACATTTAAAAAATATGAACGTAGCCATTGGACTGCCGTAGCTGTAGGAAGAATTCTTAATAATACCGCTTACCTGGGAATACTGATACAAGGAAAAACCACTACTCCGAACTTTAAAGTAAAGAAAATAATCTACAAAAGCGAAGAGGAGTGGGCTGTCGTAGAGGGGGCAATGCCTCCCCTTGTGAGCTGGATTGATTTTATGATTGTCAATCACTTGTTAGAGCATGATACGCGGACAGCGCCTGGTCAGGAAACCGTATATCTTTTTTCTGGGCTACTGGAATGTATAGACTGCCATCAATCACTTGTACGCAAATCCACGAAAGCAGGTGGAAAGGAATATGGATATTATGTGTGCTCTACCAACAGGGAGAATAGCAGGACATGTTCGCCTCACAGGGTTTCAGAATCAAAGTTGAAAAAAAACATTCTTCTGCTGATACAATACCATATTTCTGTTCTTACTGATTTAAAATCAATCTTGTCATATGTTGATACAATACCATTTTCGGACCGCAGGGTACAGAAGGAAAGCTCTCGGATGGAAATGTTAAAAAAGGATTACCAGAGGAATATGAAATTAGCTGCCTCATTATACGGTGACTATCAGGACGAGCTGCTGACAAGAGAGGAATACCTTCAGCTGAAAAAACAGTATTCAAGCCGTTGTACTGAACTGGAAAAGCTGATTGAGCAGCAAAAGGTAGAAAATGATAATATATTTCGGAATATCTGTGGTAAGAATGCATGGATTGATCATTTTTTGCAATTCGGTCAGGTAAAGGAACTTGACCGGAGGCTGGTAGTTAGTTGTATAAAGAGTATTCAAGTCTCCGAAAAGGGAAATCTGGAAATTACGTTCTGGTTTAAAGATGAATTTAGAAAGGTCATAGCAAAAATCAGACAGATTTGTACAGAATTGCCTAACCAGAAAATGGAAACATTCCTGGAAAGCTTAGGGGAAGGCGGTGTCATGTGTGGCTAGAAAAAGCAGAAGGAATCTGGTTGAAGAACAAGTTATTTTCTCACTTAGAGAATACAGATTTGGATCTTATGCACGCTTATCGGTTAGAAGCAATAAAATAAAAAACGATGATTCCATTAGTCATCAGCTGCAGAGAAACGGGGAATTTATAAGCAGGAATCTGTCAGGAAGTATTCTGACCGGTGAATACTGCGATAATGGTGTTTCGGGCACTACATTTAATCGTCCGGGCTTTTCTGAACTGCTCAAAGATATTAAGTCTGGAAAAATCAATGCAGTAATCGTTAAGGATTTTAGCAGATTTGGAAGAAACTATTTGGAAGCGCTGGAGCTGTTAGATGTAGTATTCCCGGAATTAGATGTTCGTTTCATCAGCATAGACGATGGATATGACAGTGCAGATCCACAATGCAGCAAAGAACGAATGGTTTATGTGATTAAACATCTGGCAAATGAATATTACGCCCGTATCTCTTCCAAAAAACTTACCCAGGCCCATGAACTGGCCAGAGGCAATGGGGAGTTCTGGGGAGCGAGGCCGCCATATGGATTTGAGCGTTCAAAAGCCAATAGTAAAATACTCGTGATTGACCCGGAAGCTGCCTCTGTTGTTGTCCGTATATTTAACATGTTTGTGCTGGAAGGATATTCATACTATAAGATTGCCCAAATATTGAATAGGGAGAATATTCCCTCGCCGAAAGCCTATCACTTGATAAAACATGGAAAAGCAGAAAAGGTAGAAAAGAACCCGGAAAAGTATCTGTGGCTGGGCAATTTCATTTCTAGTATCATTCAGAACCCCGTTTATATTGGCTGTTTGGTTACCCATAAAACAGAACAAAGCTATTATAAAGGAAAAAAATTAAAAAGGGTGCCGCGGCAGGAATGGAATATTGAAGAGGATGCTCTACCCCGTATCATAAAGCAGGCAATTTATGACAGGGCCCAAAAGAACGCACAGAAAATCTGGGTGAATAGCTTTACCAGAGAAATTGATAAGAAATATGGATTATTCGCAGGGAAGCTCGTATGTGGAGTTTGCGGAAGGCATATGTCACAAAGCAGGTATCATACAAAGCAGGGAATAGGTATTGAATATCATTGTCCTGGACATGATGTAGCACCTAATCATTGCAAGAACAAATTTATCAATGAAAAAGCAGTATTAAAAGCTGTTACGGTCCTCTTAGATAAGTGGGTCAGTATAGCAATGAAGGAGAAAAAAGCATATAAAAAGGACTCTTTTATAACCAAATTGAAACGGGAATACCAGAATCAGATTGCTGACATTGACCGGGAAATCCAGAGCCTTTTAGTGAGGCAGCAACAATTATACGAAGATTATGTAGATCAGATTCTGGATAAAAGAGAGTACATAGAATTTAAAAGACAGAATATGGAGAAGGTTGATGAACTGAGGGCACTAAAAGGGAGTTTGATTATAGAGTCAAATGATATGGTCAGGAGATATTCTTTAAAGAACAAATGGCTTTCTGCATTGATGGACAAGCAGGGAAATCTCTGCGTGACAGCGGAGATTATTGATGAATTGATTTCGGAAATCAAAATTATAGACAAAACCTCCATGGAAGTTATCTTCAAATTTGAAGATATATTCAGCATGGATTTGATTGCAAAGGCGGTGTGAGGATGAAGAAAAAATTTCTGCTTTTTTATGAACGTCTTTCCAGGGAAGATGGAGACGATGAAAGCTGCAGCATTACAAACCAAAGAAGATTGCTTAACCGATTCAAGGAGGAACACAGTGAATTTCATGATTATCAAGTAGAAGAATTTATTGATGATGGCTACACTGGCAGTAATTTTAACCGACCTAATTTTCAGAATATGATGAGCAGAGTCCGTTCTTTATATGGAAATATGATAGTAATAGCAACGAAGGATTTCTCCAGACTTGGCAGGGACACCATAGATACCGTCAATTATTTAGAAAAGATATTTCCTTTTTTGGAAGTACGCTATATTGCGATTAATGATGATTATGACAGCAAAGATTATCAATATGGTATAGATTTTGAAGCCAAATTCAAGAATTTGATTAATGGGTTAGTTCCAATTCAGGCGTCTACCACTCAGAAGAGAATTAAGATGGAGGAGGCTCTTCAAGGAAAGCATAACGGCCCAGTACCTCTTTATGGATATCGGTATACAGCTGACCGTGAATATGAGGTGGATTGGGAGGCGGCATATGTACTACAAATAATTATGGATCTATTAGACCAGAAAAAAAGTTATAAGTTTATAATTAAGTTCCTGGCTGAAAAAGGAATTGATCCGCCGAGCGTTTATTTGGCTAAAAAATACAATGCCAAATTATGTAAGACCAGTTCTATCTGGAATAAAACAACACTGAAAAAGATTGCAAGGAATAAAGCTTATTTGGGATATTCAGTACGTCATAAGGAAGAGGCTTGTGTATTGGGGACAAAAGGAACACGGGCAGTGAATAAGGCGGACCAAATTCTTGTTCCAAACAGACAGCCGAAAATTATCAGAGAAGAGCAGTTTAACAGGGTGAATGAGTGGCTGGATGAGAGGGCTGCTAAAAGTGGTTGCAAAAGTGGACCGAGGCGCAGAGTATCAGCATTATATAAAAATGTGTATTGTGTACATTGCGGTTCAGCATTAAGCAGGCGCAGATATCATGAAGATAATGACTTTTACTATTGTTTGGCTAAGCGTGAAAATCCATTGTCGGATTGTACTTTTCCGCCTATTGAAACAGCGGTATTAGAAAAAGCAGTGTTTTCGGTTATACAATTCAATTTAAGATTATTTACTGACAGCAAAAAGAAAATCTTAAAGGCTTTGAATCATAATATGGCAGATTACCATGCAATCATGGAAAGATTTCAGGAGAGGGCAGAAGAAATAAAGCAGAAGAAAATGAACTTGTATGAAGATTACAGAGCAGGGCATGTAAGCAGAGAAGAATATCTGATAAAAAAACAGAAATTGTCAGAACAGCTTGTTCCATTGGAGGCAGGAATTCAAAAGGTGGAAGAAGGAATCCGAAAATATGATGAGGCAAATATCATATTCTATTCAGATTTTGCCCGATTGGTCGATGAGTTTAGAAATGAGGAGGCGTTGTCTCCGGAGTTGGCTGATGCCTTTATTGAAAAAGTGTTGGTAGACAAGAATCATAATATTGAAGTTGTTTTTAAATTTCAGGACGAAATTAATATGCTGTGTATGAGAAAAGCAAGTTAATTACTTTCAAATTAAAAGGAGTGGACAATCTATATGAAGAATATTAAGGATTGTATGAAAAGTCGTATGAAAAAGAGGGCCGAGTTCGTAAAGGCACCCTATGGTTATCGTATTAAGGACAGGCAGTTAGTTGTAGAGGAAATGGAAGCTTTTCGCGTGAGGTCTGCTTTAAAGTTTGTTATGGATTATCTGAACAATCCGCCGGAATACATGGTATTGGAGTTCATAGATTATAAAAAAGATACACAGCATCTTGTCTTGAATTACGAGGAGGCGGCAAACAGTATTCCCTATAGTTGGATTTGCCGGCAGGTGGGAAAAGAAATAGAACTTCGGGAACAATACTTTCAGGCGGGAGAAGATATATCATTGCTTGCTTTACAGAATGTGATGGAGCTGTCATTTACAGAAGTGGAATCACATTGGAGTAATCAGGGGAATCTAATGAGAAGTGCAGGCATATGGGCAAAGAGATTGAGAAAAATGCCTGCCTCCGTATACTATGCAGGGGTTGTTACGGCGAGAACAAAATCATATTCAGAAGAGTTGAGATATATAGGCAATTATGAGCCAATAATATCAAAGGAGCAATTTGATGCATTGAATAAACGGGTGAATGAAACTGTATTTGTGGACTAAATATTACTGAATAAACACCTGAAAACATAGAACCGATAACTTATGAGCATATTTCTCATGGTTATCGGTTTTTTTCTTTCTGAACTATGTTGATGAAAACTGTGACTTAGAAGTAGTACAGGAATGCTATAAAAAGCTACATGAATTACTGGCCTGGGGATATCCATTCACATTGATCCGCATTAATAAAAGCTGTATGCATGTAGAATATCTGGACTATATCAATCAGATGGTGAAAAAGCTGTCGAAAAACAATTTGGAAGGCTTTGTAGATGTATGGAAAGAACTTATGTTAAGGGAGGAAAAACTGGCAACTGCAAATACTTTGATTAGATAGGAAAAATAAATTAAAGAGGAATGTGTAGGTTCAGGCAATTGTTTAGTAAAAACAGGTCTATGCAAAAGCGAAAGGTGAGGTATATGGCCTGACGACTGCCCGGTTCTGGAAGGTTAAGAGAAAATGAGTGCCTTGGCACAAAAAGAAAATCAGGGAAGGAATTCATTAAATCCTTCCCTGGTTTTCATTGATACAGAGGGGTGAAATGGGGTAATATTTATAATTGCCATCCGGTGGCTTCCACACGTAATTTAAGGAAATTCCGGTAAATTCCGTCCTTTTTACTGAGCTGGTCATGGGTGCCCTTTTGTTTGACGTGCCCATTATCAATCACAATAATCTGGTCAGCTTTTTGTACGGTACTCAATCGATGGGCTATGGAAATTAAAGTTTTATTTTTAGTCAGCTCCTCAATCGCAGATAAAAGAGCCTGTTCATTTTCAGGGTCAACACTGGAGGTTGCTTCATCTAAAATGACAATGGGTGCGTCTTTTAAAATTGCCCGTGCAATGGAGATTCTTTGTTTTTCGCCGCCAGATAATGTAGATCCACTTTCGCCAATTACAGTTTGATATCCATCCGGCAAGGCCATAATAAAGTCATGACAGCAGGCTCTTTTTGCTGCCTCCATTACTTCTTCAAGTGACGCATCAGGCTTCCCAAACTTAATATTATTTTCGATTGTGTCATGGAATAGATAAACCTTTTGGAAAACCATACTGATACAGTCAAGCACACTGTCAGCGGTATAGTCTTTCACATTTTGGCCGCCAATACACACAGAGCCTTCCTGAACGTCCCAGAAACGAGCGATTAAGTTACATAATGTCGTTTTACCGCTTCCTGACGGACCTACAATCGCACATGTAGTATGCTCTGGTATGTTTAAGGATATGTGGTCAATAATTCTGCGGGAACCATAGCCAAATGATACATCTTTTAATGAAATCTCATAATTGGAAGGATGGAGTTTATCTGTGGTGGTGTCCATCTGGGGAATATTTGTCACTTCTTCCAAACGGTCTAATTCGGTATTTATTTTCTTACTCAAGAATGCACTGTTTCCCATAGTTTCCAAATCAGAATAAACGGTAAATGCACAAAACAAAAATGTCATACAGAATGGTAGGGAAATTTTTCCGTCCATGTATAAGATACCAGCAGCAGCGATTAAGACGCAGCTCATCAATTTATAGACAAGGCCATATAGCCGGAGAACACCTGCGGTTGCCTTTTCCTGTGAATAATCAGCGTCCCATTTCTTTTGAAATGCAGTGTGTACCTCTTGCTGGCCGCTTTTGCCGTTTGAAAATGAACGGAGAACAGCAATCCCACGTATGTACTCTAAACATTTATTAACCAGATTTTCCTGGGCAGCCTGATAAATTGGCGAATGTTCTGCGGCCCGCTGTCTGACCAGGCGTAATACTGTCAGGCCAATTACTAAGCCTATCATACTTAGTGTCCCTATTATTGGGTTGAAAAAGAACATCATGAAAGACATAAGGAATGCCATGGCAACACCACTGGTCATCTGTTCGATAGCCATCATGGAGTAACCTTCCAGATCCGCTATGGTAGTGGTTAAAATTGTTTGGATGGTTCCAAGGTTCTGCTCTGAAAAATAACCCATAGGTGCTTGTTTTAATCGCTCACCAATTTCTAAACGGTAATCACGGAAAATATCATAACCGGTTCCGCTCATGGTACGGTCACTCATCCATTGGAAAAAGAAACGTCCAAGAATACTAATAAGAATGATAGTTACAGCTTTTAAAATTATTGAGGAGGTTAGTGTATCAAGATTTAACATGATTAAAAATACACTGAGCATCATAAAACTTTGAAAAAAGGATTTTAAAATATTGCACAGTATTCCAACTGTTATTTTTTTTCTGCTGGAGCCGGCGATTTGATAAATACGAGAAATCATTTCAAACATCTAAGATTCTCCTTTCGTTTTGGAAGTTACCGCATCTGAATAATTCTCCCACATTTTCTTATAAAGAGGGCAGTTCTCTAACAGTTCATTTTGCGTTCCGCATCCAGCTATTTTCCCATCAGCTACAACAAGGATTTGATCGGCATTGCGGATTGTATTCAGACGATGTGCAACAACAATTAGGGTTTTCCCGGAAATTAACTTACTGATTGCTTCTTGTATCAGTGCTTCATTTTCCGGGTCTGCATAGGCAGTTGCTTCATCAAGAATAACCACGGAAGCTTTTTTAAGCATGGCACGCGCTATGGTGATACGTTGGCGTTCTCCACCAGATAGGCGGTCTCCGGCATCTCCGGCCATAGTGTCGTAGCCTTTTTCTAATTGCATGATAAAATCATGGCAGTTTGCAGCTTTTGCAACGGTTTCTATTTGTTCGTCCGTTGCGGCTGGATTTCCCATGCGGATATTATCACGGATGGTTTTATCAAAAAGAAAGTTATCCTGTGCAACATAACTGATTTCTCCCATCAGCTGCTCAAAGGGGATGTTGCGAATATCCTGTGAACCAAAAAGCACAGTCCCGGAGGTGGCATCCCAAAATCCCGCCATTAATTTGGCTATGGTAGATTTACCAGATCCGGACGGACCGACAATCGCTGTCATTGATTTCGGTGACGTCTTAAATGAGATATCGTGCAGCACTTCACTTTTGTTATAACCAAAGCAAACGTGACTAAATTCAAATGTCGGTTCTGTGAGAGTAACCGGGTCCGCAGGCCGCTGCAGTTCAGGAGTTTTTAAGAAGGCAGTAACTTGTTCAAGGTTTCCTTTGATCATACTTACCTGCTCCATGGCTTCCGATACTTTCATCAGCGGCCCTGTAAAGCCAAGGGGGACAATAAGACATATCATCAGAACCGGTAAAGTAATCGAACCATTCATAAAAAGCAAAGCGCCGATAGGAAGTGTGCCAAGTAAGGTGGAGGGAAGGACTGCACGAGCGGCCGCATTCCATAGCCAGCACTCACTCCACCATTCCATGGTGCAGTCGTGGAAGTAATTGACAGCTTTTGAGTATTGCCCATAGGACGAGCTGGACCGGTTAAAAGCTTTAATGACCTGAATACCATTTACATATTCCACAAGAGAACTGTTCATTTCATTCGCAGAACACATATAGTTTTCCATACGGGAGGCATATCCGCGCATCATGGCAGCGAAAAACAAACCTCCCAACGGGACAGTAATTAAAGAGGCCAGCCCCATGCGCCAATCCAAAATAAAGATTAATAGAATACTGCATAGAGGTGCTGTGATGTGTGACGGAAGTTCAGGCATAAAATGGGCCATAGAATCCTCTAGCTTTGCCACATTATCTACAATTAAGTTTTTAAAAATGCCGGAAGGGGTTTCCAACATGACGCCCATGGGAACCTTCGCCATTTTATCGGCAATTCTTTCACGTATATTTTGTAAAATAGTAAAGGAAATACGGTGGGACAGAAGGGACGACCTCCATGTAAGGAATGTCTTAATGCACTGGCAAAGTGCCGCGATTCCCGCCAGTATCACCGTATCTTTAGTAGTAGCTGTTCCGGAATAGAGTGAGTCTGCCAACATAGCCAGTATAAGGAATGGAACCATACCAAATAGTTCCCCTAAAACGGCCATAAGAATGGAAAATTTCATTTTCCCCTTGCTACTGCCAACAAACATAAAAAGCTGCCGGATTGCCCCCGGTTCTTTTGATTTCATATAAACATCTTCCTTTCTGCTAATCAGAATTTGTAATTGGGTATTGATTTTTTAGGAAAAGGGTGGTAAAATCTATATTACGGTGTAATATTACAGTGTAATATAGTATAGAATGGAGGGGAGGAAATGTCAAGGGATTTCCAGCAAACTCATGAAAATCTTTTGGCCTGTGCAAAGAAACACTTCTTAGAATTTGGCTTTGAAAGAGCCAGTATTAGGGAAATCTGTAAAGACGCAAATGTAACCAATGGTGCCTTTTACAATCATTTTGCTGATAAGGAAGCTTTATTTGGTTCTTTAGTGGAATCAGTTGTTCAGACAATCCAAAAGATATATTCAGAATCAATAGATAAGCATTTTGATTTAGTAAAAACAGATGAGCTTAAGAATTTGTGGAGGCTGTCAGAAAGTACGATTATCCAGATAATCGAATATATTTATGAGCATTTTGATGTATTCAGGCTGCTTCTGATGTGCTCGTCAGGAACAAAGTATGCAGGCTTTTTAGACGACTTGGTACGCGCAGATGTGCAGGAGACAATAAAACTCATTGCAGAATTAAAAGCACGCGGTGTACCTGTCAATGATTTAGATGAGGACGAGTGGCATATGTTGGTCCATTCTTACTATGCTTCAATTGCGGAAATTGTTATGCACAATTATCCAAAGTCAGCTGCATTGAAGTATGCTCATACGCTATCGGTATTTTTCAGCTCGGGCTGGCAAACTGTTTTGGGGATTTAATCCCCAAAAAATTTCCCCTACAGTTAGCTGAATCTAACTATAAAATATGAAATTAGTCATAACGAAAGGACGATTAAAATGCAAAAATCTAATAAACTAAATGGAAAAGATCTTATCAATGTAGGAATTTATACTGCCATGACTCTTGTAATATTTTTTGTTTTCGGATTACTGACTGCACTGCCTGTAATATATCCATTCCTTCTGTTTATCTGGCCGTTTGTATGTGGCATTCCTATGATGCTGTACTACACAAAAATTCAGAAATTCGGGATGCTGACAATTACAGGTGTCATCTGCGGTCTGTTTTTCTTTCTTATAGGCTATACATGGATTGGGCTGGTGGGGTGGACACTGGGCGGAATTCTTGCTGATATTGTGTTAAAGGCCGGTCAGTATAAAAACTTTAACGTTACCCTCCTAAGCTATGCGTGTTTTTGCCTTGGCATGATGGGATGCCCTGCGAATCTTTGGATTGCCGGGCAGTCCTACTGGGAAAATATTCACAGCTCCATGGGGAACCAATACGCAGAAACATTACAATCTATGATGCCATCATGGATGATGTATGCGGGATTTGTGATTTTGTTTGTCGGCGGGATTTGCGGTGCTTTGCTCGGTCATAAAATGTTAAAGAAGCACTTTGAGAGGGCGGGTATTGTTTGATGCACATGCTTGCTGTTACAGAGACGAAAGGATTCCATTTAGACCCACGGACAAAATTACTGCTGATGGCCGTTGTAGCTACCGCCGAGTTTTTATATGGCCATACCGCTTTTATGCTTGCAGTGGCTTTGATACCTTTTATTCTATTACTTACAAACAGACAATATAAGGCAGCGGCCATTTTTATAGTTCTGTTTGTAGCTGCTTTGGTGGTTAAGGAAATCCAAAACTCAATTCGTTTTCACATGGTTGTCAATATGATTGTAGTTTTATTGGTGGGATTGGTTTTAAGGCTTTTTCCTGCTTTTGCAATGGGGAATTACATAATTAAATCTACTACTGCCAGTGAGTGTATTACATCACTGAGCAGAATGCATATCGGTAGGAATATTACCATTCCTCTTTCTGTATTATTTCGCTTTTTGCCTACCATGCAGGAAGAATCAGCAGCTATTAAAGACGCTATGAGAATGAGGGAAATCCAGTTTGGTACGAAAAAATTTTGGCAGAATCCAATGGCACTGCTTGAATATCGTTTCATACCGCTTATGATTTCGGTTGTAAAGATTGGTGATGAACTGTCTGCGGCAGCGTTGACCCGTGGGCTGGATAATCCAGCAAAGCGGTCAAGCATAACGAGAGTTGGATTTACCTGTTACGATGCCATTGCGGTAGTAATTTCAGGCGTTATGCTGTTTGTCACCTTATTTATTATTAAATGGTAGAAGGGGAAGTGAAATGATAGAAATTAAAGATGTGTCCTTTACCTATGAAAGCGGAGAATCAGAGAATAGCCTGCGTAATATCAATTTGAAAATCGAAGATGGAGAGACTGTTTTACTATGTGGTGAATCTGGTTGCGGTAAAACAACTTTGACGCGCCTGATTAACGGATTGATTCCGCATTATTATAATGGACAGTTAACGGGACAGATTTATTTGGATGGGAAAGAGGTAAAGGATTATCAGTTATATCAGATTGCCCCCATGGTTGGCTCTGTATTTCAAAACCCGAGAACACAGTTCTACAATGTAGATACGACAAGCGAGATTGTGTTTGGATGCGAAAATTTGGGGTTGCCGGTGCAGGAAATGCTGGCAAGGCTTGAGAATACAACAAAATGCCTTAAATTAGAAAATCTGCTTGGACGGAGCCTGTTTGCTTTATCTGGTGGAGAAAAGCAGAAGATAGCCTGTGCATCGGCAGATGCTATCTGCCCTAATACTTTTGTTTTGGATGAACCGTCCTCAAATTTGGATATTTCTTCGATAAAAGATTTAACAGAAGTAATTCGCCAATGGCAATCTGAAAATAAGACAGTAATCGTTGCCGAACACCGCCTTTATTACCTGGCTCCATATGCGGACCGAATCATATATATGAAGCGCGGAGAGATATGTAATGAATATACAAGAGAGGAATTTTTGGAACTAGATCCAAAGGAGTTAAAGAAAATGGGATTACGTGCATTAAATCCATTTGACTTGATGCCTGAAAAAAAACCTGAAGCAAATGAAAAAAGCCTGCAGATTGATAACTTTTGGTTTTCATATGAAAAACGGGGATATCCGATTGTAAACATACCGAATTTAACATTGCCGCAGGGAGAAATCATTGGAATCATTGGTGACAATGGAGCTGGTAAATCCTCTTTTGCCAGATGTCTATGCGGATTAGATAAATCTTCAAAGGGCACTTTGAAATTAAATGGCAATGCTCTCAATGCGAAGAAGCGCCGGCATATTTCCTATATGGTAATGCAGGATGTAAATCACCAGCTTTTTACAGAAGATGTACTTGATGAACTTTTGCTGAGTATGGATGGAGAAAATGAGGAAGAGGACAAGGTTCGGGCACAAGAAATTTTGGCCGGGCTTGATTTGTCGGATAAACTGAAACTGCACCCAATGTCGTTATCCGGTGGTGAAAAGCAGCGAGTCGCTATTGGCAGTGCTGTTGCATCTGGGAAAGAAATAATCATATTTGATGTAAAATGAGGTATAGATGGTAGGCGTGTATGGAGTGTATACAGTTTGCTTTTAGAGGAAAATAGGTACATGATACACAGATAATGGAAAAGAATGTGTATTCAGTTGAATATAGAAATAAGTAGTAGGTATGAAAGAATAAGATTCTTCCATGCCTTTTTTTATTATAAAGAAAGGATAGGTTGCACAGTATCCGCCCGGTCATTTTAGTAGATCTGCTGAATAGCTTTCTCCCGGAAGTGTGGTATAGTCTTGTGCTTGGAACAGGGAAACGACACAGAAAGGAGAAAACGATATGTCAGTACAGCCAGATATCATCTGGAACGAGCAATGTCTGGGGATACGGATAGGAGAACAGGTATGTATCTATCTGAAAAAGCATAATGCGGAATACCAGAGACTGCAAAAGAAAATACTGGAACTTATAGAGAAGTATCCAGTGATAGAAACATTTATGGAAGCGGCTCAGTCAATCAGTCTGACAGCAGACGAACATCAGGCACTGCACCAATATTTCCAACTGGAGAACGGAAAGGAAATGATAGAAGAAGAATATCATTTCTATATGGGACAGGCACAGATGATTTCGTATGGTGCCATGCTTGGAAAAATCAAAAAAGCAGTGTCAGGAAAGGACGAAAGTGATACAAAGAAATTACTGGAACTGCTAATGGATACCTGGATTGATGAGGTAGAAAATGAACTGAAAGAAAATGCAGTGTACCAGAAAATGCTCGAAAAAATATCAAAATATGAAGATCAGGTTCAGGCAATGGGACTTGAAAAAGAAAAACGAAAAATGATAGATGCATACGTTACGAAAGTAAATGAGAGATGGATTCTATATGCGGAATCCTTGTATCAGGCTGGTATGCAGAAAATCCTGGAATTACTGAATCTGTAAAAGAGACGGATAAAATGGGGAAGCACGAAAGACACTTCCCCATTTGTCACTTCTATTCATCTTTGCCATCAATGAGAAATATGTATGAAACCTGAAAGATTTCAGCAATGGCTTTTAATTCAAGATCAGTGACATAACGCTTGTTTGTTTCGATTCTGGTGATTACATTTTTATCCATATCGTAACCAGCTAACTGGAGTTTATAGGCAAGATCACGCTGAGACATATTGTGGGTCTTGCGAAGTTCAATCAATCGCTGGCTAATCAGATTCTTCTCACCAGACTGTGTCCTTGGCTTTGGCATCTTAAATCTCTTCCTCTCTGGTAAACAGATGGTTTGTCTCACTTTTTGCACCATCTGTATTGATTTTAACGATTGGACAAGGTAGAATCGGTTGTAAAAGTGAGACAAGGACAGAAGAGAAGGGAGAAATATATGGAGCAGGCAAAAATAGAACAGCTTGCATTTTTATATTTATGCAGCGAGCATGATAAAAGGTTATTGCTGAAAAAAGAAAAAATGCCGTTAGCTGATTTTGACAGGTTGACCTACTTGATTTACCATTTAGGTTTTAAGGAATATCATATAAAAGTATGGATGGAATTTGCTGGGGACTTCCAAAAGGAATGGGATTGCCTGGAAGCACTTCAGGAAACAGGTGGGCGTGTTGGAAACATAGATAGTACAGAATCAGAAGTTAAACTCCATGAGATGTGGATTCAGGATTTTTGCAAAAGCACACCAAAAGAGATCGGAGAGTGGATACAAGACCTAGATTATAAATAAAAAATATGATATCATTAGTGGTAGAAATCGAATTTTGTTAGGAAATGACACAATAATGAGTAGTGATAAAGAAATTGCTCATAGCATTGCGATATATATAAAGCTATAGGGGGATGTTATGACAGAACAGCAGTATAAGGATTTATTGATAGCAACAGCAAAGATGAGTGATTATGAGCATAAAGATGAGGTGGTGGAGGCGCTTAAAGTTGCTTCTGTTTCATTTCAAAAGGAATGGGCTTTTACATATCATTTGCCTGATCATCGTCAAGAGTATATTATTATTAGCGTTGTTCCAGATAAATTAATTGTCTTGAAAGAACATGAAGATTTTGTTGATGATTTGTGCAAACAGGTTTATGAACCAAACGATTATAATGAGTATAGCGGATTGGTATTAAAACCCGGAATACTTAATATTGCACCAGAAGAAGTAAGCCAAGAGATACTTTTTGATGATATACAAAATCGGATAATTGATGAAATTCGAGAAGCAAAGTTCTCAATTTGGATAGCAATGGCATGGTTCACCAATAAAAAAATATTTGATGAATTATTGAAAAAAAGAAATGAAGGGTTAGATGTAAAAATTATTATTGATAATAATCGTGTTAATAAGGAGAAACCTTCGTTCACTTTGGAAGATCACTTTGAGGTTTATCGGGTGGATGTGATGTCAGAGCGGTACAAAAATATAATGCATAGGAAGTTTTGTGTGATCGATTTAGAAGTTGCAATGCACGGTACTTTCAATTGGACAAACGCTGCAAACTATAATAAGGAACATTGGGATGTAGATCATAATAGAGAAACAGCAAAAACATTTGCAGAAGAATTTGTGAAAATGAGAAGAGATGCTGAATTGTCGATGTTGTGGCTTGATTTTTGAATGGAGTATGTTCATGGATTTAAAAGAATTTTATTTTCAAAATATAAAGGAATCCGAATACCATTATCGTTTTCTGGAATCTGTTAAAAAGGTAAATTATACATATAATATTTTTTATGGTGAAGAAGAAACTCAGAATTATCAATTTGAGATTTATGATGTTGAAGAAGCAATAACGAAATTTAAAGAACTGTGTCAGCCAGATGTTGATTTTTCAGGTGAAAATAAATGTTGGTTTTATCTAATAACATATTATCTACATATGCTCGGTTATGAGATAAAAGAGTTTCCTAGAATACTAGCAAGACCCCCTGTTGATCCAACAGACTTTACATATAGAGATATTAGAAATCGAATTATTGCTCTAGGTGGAGATGATAATGGAACTGTTCGTTATGCGACTAGAAGAACCTTTGTAGCAGATCTGACATTTGAGCAAAAGTCTTGTAATATTGAAGTGAACGATTCTATAAATCAGAAATTTATTGAAATTTCTACTAGACAGGCATCTTTCAATAGTATGCATATAGATGAAAAAATTGCTGAGATTGCAAACCTTATTGAAAACCTGTTGAAACAAGATGGAAAATTTATCACACCAGAATATGAAGATGTATGTTGTGGCTTCATTGACGATACGATAGTAAAGAATTATAGAAAGAAAATGCAGTGCTTTAGACATTGCACAGATGAAGCAATAGAGGAAAGAAAGACATACTCCGAAGAACAAAAAAAATTCCTTGTTGATTATGGACTTACAATGGTAAAAGCTATTCATGAATTGGTGAAATAAAGAATAGTAACATAGGCAGCTAGTAGGAACATTTTAAAGCAGTATTTATGTGCTACAAGAACAGAAATAGAGAATCCAAGTTATAAATTAATTAAAAGTGATAGCATACAGTTATGCATATTTGTTTGTAAATATACATAACTGTATTTTTTATTACGGGCAGGGCTCTTCGGGGTTCTGCCCTTTTTCTCTTTTTCCAGACCGAAAGACCACCTGCTGGAAAAGAACAAAGAAAACCAGAAAGGATGTGGTGACTTATCATTATAGGAATTGACCATGGATATTATGCCATCAAAACTCCCCATGTGTGCTTCCCGACAGGATTGACCGGGTATGATTACGAGCCGTACACCATGCAGAATGTCCTGCAGTACAATGGGAAATTTTATGTGTGTGGAACCGGGCGGCAGACGCTGGTGAGAAGCAAGACTTCCAATGACAATTATTATCTTTTGACAATGGCAGCTATTGCTCAGGAAATCCGCTATCGCCGGGGAGAGAGGAAAACAGATGTGGTTCTGGCAGCCGGCCTCCCACTGGCAAGTTTTGGCAGGGAGAAAAAAGGTTTCCGGGAATATCTGTTTCGGAAAGAGCAGCCTCTGCGTTTCCGGTACGAGGATGAGAGCTATGAGATCCGGATTCAGGATGTAAAACTGTTCCCACAGGGATACTCTGCCCTGGCTCTTCACCCGGAATGTGTTCGGGATGAGCCTTCTGTTCTTCTCGCAGATATCGGTGGCTGGACCGTAGACCTGATGCGGCTGGACAACAGTGTTCCAAATGCCGCTACCTGCCGCAGCCTGGAACTTGGTGTGATCCGGTGTGTGGATGAGATCACCGAGCAGGTACGCAGAAATACCGGACTGTCTGTAACGGATATTCAGATCGAACGTGTTCTGAACGGCCAGAGCTGCAGCATGGACCCGGCCGCAAAAGAAATCATTGTCCGGCAGGGAAGACTCTACACGGAGAAAATACTGTCTGCAATTATGGAAGCCGGGTTCGATCTGAAGGCAATTCCGTCCGTGATCATGGGCGGCGGAGCCAGCATTCTGAAACGGCACGTGACACCGCAGGACAGGCTGTGTCGGCAGATTTACCTGACAGACATACACGCCAATGCTTCCGGCTATGAGCGGATTGTGGGGCAGATGTGCGCGAAGTAAAGAGACCCGTTTTCTCGTTCCGCCTGAACCTTGATAACCCAGATCACAAAAAGGCATGGGAGATCCTGCAAAGTGTTCCAGATGGACAGAAGAGCAGCTATCTGGTTCAGGTGATTTTAAAAGATCAGGAAAACAACCAGCTGGAGAAAAGCATCCGGCAGGCAATCCGGGAAGAACTGGCAGGTGTTTCCATTTCTGGCTCCGGGGAGAGGGTTTCAAAAAAGGAAGAAATCCCGTCCCAGATGCTGGATTTTCTCTCCGGGCTTGAGGATGCATTCTGAAAAAGTCAAGTCTTTCCTGGTGATAAAATAGCCAAATTTCAAGCAGTCAAATTAGTATAAATCACGGATTTTTGAAAGGGGTGATGCCTATTGAATGTTATTGGATCTGCATCCTTTGGGAGCTTTTGAGAGCCTCATATTCGTTGGGTATTGTGAATAGCTTTCTGTCATGTTTTAGGGTATGTTGTATGTAGAAAAAAGAAAGGAGAACGAACACAATGGAGATGAAAAACATATGCGGAAAAATTCCGGTAGAGCTGCATGAAAAGCTAAAACTGGAAGTCGAAGAGTTAGGAATCAGCATACCAAAATACCTTGAAATGGTAATCGAAGAACACATGACAAGAAAAGGAGAAAAGACGAACATGGCAGATTTAAGAACAGTAGCAGTACAGGTAACCGAGGATTTATTTTCCAGACTGAAAGCAGTCCTCGCCAGGAATGGCATGAAACAGAAAGACTTCTTAATCGGGCTTATCGAAGATGCAATCGAAAAAGAAGAAGCCAAATGGAAAGCAGAGTCAGAGGAAGCCGAAGAAACAGAAATGGAAGATCCTGAGACTGCGAAATCAGAACCGGATGAAGAGTCAGCAGAACCTGAAGCAGAAGAGCCTGAGACAGAAGCACTGGAAGCTGAAACAGACGGAGAAATGACAGAACCGGACGAAGCTGAAGCAGATGAAGAGCCGACAGAGCCAGAAAACGAAGAGCCAGCGGAAGCAGAGCCAACAGAACTGGAAACCGAAGAAGCAGAAGAATCTGAGCCAGAGGAAGCGGAATCAGAAGAATAGACATCACAAAACAGAAACCAAGAGACGGAAACGGTGCAGAGAAATCTGCACTGTTTTTTTCACAGCGAAGGGAGGCTGATAGCCGGAACAATTCGATTTTTTGACCTGTTCAGTGGAATCGGAGGATTCCGAGAAGGGCTGCACAGGGCAGGGGGCTTCACCTGTGTCGGACACTGTGAAGCAGATGCATATGCAGACCACAACTACCGGGTGCTGTTTGATACGGAAGGAGAGTGGTTCTGCAATGACGCAAGAAATATTGAAACAGAACGAATGCCGGACTTTGATCTTTTATGTGCGGGATTTCCTTGCCAGGCATTCTCAATCGCTGGACGAAGGGAAGGATTTGCCGATGCAAGAGGAACCCTTTTCTTTGAAGTTGCCAGACTGGTTGCAGACAAACGACCTGCGTATTTTCTCCTTGAAAACGTACCCGGTCTGCTTTCGCATGACAAAGGGCGGACGTTTCACACCATCCTCAGTACGCTATCTGAACTGGGGTATCATGTCGAATGGAAAGTGCTTAACAGCAAGGATTTCGGAGTCCCCCAGTCAAGGAAGCGGGTGTATATTGTCGGATATCTTGATGGAAGATGTGCCGGAAAAATATTACCTTTCCCAAAAGCAAATGGAACAGCTCTTATACAAGTCCATGCTGGCAAACAG
Source organism: Blautia sp. NSJ-175 (assembly GCF_022867815.1). Taxonomy (NCBI): domain Bacteria; kingdom Bacillati; phylum Bacillota; class Clostridia; order Lachnospirales; family Lachnospiraceae; genus Blautia; species Blautia sp. NSJ-175. The sequence continues at coordinate 114,747 of NZ_JALIFQ010000011.1, forward strand.
GGAGAAAGAGTCTACGCAGAAGAAGGACTGAGCTGCACGCTGACCAGCGGGGCTGGTGGTATGGGCGGCAAGACCGGATTATACGAAGTCGGTATCCCAATCAAGGAAAACACCCGAAAAGGATACAAGATGGCCTACGAGGGGGACAGCATCGATCTCGGATATCCGGGAATCAACAGCCGCAGGGGAAGAGTCGGGCATGAGATCGCCCATACCCTGACGACCGGAAACCAGCAGGGAACACTGCATTTTGTAGATATCTCCCCTCTGCCGCTGGTGACAGACGTTGCAAGATGTCTGAATACCAGACAGGATTCCAGCATCCATAACCACAGGGGCGAAAGTTCCGGGGTGCTGGTGGAAGAACCGCCAAGGGCAGTGCTGACACCGGCCAGGGAAAAAGTCCGCCAGAATGGAAGAAGGATGAAAGAACCGGAAGAGCCAATGTTCACCATTACGGCAACTGACCGTCATGGAGTGATTTACCACGGCAGAATCCGCAGGCTGACGCCAAGGGAGTGTCTGCGGCTGCAGGGATACCGGGATGGTCAGATTTCCAAGATGGAAAAAGAAACATCGGATAACCAGCTTTACAAGCAGGCCGGTAATGGTGTCACTGTCAATGTCATTGAAGCAATAGGCAGAAATTTGAAAGCAGTAGATGAAGAGATCCAAAGCGGCTCACCTGTTCCAGAAGCGAAGGGTGGGTGAAGCAGATCGACCTAAAAGACCAGTATTTTGGTACAGAGATTGAGATGACAGGTATCAGCCGCTATGATGCGGCTGTTGCGATTGGAAGAATGTTCGGAACAGAGCCATATCATATCCGTTCTTACGATTCCTGGTGTGTAAAAGATTCAGATGGAAAAACGTGGAAATTTTCAAGGGACAGCAGTATCGACTGTGAAAGGCTGGCAAATGGTACTGTAATAGATGCCGATGGAGATTATTCGACAGAAATGGTATCCCCGAAATTGGAATATTCGGAAATGGGGAAACTCCAGGAAGTGGTGCGGTGTGTCAAAAACGCAGGTGCTTTTGTCAATTCATCCTGTGGCATGCATGTCCATGTGGACGCATCCAATCATACACCAAGGAGTCTGAAAAATGCACTGACGATCATGTACTGCAAAGAGGATATTCTGTTCAAAGCCTTAAATGTACAGACGAGAAGGGAAGATGAGTATTGTCAGAAAGTCCGTCCTATGGTAGTGGAGAAGATCCGCCGGATGCCAAACAGCACCATCACGATGGAAAAATTCAAAAGGGCATGGTATGAGGGAAATGACGGAAGCTCCGAGCATTACAACTGGACAAGGTATTATGCCTTAAACCTACATGCTGTTTTTTCCAAGGGAACACTGGAATGGCGTTGTTTTGAAAGCACCCTCCATGCAGGAAAAGTCCGGTCAAACATTACGCTGGCACTTGCCATATCCGCACAGGCGGTCAACCAGTCCTGTACCCATGCCAAAAAGACGGAGATCGGGGATAACCCGGCATTTACATTCCGTACCTTTTTGCTCCGTCTCGGACTAATCGGGGACGAATACAAAAATGTGCGGAAGCATCTGCTTGCTAACCTCGACGGCGATAAAGCATGGCGGTATGACAAAAGCACATATGCCTGTCTGCAGAAGCCAGGACGGACAGAGGACGCAAGATAACAGAATAATGAGAACAGACAGGCCGGGTGGGAACATCCGGCTGTTCTTATGAGAAATGAAGAAAAATAAGAAAGAGGTAGAAAACATGAAGAGCAAATATCGATTCAGGCGGATCCTTTCAGGGGTGATGGCGGCAGTCACCATCTTATCCACGGTCATTTCACCGTTGACCGTTTATGCTTCGGAAGAGCCGAAAACGGCAGAACCGCCAGCTTATGAATCCGTAAAGGATCTGCTGGATGAAGAGGAAGTGGTAAAAGCCAACGATCTGGAGCTGGAAGTCGGACAGGAGTTTGATGTTTCCAGTGACCGCACGAATCTGGAAATTAAGGACGAAAGCAAAGTCAAAGTGATATTCCAGAAAGCAGAGAATGACGCCGGGGAGAACTTCAGCACCAGCCATGCAGACACTTACCATGCCGTTTATTATGTGGAGCCAGTCAACCAGAACCACCCGGTTTATCAGATTGGGAGAAATCTGATCGTAAAAGAGCCTGTGACAGCAGCTCAGAGTGAACCGCAGACAGAACAGGCAGTTACCGAAGAGGATACAGGTTCTGATGATGAGGAAGCTGCCTCGCAGGAAGAAACTGAGACAGTGCCTGTAGAGACAGAAATTGTTGAGCCGGAGACAGCTGAATCTGAAACAGAGGAAGCGGAGACAGAAGAACCGGAAGAAACAGAATCCGAATTTCAGGATGGACTTTCTGAATCCGAGTTTGATGCCGCATTAGAGGAATCCGAAACGGAAAATACAACCGATGCAGAATCCGGGCTGACACTCAGCGATGTTCTGGAGCAGGCAGGGGAACAGGATATTGACCTGATAGCAATGGAAGATGGGGAAACCGTTTCATTCACCGCAGTCAATACCAGTACAAGAGCAACCCAGGACGTGAATGTGACAAGAGGGACTGCATACTATTATGCAGACTACGGTTTGGGCTCCTATGTAACCTATAAATATACCGTTAAATTTGGAAATGTGTCTGCAACTGCCTACTGTGTGCAGCCATCCAAAGCGGGACCTGGGGATGGTGTTTACAAGATCACCAAACTGGGTGACAGCAAAGCACTGGCAAAAGTGTGCTACTACGGTACCAAAGCATCCGGTGAAAATGGATTTTTTTCTGAGAAACATCCTGATTTTTCAGCCGGAAAACAGTTTATCATTGTCCATCTGGCAGCATCCTATGCAAATAACAGCGGTGACGCTTTTTCTGGTACGAATGCAACCGGACAGGCTCTGGCAATGGAACTCTACAATTACTGCATGAGCCAGCCGGAGATCCCGGAAGTGGACATGAGTTTCTCCAATGCAGATGTTACCGCATATATCAGTGGCAACAGCCAGAGAACAGAAGAGATCACCTTCAAGGCATCCGAACTGCAGACCATCACCATGAAACTGCCGTCCGGTGTCAGACTGCATAATGTGACAACCGGAAAGACCAGCAGTGTAGGTGCATCCGTGGAAATCTGCGGCGGTACCAAATTTTATTTATCCGCACCGCTGACACAGGCTGTGGATGTCAAAGGGGAATGGTCTTCCACCATGAAAGGAAGCATCATCAAAGACTACTCCGCTTATAAGATCACCACCGGAAGCGAGACACAGGACCTTGCCCTGGTATTTGGCGAGGGCGTGACCGATGAGAAATATGTGGATTTTAAAGTTTCATGGGTAAAACAGGCAACTCTAGAAATCGTAAAAAAGGACCGCAAGAGCAACAAAGCCATCGCAGGTGCAGTCTATGGCGTTTACAGTGACAAGGACGGAAAGAACCTGATCACGAAGATGCCGGCCACAGATGACAACGGAGCTTCCAGCGTTACGATCACAAAAACACAGGATACCGTATACCTGAAAGAGATCTCCGTACCAAACGGATACCTGCTGGACACTAAGGCTTACGATGTGAACCTGGTCATCGGCGGCACTGTAAAACAGACCGTTACTGATGCTGAACAGATGGCAAGCCTGACTGTTTATAAATTAGGGGAAGTTCTGACTGGGGCAAAGGTAACTGATGATGGTGTTTCCTTTGTTTATACCGAGCAGAAACAGAAAGGTGCGGTTTATAACGTTTATGCCGCGTCGGACATTGTATCCGCAGACGGAACAGTAGTCTACAAAAAAGGCGCATTAGTCAAAGCCGGACTTACCACCGGAGATGACGGAAGTGCCACACTGGATAATCTATATCTGGGGAAATATGTAGTAAAAGAAATGCAGGCACCACAAAATCTGGTATGCACAGGCGAAAGCCAGGAGATCACCCTTTCCTATGCTGGAAGCAACGTAGAAAAGGTCATGGGAAGCGTGACATTCAAAAATGACCGCCAGAAAGCAAGCGTAAGTGTATACAAGCAGGATAAGGAAACCAGGAAATACCTTCCGGGCGGCACTTATGGTCTGTATGCCGGAAATGACATCAAAGCAGCGGACGGAACCATTGTGGTCAAGAAAGATACTCTCATTGAGAAAGCAGTGACCGGAATAGACGGAAAAGCCGTATATCAGGCAGACCTGCCGATAGCCAACAGCTACTACATGAAAGAGCTGGGTGCACCAGCTGGATATGTGAGAAACGGCGAGGATGTGTACTCCTTTACCTTCCAGTACACAACAGACAAAGAGGCAACGGTTTCTTTCAACCATACGTTCCAGAATGAGCGGATCAATGCGAAGATCAAACTGGTAAAAGAGGATTCCGAAACCGGAAAGACCGCACAGGGAGATGCAACCCTTGAGGGTGCTGTTTACGGATTGTATGCCCGTGAAGATATCGTACATCCAGATGGACAGACAGGTGTTCTTTACCCGGCAGGAACACAGATTGCAACCCTGACTACGGATACAGAGGGAAATGCAGAAGTCGCAGACCTCTATCTCGGAAAGTATTACGTTAAAGAACTGACTCCGCCTGTCGGATATCTGGCAGACCCGGGAGAACATGATCTGGAGTGTAATGACGAGGGAGATCTGGTTCAGACGGTAGAACGTACCGTAACTTCTCTGGAAGATGTGATCAAACAGCCGTTTCAGGTCATCAAAGCCGCCAACAACGGAAAGACCGATGCCGATCTGTTAAAAGGTGTGGGATTCAGTGCATATCTGGAGAGCAGCCTGAAGAAAAATAAGGACGGTTCCTATGATTTTACATCCGCTACTCCGGTCGTGCTGACTGCAGACGGACAGACAGAAATGTTCACGGATGAGCGTGGATATGCATGCTCCATTCCGCTTGCATACGGGACTTACATTGTAAGAGAAACCACCACACCGCACAACTTCAAACCAGTTGATGATTTCAAAGTTGTGATTTCAGAGAACAATCCAGAGAAACCGCAGGTATGGCGTGTGCTTCTGGACGAAGAGTTTGAAGCAAAATTAAAAATCGTCAAAAAAGATGACGAGACAAAGAAATCTGTTCTGGTTCCGAATACTGAATTTAAAGTATACGATCTGGATAACAAGAAATATGTAGAACAAGTGACTACTTATCCATCCACTACGGTACATAAATCCTATTTTACGGATGAAAACGGATACCTGATCCTGCCACAGAATCTGGCTTGTGGAAATTACCGCATCGAAGAAGTGACTGCACCAGATGGATATACCCACAGCACCAATACCGTGGAAATCAAGGTAGACAGTGATACCGCATACCAGGAAGATCCGGTCAGCGGTGACCTAATCATCGAGGTGGATTTTGAGAACCACCCAGCTAAGGGCAGACTGACCATCCGCAAAGAAGGCGAAGTAGTCAAAGGTTTTGATAAAGACTTTACTTATGAGGAAGCCAGCCTTGCAGGAGCCGTGTTTGAAGTTTACGCCTCCGAGGATATCTATACCGCAGACCATCAGACAGATGAGAACGGCAACCGTTATCTGGAATATGCCAAGGACACACTGGTGGCAACGGTAACGACCGATGAAACCGGAAGTGCCGTAATCGAGAATCTTCCGCTCGGAAAATACCGTGTAGAAGAGAAAAAAGCACCGGAAGGATACACCTGGAATGCCAAAGGAGAAAAGGTAACCTTTACCTATGCCGGACAGGATACCCCGGTTGTAGACGAAGAAGTGACATTTACCAATGAACGCCAGAAGGTAAGCATCACCGTGGAAAAACAGGATGCAGAAACCGGAAGCGTGGTAGCTGGAGCCGTCTTTGGTCTTTATAATAAGAATGAGATCAAATCCGGTGACAATGTAATCGTGAAAGCGGACACCTTATTACAGGAGATTACAAGCGATGAAAAGGGACAGGCACACTTCACCCTGGACCTGCCGCTTGGAACTTATTATGTAAAAGAAATTTCTGCACCGGACGGTTTTGTATCCTCTGATGAGGTACTGGAATTTGATGCCACCTATCAGGGACAAGACATCCAGACCATTAAACTGAAATCGATTAAGAAGAACCAGCCGACGACCATCGAGGTGACAAAATCCGATCTGACAACAGGCGTGGAGTTGAACGGAGCATCCCTTTCTGTTCTGGATGAGGATGGAAACGTGATCGACAGCTGGACTTCCGTAAAGGATGAGCCTCATGTGATCAAATATCTGACTGTTGGAAAAACCTATATCCTCCGTGAATCCCTTGCACCGCTTGGTTATTTAAAGACTACGGATGTGAAATTCACCATCGAGGATACCGCAGAAATACAGAAAGTGGAAATGCAGGACCATGTACCGAAAGCACTGCTGATCGTAAACAAGAAGGGCGAATTTCTCGATAAGATCACCCTGCTGGATAACGTCAAAGGTGTTGTGGAACATTTCTTTGAGTACATTACAGGAAGCCTGACAGACGTTACCTTCGAAATCCGTGCTGCCGAAGATATCAAAGCAGCTGATGGCGTAAGCCCGGACTATTATTCCAAGGACGAACTGGTAGCAACTGTAACTACCGATGCAAACGGTGTTGCAGAAGTATCTGACCTTCCGGTTGGAAAATATTATGTCAAAGAGGTAGGCACAGCATATGGTTATATCCTGGATGAAGAACCACGATATGTAGATCTTTCCTACCGCGATCAGGATACCCCGGTTGTCGTATACGATGAGGACTGGCAGAACAACCGCCAGAAGGTGAAAGTGAACGTCCTGAAGAAAGAAAAGGATACCGACCGTGTATTAAAAGGCGGCATCTTTGGATTGTACACTAGGAACGACATCCTGTCCGCATCTGGAAAGGTGCTGATGGAAGCAGATACCCTGATCGAGTTAAAAACAACAGATGTAGATGGAAAGATTTCCTTTATTGCAGACCTGCCGATTGACGGAACCTATTATGTGAAGGAGCTGTATGCACCGGATGGATTTGTTACCACCGGAGAAGAACAGGAATTTGTTTTTGAGTACCAGGGAGACAAAGAAGCAGAAGTGTCCTATGAGTTCGTATTTGAAGATGAGCCGACAACCGTGGAACTTTCCAAAACCGATCTGACCACAGGCGAGGAACTGCCGGGAGCCAGATTACAGCTGACGGATGAAAACGGGGCTGTTGTTGAGGAATGGACATCCACCAAGGAGCCGCACATCATCAAAGAATTGGTTGTAGGAAAATCGTACACCCTGACAGAAACCAAGCCGGCCGATGGATATGCCACTGCGGAAAGCATCACATTCACCGTGGAGAATACTGTAGAGATCCAGAAACAGGTAATGGAAGATGATGTGACCAAAGTGGAGATCAGCAAAACGGATATTACCGGAGATAATGAGATCGAAGGAGCCAAACTGACCATCACAGATGAAAATGGCAATATCGTAGAAACCTGGACTTCCGGTAAAGAGCCGCATTATATCGAAAAACTTCCAATCGGTAAATACACCCTGAAAGAAGAGCAGGCTCCAAACGGTTATGTCGTTTCGGAAGAGATCACCTTCGAGGTGGCAGACACCGCAGAGATCCAGAAGGTAGCCATGAAAGATGATACCGCAAAGGGACGTCTGATCATTGAGAAAACGGACAAGGATACCGGAGCTGCACTGAAAGGTGCGGAATTTGAATTGAGGGATGCCGATGGCAAAGTGGTAGAAACCCTGACCACTGATGAAAACGGTCATGCAACCAGCGGACTGCTTGCAATCGGAACTTATAAGGATGGCAAATTTGATAAGGTAGCCATTTATTATCTGGTTGAGACCAAAGCACCGGAAGGATATCAGATGGATGAGACCAAGCATGAAGTGACATTTACTTATGTAGATGACAAAACCCCAGTGATTGAAGTCATCCAGAAAGTGACGAACGAGAAGCTGCCGGAGGACACCCCGTCTGTAAGTAACCCGAAAACAGGCGATGACACCAACCTCTGGTTTCCGGCCCTGTGCCTAATCCTTTCCACAGGCGGTCTGATCGGCATGGGTGTGGCATCCAGAAGAAAGAAGAAAAAAGGGGGCAGATAGGCTGAAACAATTATATTTTGCGTATGGAAGCAACATGGATCTGGACCAGATGGCATATCGGTGTCCACAGGCGGAGATGGTAGAAACCGTCCGCCTGGAGGGGTATCGGCTGACCTTTGCAGCCGCAGGAAGCGGTCTTGCCACCATCTTCCCGGAAGAGGGAAGCCATGTGGACGGCGTCCTCTGGTCACTGACCGGGGACTGCGAAAAGAGCCTAGATCTTTATGAAGGCTATCCTGATTTTTACGACAAACAGGAAATCACCGTCAAGAATAAAGGCGGAAGAGAGATCAAAGCCATTGTCTATATCATGACAAAAGATTACATGCAGAACTTTAATCCGCCCGGACGGTCGTACCTGACCGGAATCTTAAAGGGCTGCAGACAGAACCAGATTCCGACAGAGCCGATCCTGAAAGCAGCCAGAAAACCGCCTGTGCCGGGACAGACGCAGAAAAGCCAGCCAAAGAAGCAGAGGAAAGCCGGACAGGAACGATGAAAATCGCGAAAAAACTTTTTCAAACGGTATGCCTTGCAGCACTTTTCTTAAGTGCCGGGTTCCTGCTTTACCATATGGTATATCTCCCAATGGAGAACAAAAAGCTGGTGGCAGAGCTGAAAGGGAATTTCCCGGAGCCGGAAGCTCCGGGAGCCTCAGGATCTGAAAAGAAAGACCAACCAGCTGGGAGAAAATGCCCGGTGGCTGCGGTAGACCTTGTTTCTCTCCAGGAACAATACCCGGATGTGCAGGGATGGCTGACCATACCGGATACCGGGATTGATTACCCGGTGCTTCAGTCCGAACAGGAGAATGGGGAGTTTTACCTGAAACGGAATTACAAAAAGGAATATGACATCAACGGAAGCCTGTTTTTACAGGCAGACTGTAAAGTGTCCGAAAGCAGGAATCTCATCATTTACGGTCACAACATGAACAGCGGGGCGATGTTCGGAAACCTGGACTTATATGCAGGGGAAGATTATTATAACGCCCATCGTTTTGCTTATCTTCAGACAGAGGACGGCATTCAGGAGTATAAGATTGTCACGGTACTGAAAGCAGACCGGAATCTGTTCCCATTCCAGCAGAAACTTCCAGATGTGGTGGCCGTGCAAGAGTACCTAAAAGTAGCCAAGCGGAGGGAAGTGTTCGAAACCGGAGATGATTACCTGAAGTGTATATACGATAAGGTTTTGACGCTCGTCACGTGTTCATATGAATGGAGCGGTGCCAGGAATATCGTCCTGGCGGTGCCGGTTTCCGGGGCAGTGTGGAGTCAGAAGTGTTCGTAAGTACCCGAAAAGTGCAGAAAATGAGACAAATAATGACCGCATGGACAGGGATGTGTTCAAAACAGGGGAGTATATAAAGGGTGTATGCCAGGTATATTCAGATGGAAAATGTGTTCAAAAGTGGAAACTTTGGTAAATACTCTACGGAATATCAGCGAATGCTCTAACAAAAAGTGTCTGAAAGCCCCCAAAAAGTGTAGAAAATGAGACAAATGATGACCGCACAGACTGGGAAGTGTTCAAAACAGGGGGATTATGTAAGGGTGTGTGTTGGTAGTATTCAGGTGGAAAAAAGTGTCTGAACGTACTAGAAAAGTGCAGAATGTGAGACAGCTCATAATCCAGATCCGGCAGGAAGTGTTCCAAAAAGGAGTGCTTTCTGCTGGATCTATTTAGTTTATAACGAGCAGCGAGTTTTGACTCGTTGGAAAGGATGGTAATAATTATGAAACGATTTTATACAGCAGAATCCGTAACGGAAGGACATCCGGATAAGCTCTGCGACTTAATTGCAGACAGTATTCTGGATGCGTGTCTGAAAGAGGACGAAAATTCCAAGGTGGCCTGCGAAGTGCTGGCTACTAAAGGGAACATCATTGTGGCAGGAGAGATCACCAGCCGATATGAGCCACAGGTGTTTGAAATCGTCAGAAAGGTGTTGGAGAGTGCAGGCTATGAAGCAGATGGAATCCATATGGATGCCCTCATCCACAAACAGAGTCCGGATATCGCCGGGGCAGTGGAACGTTCCAGAGAACGCAGGACAGGAACTGTTTCTGTTCAGAGCGGACTTGCCAATGGAGCCGGGGATCAGGGAATCATGGTGGGATACGCCTGCGATGATACGCCGCAGCTTATGCCGATGCCAGTGGTTCTGGCGAACCGCATTGTAAGAGAACTGTCTGCAAGCCGTAGAAGCGGATATATCATGGGAATCCTGCCGGACGGAAAAGCACAGGTGACCGTGGAATACGAAGATGACAGACCTGTCCGTCTGGATACGGTCGTTGTGTCCTGTCAGCATGAAAAGGAAAAATCCCTTCGGAAGCTGGAGCATGAGATCCGGGAGAAAGTGCTGCGCCCGGCACTCCGCATGCTGCCGCCGGATGAGGATACCAAGATCCTGATTAATCCATCGGGCAGATTTGTGTGCGGAGGTCTGGATGCAGACACCGGACTGACCGGAAGGAAGCTGATGGTGGATACCTACGGTGGTCTGGTACCGCATGGCGGCGGTGCATTTTCCGGGAAGGACTGTTCCAAAGTTGACCGATCCGGGGCGTATATGGCTCGTTACATCGCCAAAAACATGGTGGCTGCCGGACTTGCCAGCCGATGTCAGGTGTCCCTTGCCTATGCCATCGGGGTTGCCCAGCCAGTCATGGTGCAGGTGGATACCTTTGGAACCGGAAAGATTTGTGCGGATGACTGCCTCGCCGCTGCGATTCCTCTGGTGTTTGGGCTTACCCCAAGCCAGATTAGTGACACCCTGCACCTGAAGCGGCCGATCTACCGACAGAGTGCCGTGTTCGGGCATTTTGGAAGAAAGGAATTCCCGTGGGAGAAAACGGATAAGGCAGAGCAGCTCCGGGATACCGTGATGTAATGCCGTGGATTCCGGAAGAAGAGATCAAACGGGCAAGGGAAATCACCGCCATTGAGTACCTGAAGAAATACCAGCCGAACCGCCTGAAAAAATCTTCAGCCAGAAATGAATGGGAGCTGACAGACCACGATAGCTTTAAAATCAACGAGCTCACCAGCCAGTGGCACTGGAAATCCAGAGATATCGGGGGAACCAGTGCCTTAAATTTCCTGATCCATGTAGATGGGTGTTCCTTTCTGGAGGCAGTGCAAATGCTGAAAGATGAGTATCCCACCTACATCCCTCCGCCTGTGGAGACAAAGCCCAAAAAGCTGTTTGTCCTGCCGCCAGTCAGCCCGGACTGCCGCAGGGTGTTCCGATATCTGAAAGAGCGCGGAATCAGTGGAGAGGTCTTACAGCAGTGTGTTCATCTGGGAATCCTCTATGAGAGCCTGCCCTATCACAATGCTGTGTTCGTAGGCCGGGACGAAAATCAGGTGGCAAGATATGCTTTCCTGCGTGGGATTTACGATGCCAGCGGAAAGGCTTTTAAGATGGAACAGGCTGGAAGCGAAAAGGCATACGCTTTTTGTGTTCCGGCACAAACAGGATGCAGACGGGTTGCCGTTTATGAAGCCTGTGTGGATGTGCTGGCGCACATGACACTGGAACAGGGAAGCCGGGATAAGTACCGTCTGGAGCTTGGCGGGATCAGTGCACCAAAAGAAGGGCAGAGCCAGCGGAGTATGAAAAAGCCGCAGGCACTGGAACATTTTCTGTCCCAGCACCCGGAGATTACCGAGATTGAAGTATGTACCGACAATGACTTTGCCGGACGGTGGGCGTGTGAACATATCCGAAAAGCCTACGAGGGAAACTATCGGATCATCGAGAACCTGCCGGAGATCGAAGGGGCAGACTGGGCAGATATGGCAAAGATGGCTGCCCGAACACCGGAGAAACGGCAGAGAAAGGAAGTGAGGTGATGCCTATCAAAGAAAAAATAGAAGTGGAAATGCTGTCCCCTCTGATGGCAGAGTTTATCCCGGACTATTCAGATATTGTGGATCTGGATGATGCGGAACCATTGGAAGGACCTGACCTGGTGCAGTATCAGCCATCTATAGCAGAAAAGGTTGACGAGATCAACCGGCTCGGTATGCCTGACAACCAGCCATGCAACCTGATTGATTATTTTGACCGAAATAAGGACATTAAGGAAAAAGTGGAACGCATTACAATGGCGGTAAAAGAACAGGATGGTGTTTTATATGGCTGTGCAAACTTGACACTCCGGGAGAATCTGACACCAGAGGAATACCGTGTGGTGGGGCAGTATCTGAGAGGCCAGTACAGCGATGGCTGGGGAGAAAGTCTGGAACAACGGGAGATCAAGGTAGACGGCGGTGAATTATACTTACATTTCTATGTCGGTGCCGGCTCGGATTTCCAGATACAGGTGAAAGCACCAGAAAACGAGATGCAGGAACAGCAGCCGAAACCAAATCCGTCCCGTCCGAAGCTGAAGCTCTTAGGGCATGACGGAAATATTTTCTCAATCCTTGGGGATGCCTCAAGATTGCTCAGATGTGCCGGGATGTCCGAACAGGCCAACGAGATGGCAGACCGTGTCCACAAGAGTGGCAATTATTATGAAGCACTGGGAATCATCAGCGAATATGTGGAAACCGAACTGTCGGATCACCGTGAACAGCGCAGAACAACGAGAAAAGAAGTACCAAAAAAAGAGGATACCTGCCGATGAGCAGTTCCATAGATAGAAGCACTTCCAGAGAAATCTGGGAAATAAGCAAGAGGAAGGATGATGCCTATGGGAAATACCCTGAAACTGGAAGATCTTTTAAAACCGGACTGTCTGCCGGATGAGTCTGCCGGAGGGGAGAACTGGCGTATCTTGCATGGGGATACCTTAAAGCTGGTAAAAGGATTCCAGCCGGGGATTTTTGATGCAGTCGTGACCGATCCGCCCTATGCGTCCGGGGGAACCAAGCAGAATGAACGCAACCGCACCACCAACCAGAAGTATAGCAGCATGAAAGCAGAGAATGCCCTTCCGGACTTTGATGGGGATAACAAGGATCAGCGTTCCTGGACCCACTGGATGGCAGAATGGCTGTACGATGTGAGGAAAGCCTGCAAGAGAGGGGCTCCGATCTGCCTTTTTATTGACTGGAGACAGTACCCGTCTATCACCGATGCCCTTCAGTGGGCAGGCTGGATCTGGAGAGGAACTGCAGTCTGGGACAAAGGAAATTCCCGTCCGCAAAAAGGCAGGTTTCGCCAGCAGGCAGAATACATCGTGTGGGGAAGCAACGGTCCGATGCCAATCAACCGCCCGGTGTCCTGTCTTCCGGGTGTGTTCCGTTATGGGAATCCCCAGAACCGCATCCATGTGACAGAAAAGCCGCTCCAGCTGATGAAGGATGTCATCCAGATCTGCGAGCCGGGCGGCCTGATCTTAGACCCGTTTGCCGGAGCTGGCACGACCATCCTTGCGGCGACAGAGTCGGGCTATCAGGCAGTCGGCATCGAAGTGACGGATGCATATTATAAGCTGGGAAGCGACCGTGTCCGTATCGCACTGGAAGCCGGGGCAGAAGCAGAGAATAAAGAACCACAGTAACCGGATGTCTGCCAGACATCTGAAAAAAGGAAGAAAAGAATCCAGATGTCCACAAGACATCCACAGAGCCGGAATGCTTTGTGGGTGTTTCTTTTTGGAAAAACGCCGGGCAGAGGAAACTTGTCTGGTCAGGAAAGGAGATGGTCGTATTGGAACAGGCACTTGCTTATGTCTGCTGCTCTGCAGAAGAGGGAAAGACCAAAGTACAGCGGTACTGCCGGAAGATCTACGAACTGGGATATGTGCCGATCTGTCCGCAGTACAGCTTTTCCCCATTCCTTGATGATGGGGATGCGGAGGATATGCAGGCTATGCGGAGAATGTCCCATCAGATCTTAAGACGGTGCAGGATGGTGGTCGTCTGCGGAAAAGAGACCACCGGGACGATGAACACGGAGATCAGCATGGCTGACAGACTCCATATCATCTGTACCACGCTGGATGGGTTAAGCAAAATCAAAGAAAACGAATAATTCCGAAAAACGATAGGTTCAGAGGGGACGAAGCAAAATGCGACTGGTTTTGCAAGCATAGCGTTTGGATATCCAAACGCACTTTGGGGAGAACCCCAATCCCCCATATCGAGCCGTAAACAGACGAAAGGAGAACGAAGAAATGTTAGGATTTATACTTGGCACAATGACCGGAGGGGCAATGGGCGTGTTTGCAATGTGTTTACTGATCTCAGGAAAACGGGAGGATGAGGCACTGGAGCGGTGCCGGATGAAACCAAAGGAGATCATTGACCACGGCGTGTGCATCTGTTTTGTAAACAGTCAGGGACAGGAACTGTTCCGGCTTTCAGACGGGGAGAGCCTTGTGCAGAATGCCCCAAATGGAGAGCGGAACGTATCCACCTGCCATTATCTGGATGCAGAATCTGCCATGATCGATGGGAAGAAATGGAACCTTCTGGAATTTGCGAAAGAGATGGAGAAAAGAGGAATCATGCTTGCCCCGATGGAACTGTGCCGGGTACCGAAAAGGGGGTGAGGCCTATATGAAGAAAAAGATTATTGCTGCAGCCGTAGCCATTGGCGTGCTGACAGGATTCCTGATCTGGAAAAACCGTGAAATGTAAGGAAACGATCAATAACCCGTTGGAAAGCAGGTGAAGAGATGAGAAAAAGAAACCATGTGATACCAGTCCGCCTCAATACAAAGGAGCTGCGTTTTCTGGAAGAGCAGGTAGAAAAAAGCGGCCTGTCCCGTGAGGAATACATCCGTTCCATTGTCATGGGCGGCGAAGTCCGGGCAAGACCCTGTGAACATCATACCGAACTTTTAAGGAAAGTATCCGGTCTGTGCAACAATGCCAATCAGCTTGCCCATGTAGCCAATGGATGTGGGATGGCAGGGGAAGAGAATATTCGGGAAATGCTCCGCATGACGAAAGAGACATGGAGGCTGGTCAAAGAGGAATGGTAGCCGATGGCATACACCAGTATCATCCCGGTCAGCCGTCTGGACAATTCCATTACTTACATTCGAAACAAGGATAAGACCACAAAGAAAGGACAAAGTGCCGGCTCTCTGGAAGAAGCTATTCAATATGCAATGAACCGGGACAAGACGGAGCGTTCCATTTTTGAGAATGCCATTGGCTGTGTCTGTGAGACTGCTTATCAAGATATGGTAGATACAAAGAAACGATACAACAAGATGGACGGGGTGCAGGGCTTCCATCTGGTGCAGAGCTTTGCCAAAGGGGAAGTCACCCCGGAACTTGCCCACCAGATTGGCATGGAGCTGGCAGAAAGACTCCTTCAGGGAAAATATGAAGCTGTCATCACCACTCATTTGAACACGGAGCATTACCACAACCATATCGTGTTTAATTCCGTGAGCATGAAAGATGGGAAAAAGTACCATAGTAACAGCAGGAGCTACTACGAGGATGTGCGGAAAACTTCGGATGCCTTATGCCTGAAATACGGCTTATCAGTTATCGAACCGAAAAATGGCAAAGGGAAATCTTATGCCCAGTGGATGGCAGAACAGGACGGAAAGCCAACCTGGAGAACCTCGATCCGTCTGGATATCCGTGATGCGGTGGCAGAAAGCTTCACATGGAAACAATTTCTGGACCAGATGAAGCAGAGAGGATATCAGTGGAAGCTGAATCGGAAGTACATCGCATTGAAAGCACCGGGGATGGAACGGTATATCCGTCTGCGGAGCCTTGGGAAGAATTACTCAGAAGAGAGCATCCGGCAGTGGATCTTACAGCCCAAGAGCAGGACAACTGCTGGAAAAGAAGGAGCTTCCCAGCCCCCGAAAAAGAAGTTAAAAGGGATACAGGCCCTGTACTATTCCTATTTGTATCAGATGGGTGTTCTAAAGCAGAAGCCGAAAAGAATCTCCCCAGTGCTCCGGGCAGATATCCGAAAACTGGATGCCAGGATCGAGCAGATGGAATTTCTTCAGAAGTATCAGATTACCACCCGTGAAGAACTGATGGCATACCGAACCCCGTTGGAAGAACAGGTGCAGGCACTCACAAAAGAACGGAAGCGGCTCTACCGGAGCGAACCGGACAGTGTTAGGATCGGTCAGATCACCGAAAAACTGAGGCCGCTTCGGAAGGATATCCGTCTTTGCATCCGGATCGAACAGCAGTCTAAAGAGATGGAAGAAAAGATGCGTCTGGCAGAGCAGATCCAGAGACAGGCAGAACAGACGGAGAAAAACAGACAACCGAGAACAGAAAGCAGGTGAACAGTATGAATTATGGAGGCGATGCGGCGGATCAGATCGTCCGGTATTCCTTGGACGGCGTGGACCACGGGCTCAGACTTTCGGGTACGCTGGCAAAGCATCTGGCGGTATTTGTTGCCGCCGTATTAAAAGACCAGAAGAAAACGAGGGGCAGAACCCGGATGGTGCGGATGTTAAAGGAGAACAAGCCATTGAAGTTCTTTACTGTGCCGTCTGACCGCTTGCGTGAATTCTGCAGTGAGGGCAGGAAGCGAGGGTTGCTCTATGTGATTATCCGTGATAAAAAGAACCCGGAGATGAGCGAGGTCATGGTCTTTGCGGATGACGCAGCCAAGGTCAACCGGGTTATGGATAAGATGAATCTTGATTTTGTAAGAAGTGAAGTCGGGGAAGCTGTCCATGAGGTAACCGCTGGAATGGAAGCACCGGAAACCGAAACAGTACAGAAAATCGTACAGATGCCAGAGGGCGAGGTGCAGTTTGAGATCAGCGATCTGGACGAAGCATTCCAGGTCGGTGACATGGATTTTTCTCAAGGAGAGAAGAATCAGAATCATCCTGAAAAGGAGTCTTCCGAACCGGAAAATTTTATCCCGGTGCAGGAAGAGGGGGAAGAGAATCTGTCCGGCTTTTCCTTGCACAGCAGAAATATTTCTACCGGGCAGGAAAACGGGACTGATGGAGCAAAGCCAAGGGAACAGGAGCGTCCCAGTGTCCGCCGGGAGCTGGAGAACATCAAACGGGAGAAAGCAGAGGAATCCCAGAAGCGGAGCCGGGAAAAGAACCGTGGACCAAAGAAAACGCAGAAGAAAGCGAGAAATAAACGAAAGGTGAAAGCGAGGTAGAAGATGGACCTGACAAAATTTTTAGGGCAGGACACGCAGGAACCGTCCGCCCAGCGGCTATCGAAAGAGGAATATGCCGCACAGAAAAAGCAGGAGAGGGAAGAAATCTGGGGCATGATCGATGGAAAGGCACAGGAGATCTTCCAGAATGGGGACTCCTTAAAAGGATTCCTTGATTTTATGGGACAGTGTAAGCCACAGAGGACAGACAACCTGTTCCTGCTCTATGCACAGAACCCGGAGATCCGGCAGATTAAGACCTTTGAAAAATGGAAAGAAGAAGGCAAAGTAGTCAAGACCGGAAGCAAGGGATACAACTTCATTGTCGGACAGGAATACGAAAAGGATGGTGTCATCCAGCAGGGATACTCCATCCAGAAAGCCTATGACATCAGCCAGATTCGCACCAAACAGCCGGAAGAGGCGGAGCCAAAACCGATGGACCAGTTGATGGAAGCACTGCTGACCGACAGCGAGGTACGGATTCAGATCGCAGACAACCTGCCGGATAAGGTACAGGCACAGTATATCCCGAATCAGCGGACGATCTATGTCCGAAACGGCATGAGTGAAAATACAACATTCCATTCCATCAGCCGGGAACTGGCGTATGCATCTCTTGACCATCACGATGGAAGCTACAGCCGGGCAGGGGTAGCGGCACAGGCTTATTGTGCGGCGTATGTGACAGCACAGAAATATGGCGTGGATGTCTCCGGCTTTTCCTTTGACAAGGTATGCGAGATGCAGGCATTCGGACAGAAAGATCCGAAAGAACTCCGCTCCTTTATTCAGAATGTAAAGAGCGCAGCCTATTCCATCGGCAAGCAGGTAGACCGCAACCTCGGCAAAAGTGAGCAGGAATTTATGCCCGATGAATTTGCCGTCCCAGAGGAGAAATCAGAGAAACCAGCCAAGAACAAAAAGTCCCCGGAACGCTGATAAAAGGGGTTTTTCCGGCTCTTTTGCAGTAGCTTTCCGGGAGGAAGTGTGGTATGTTGTGGTTGAGAAAAAAGAGGAAAAAAGGAGGCTCGCCTATGACAAGAATGCGATATGTAAAGATGGACCGGATCATGAACCATATGCTGATCCATGCCCTCCGGGAAGTGTTCCGGCAGGAAAAAGAACAGGGGCTTCCGGTGGATACCACACGGGATCTGGTTCTGAAGCTGGCAGAGCAGGAAGAAGGAAAGCTCTACCTGACAGAAGCTGAACACACCAAATCTGTAGAAGCTTTAAACAAGCTCCGGGACACATACCTGAAAAACGGACGCTATTCCGATGGGATCGACAGTGTCCTGTTAAAGATCATGAAATCCAGATACCGCCGCCCATACCGTGGACGGGGAAGATAAAGAAAGGATGTGGTACGAATATACAGAAATATGACACAAGAAAGAATAGAAGCCATGAGGAGAAGATATCCGCCGGGAACAGAGGTCACGCTTAACAGCATGGAGGGGGAGAGTCACATGCCACCCGGCTTAAAAGGTAAGGTGGATATGGTAGACGATGCAGGGCAGATCCACGTAAACTGGGAGAATGGAAGCAGCCTTGCCCTCGTTCCTGGAGTGGACAGCTTCCACATCACGGATCTGCCGAGAGCAGAGAGGCCAAAACAGCAGCCATCCCGGTAACAAACAGCCGGAAGTCAGACTGGGTGATCTGGCTTGCCGGACTGCCTGTCATCTGGTGGGCAGCGATCCTGATTGCGGATGCTATTCAGCCGGGCAGGAATCTTTTTGAGCTGATGGAGGTTCTAACGGAAAAACTGAACCACCCCTTCCAGCTTCATTATACGGAATATACCATCAAGTCGGTGCTGGTCTGCACGTTACTTTACGCAGCCGGGATCGGCATTTTTTATTCCAGCCAGAAGAACTACCGCAGAGGGGAAGAACATGGTTCCGCCAGATGGGGTGATGCCCGGCAGATCTGTAAGAAATACAGCCAGAAGCCGTACTCCCAGAACATCCTGCTGACGCAGAACTTCCGCATCAGCCTGGACACCCACGAGCACCGCAGATGTCTCAACATCCTCGTGGTGGGAGGCTCCGGTGCAGGAAAATCCAGAGGCTTTGCCCTGCCGAACATCATGCAGTGCTGCTGCTCGATGGTCATTACAGACCCCAAAGCCGAGCTGCTCCGAAAGACAGGCGGTCTGCTGGAAAAGAAAGGATATGAGGTGCGTGTCTTTGACCTCATCAATCCCGACACATCTTTTTGCTACAATCCATTCGAGTACGTCCACGATGACAAAGACGTACTCCGTCTCATTTCCAATCTGATACAAAACACCACACCCAAAGGTTCCCAGTCCTCCGATCCGTTCTGGGAGAAGAGCGAGACAGCACTGCTTCAGGCACTGATGCTGTATCTGCTCCATGAAGCTCCGCCGGAAGAACAGAACTTCGCCATGATCATGGAGATGTTAGGCTCGGCACAGGTAAAAGAAGAGGATGAGGACTACGAGTCCCCTCTGGACATTTTGTTTGACCGTCTGGAGATGCGGGACCCGGACAGCATTGCCGTCAAGCAGTACCACATTTACAAGCAGGCGGCAGGAAAGACCGCCAAGTCCATCCTGATCAGTGTTGGTGTCCGTCTGGCAGCCTTCAACCTGCCGCAGATCGCCAAGCTGACCAATACCGATGAACTGGATCTTTCCAGCATGGGCGAAAGAAAAGTTGCCCTTTTCTGCTGTATTCCGGATGCGGACACCTCTTTGAATTATCTGGTAGGTATGATCTACAGCCAGCTTTTCCAGACTCTTTATTATATGGCAGACCGTGTGCATGGCGGTGCCCTCCCGGTTCCGGTCAACTGCATCATGGATGAGTTTCCAAACGTATCCCTGCCAAATGAGTTTGAGAAGATCCTGGCAACCTGCCGTTCCCGTTCCATTTACTGCAGCATCATCATCCAGAACATGAGCCAGCTAAAGGCTCTGTTCAAGGACTCCTGGGAAAGTCTGGTGGGCAACTGCGATGAGTTTTTGTACCTGGGCGGCAATGAAAAAGAGACACACAAATATGTATCAGAATTACTGGGGAAAGAAACCATAGACACCAACACCTACGGGCAGACCAAAGGAAAATCCGGCAGCTACTCCACCAACTTCCAGCAGAGCGGAAGGGAGCTGTTACAGCCGGATGAAGTCCGTATGCTGGATAACCAGAATGCACTTCTGTTTATCCGCGGGGAACGGCCCATACTGGATGCCAAGTATGACCTGATGAAGCATCCCAACATCCGGTATACCGAAGACGGCGGTGCCGGCCCGTTCAACTATGCGAAAGCACCGCTGGCACATGACGATTTTACCTTTGACGAAACAAGATATAACGACTACGAACTGCTTCTGGATGAGGACATCATCGGGGAGCTTTTTTGATTGGAGGAATGCCGATGAATTTACTGAAAAATAAGAAACACACAGAAACCAGGAAAGAGACCGCACCGCTGAAGATGAAGAGAGGGCAGAAGAAACTGTTTGCTCTGTATGCAGTCATGGTACTGTCGATCTGCATTGGGGCGACCTGCGTTTATGCCGCAGGCGATCCGCTGACCGTAGTCAATAACCTGTCCACGTTTATCTTTTCCCTAATCCGTGCCATTGGCCTGATCCTGCTGGGATTTGGTATCGTGCAGGTCGGCCTGTCCTTAAAGAGCCACGATCCGAGCCAGAGGGCAAACGGATTTCTGACACTGGCAGGCGGTATCATCATTACTTTTGCAAAAGAGATCCTGGACCTGATCATGGGATAGGAGAAGAGACCAGAAGGGGAGCCATGCGAAATGCCGGCTCCCTGTTCACTTTTGCAGGATGGGAGGTGAAACTGTTTGAGTAATAACTGGATCGTACAGAATCTAAATTCTGCCTTGCAGACCTGGAGCGATAAGCTGGCTGAGATCTGGACACTGCTGACGCAAAGCCCGGAGAATTTCAAGGGCGGGGCGATCTGGAGCGTGATGACGAACATCAATGGTGGACTGAAAGCCATCGGGTACGGCCTGCTGGTTCTGTTCTTTGCGGCGGGGCTTGTGAAAACCTGTGGGAGCTTCACGGATATGAAAAAGCCGGAACATGTAGTGAAAGCCTTTATCCGTTTTGCACTGGCACAGGGAGCCGTCATGTCCGGCATGGAGCTTCTGACGGCAATTTTTTCCATTGTGCAGGGAATCGTGGCAAATATTATGTCCCATTCCGGGATGGCAGGTGGAACGGTGACGGAACTGCCCTCAGAGATTGTGGACAAGATCGAAGCAGTCGGGATGCTGGAATCCATCCCTTTGTGGATCGTAACCCTGTTAGGCAGCTTGTTAATTACCGTGCTTTCCTTTGTGATGATCCTGACTGTATATGGAAGAATGTTCAAGCTGTATATGTACACAGCCATCGCACCGATCCCGCTGGCAACCTTTGCCGGGGAACCAACCCAGTCTGTAGGGAAGAACTTTATCCGTTCCTACGCCGGGGTATGTCTGGAAGGTGCCATCATCGCACTGGCCTGCATCATCTTTTCGGTGTTTGCGGCGAGTCCGCCGGCCGTCGGGGATACCAGTCTGTCTGCTGTGACGATTGTCTGGAACTACATCGGGGAGCTGGTCTTTAACTTACTGGTACTGGTCGGGGCAGTGAAGGCATCTGACCGGATCGTAAAAGAAATCATGGGATTATAGGAGGCAGAAAGGAATGGAAGAACCAAAGAAATTAATTTATGACAGTGGAGAGCAACCAGAGGAAGTATTCTTACGGGTCAGCGGCTACTTGGACAGAGACCGCCTGTATGTCGGGATTTACCAGACAGAGTATGGCTACCCGGAACTTTTTTCCGACCTTACGGTGAACCTGCACCATGCTCCGCTGAACGGTGTGAACGAAGCCTATATCGACCACAATTTCAGCAAAGAGCATCTGCGTTTTATTCGGAAATACAAGCTGGGCAGGGTACTTCCGGAGACCGCAGTTTCCGGTTACTGCACCTTTCAGAAGGTCGCCTTTGACCTGAAGAAACTGGCAGAATATGATCCGCAGGGAACCAGAGAATTTATGGAAAGCCACGGCATCCAGATTTCGGATGCACCAAAGCAGAAACCAAAGAACAAATCACAGAGAGAAAGGTAGAAAACAACATGGAAGTGAAAATGAATAAAGAAATCCGAGACTATCAGGAGTCAATGTTCTGGGGCTTAAGTTTCCGGCAGTGCTTATTTTCGGTACTGGCGATCCTGGCAGCCCTTGGGATCTATTTCCTCACCCGGAAATATGCCGGGGAACAGGTAACCGGATGGCTGTGTGTGCTTGGGGCGGCTCCCTTTGCAGCCTGCGGTTTTTTCCGTTACCACGGCATGACGGCAGAACAGTTCGCATGGACAGTCATCAAATCCGAACTGCTGTACCCGAAACGGCTGGTATTCAAATCGGAGAACCTGTACTTTTCCTGCATGGAAGAGAGCCTGCGGCTGGGTGAAAAAATGATGGGAAACGGAGCGGAGCTTCTGGAGAAGAAGCGGACGAAACAGAAGAAACCAAAGAAGCCAAGAGGAAGGGGTGATGCCTTTGATTAAAACCCTGAGTCAGACACTGAAACAGGACAAAGAAAAATTTAAAGTACCGAGGTCTGTCCAGCAGGCAATCCCCATCCGCAAGATCTGGCCGGATGGGATTTTTCAGGTAGAGAGTAAATTTTCCCGGACATTCCGGTTTACGGATATCAATTATTCCATTGCCAGTAAAGCGGACAAGATAGAAATGTTCCTGGATTATTCCGAACTTTTAAATGCACTGGATTCCGGCTGTACTGCGAAGATTACCCTGAACAACCGTAAGATCAACAAAGAAGAGTTTGAACAGTCCCTGCTGATCCCAATGAAAGGGGACGGGCTCGATGAATACCGGAAGGAGTACAACGACATGCTCTTGTCCAAGATCTCCGGTACTAACAACAGCATCTACCAGGAACGCTACCTGACCGTCAGTGTCCACAAAAAGAACATCGATGAAGCCAGGACCTATTTCGCCCGTGTGGGAACGGATATCATCACCCATCTGGCCAAGCTGTCCTCCATCGGGGAAGAGCTGGATGCAGAGCAGAGGCTCCAGATCTTCCGGGACTTTTTCAAGGCAGATGTTCTGCAGAGTTTTCCATTTGACATGAAAGCCTTTGCGAAAAAAGGGCACAGCTTCAAAGACTGGATCTGCCCGGACACGATGGAATTCCACAACGATCATTTTAAACTGGGTGAGCAGTACGGAAGAGTCCTTTTCATGGAAGATTACGCCAGCTATGTGAAAGATGAGATGATCTCCGAACTGTGCAGCCTTGGCAGGAACCTGATGCTGTCCATTGACATCATCCCGGTGCCGACAGATGAAGCGGTGCGTGAGATCCAGAATCGACTGCTGGGTGTGGAGACAAACGTGACGAACTGGCAGAGACGCCAGAATGCAAATAATAACTTTTCTGCCGTAGTTCCCTATGACATGGAGCTGCAGAGAAAAGAGACCAAGGAGATGCTGGACGATCTGACCACCAGGGATCAGAGAATGATGTTCGGTATCCTGACAATGGTACATATGGCAGACAGCAAGAAACAGCTGGATTCCGATACGGAAACCCTGTATTCCATTGCAAGAAAACATCTCTGCCAGATGGCAACCCTGAAATGGCAACAAGTCGATGGGCTGAACACCGTCCTGCCGTATGGCCTGCGGAAGATCGATGCGGTGCGTACCCTTACCACAGAGTCCACCGCTGTATTGATTCCATTTCATACGCAGGAGATCATGCAGCCGGGCGGCATCTACTATGGGCAGAATGCAGTCAGCAAAAATATGCTGGTGGCAGACCGCCGGAAGCTGTTAAATGGAAATTCGTTCCGATTGGGAGTCAGCGGTTCCGGAAAGAGCTTCTCGGCAAAAGAAGAGATCGTAGACCTTGCCCTTTCCACGGAAGATGACATCCTCATCCTCGATCCGGAGTCGGAGTTTGCTTCTCTAGTGGAAGCCTTAAACGGAGAGGTCATCCGGATCTCGGCAACCTCGGATACCCATCTGAATGCACTGGATATGGATTCTGCCTATGGCAATGACCGAAATCCTCTGATTGAGAAGTCAGAATTTATCCTTTCCCTGTTTGAGCAGCTCGTAGGAGCCGGAAACCTTTCGGCAAAGGAGAAATCCATCCTTGACCGCTGTACCGCAGATGTGTACCGGGATTATATGAGGGGCGGTTACAAAGGGCAGGTGCCGACCTTAAAGGACCTGTACCGACAACTCATGCTCCAGCCGGAGGAAGAAGCCAGAGGGCTGGCTCTGTCTTCGGAACTGTTTATCAATGGCAGTCTGAACACCTTTGCCCAGGAAACCAATGTCAACACGAAGAGCCGTATCATCGACTATGACATCCGGGAGCTGGGCGAACAGCTGATGCCCCTTGGCATGCTGGTCACACTGGATTCGATTTTTAACCGTGTGATCCAGAACTGGAAGAAGGGAAAAACGACATGGATCTTTGCGGATGAGTTTTATCTGCTGTTCCGCTATGAATACAGTGCGGACTTTTTCTACCGCCTGTACAAGCGTATCCGTAAGTATTCCGGATTTGTAACCGGACTTACCCAGAACGTTGAGGAACTTCTGAAATCCGATACCGCCCGCCTGATGCTGGCGAACAGTGAGTTCCTGATCCTTTTGAATCAGGCTACCACCGACCGGGATGAGCTGGCGGCACTTCTGAATATTTCAGACAACCAGTTATCCTACATCACCAATGTGGGTGCCGGCCATGGTCTGATCCGCTGTTCCGGAAATCTGGTGCCGTTTGAAAATTCGTTTCCAAGAAATACAAAACTGTATCGCCTGATGACGACCAAGCCGGGCGAAGCGTAAGAGCGGGACAAGCCGGGACTGGAGGTGTGAGATGAAGGATATCAAAACCAAAGAAGTTACAACAAAACCAAAGACCAAAAATCCTGCCTCCAGAATCCCGAAGGAGCTGATGCGGACGGCCATACTGGAGAGCAAGGAAAAGTCCCAGACCATCGCAAATGCCAGGGATAATGACATGGAGGAACAGTCCCCATCCGAGTATGCCAGTGGAAAAGTCGCATCCGCAGAGGAATGGGCTGCCAGAAAGTTTGGCAGAACTGTAACCAGCGCCGGAAAGACAGCAGCACAGACTTCCTACGAGAAGATCAAACTGAGAGTTACTGGTAAAAAAGAAGCGCAGAAAGAAGCCGCCAGAGGAACCGGGGACACACAGGCTCCCGATCCGGTCAGTCGGGAAGCACCGAAGCAAAAAAACCGGGAACAGGAGGCATCCCGTGTGAAGGTCAAGGAACGGGAAAACCAGGAAGTCCAGATTCAGAAAGCCAAGCGGCAAAAGGCGATTTCAGATGCCGTCAAAACGAAAGAACAGAAGATCCGGGCAGCTAGGGAGACACCAAGAATCCAGAATGGACAGGAAATGTCGGAAGGTGGATCGCTTTCCATCAAAAGACAAAACCAGAAAAGCAAGGCCGGAGATACCGCAAGGCAGAATGCCATCCGCCAGAAACAGCCGGAAACCATCCGGATCAAGGAAAAGCCACGGAAACAGTTGGAGCCGAAGACCATACAGCGGCGTACTATTAAGACCGCCCCTCCATCTGTGAAGATCAGCATCCAGCCAGAGCAGAAGCTCCGGGTGGCCAGTTCCAACGCCTTGACAGCCCGGATGCAGAAGCAGATGGAACGAAGGGCAGCGAAGCAGGCGGCGAAGAAAGCCGCCTTGCAGACTTCCGATGGAGTCCGCCGGATACAGAAAACGGCAAGGGCAGGGGAGAATACCTTCAAGGCAGCCAAGGCCGCCGTGGAAGCGGCAGCGAAAACCGTACAGTCCATGATAGCTGCACTGGGAGCCGCCGGAGCGGTCATGGTTCTGCTTCTGGTTATCATAGTCGGAATTATTGGCGGTGCCGCATTTTCGGGAAGCTCAGAGAGCAGCGAAGCACTCAGCCAGGAAGTCCTTTCCTACACATCAACCATCCAGAAATACGCCAATCAGTATGGAATCCCCGAATACGTCTCGGTGATACAGGCGATCATGATGCAGGAATCCGGCGGCCGGGGAACCGATCCCATGCAGAGCAGTGAGTGCCCATACAACACCCGGTACTCCAACAGCCCCAATGCCATCCAGGATGTAGACTACTCCATACAGGTGGGAATTCAATATTATGCGGACTGCCTAAGAGAAGCCGGATGCACCAGCCCACAGGATATGGACAAGCTGAAGCTGTCCCTGCAAGGGTATAACTACGGCAACGGATACATAACGTGGGCAATACGAAAATATGGGGGCTACAGTGCAGAAAACGCTTTGCAGTTTTCTAATGAACAGGCGGCTTCACATGGCTGGAGTGCCTATGGGGATCCAGAATATGTCCCTCACGTCCTGCGGTATTATTCCAGCGGCGGATTGTTTGCCGGCCTGTTTGGAGGCAACGGCCAGATTGTATCCGTGGCACTTACCCAGCTTGGAAATGAAGGTGGCCAGAAGTTCTGGTCGTGGTATGGATTTGACAGCCATGTAGCATGGTGTGCCTGCTTTGCCAGCTGGTGTGGAGATCAGGCAGGATTAATCGAAAACGGTAAGATGCCGAAGTTCTCTCTGTGTGATGACGGAATCGCATGGTTTCAGAGCAAGAGAAAATGGAAGAGCCGAGGATACTCGCCAGCGCCCGGAACCCTGATCTTTTTTGACTGGAATGGGGACGGAACCTCAGACCATGTGGGAATCGTGGAGAAAACTGAGGGAAGTACCGTATATACGGTAGAGGGAAACTCCAGCGATGCCGTGAACCAGAGAAGTTATGATATCAATAACGGAACAATCATGGGATATGGCATACTTTGAAAATTAATATGTTGACTCTTAGAGAGTAGTCAATAGTTTAGATTACCTTGACTAAAAAACAAATATAAAGTATTATGTGATTAGCTTTAACTAACTAGAAAAGGAGGGCGCACAATGACAAACCAATATATGACGAAGCTGTATCACGATCTGCTCTCCAACTCTCCGCAGACAGTGACAATAGATATTCCGGCTGATATGGGAACAGGTCAGATTTCGCAAGTTGTTACAAAGCAAGGAGCTGTTGTATCAGACTGGAAAATGAACTATTTTTCAGATATGAATGTGCAGGGTGTAAGCTGCGAAGATTATATTCAACTTTTATTCTGCTTCAATGATGGCGTATCGTGGAATATTGCAGATGCACGTCAAAGTGTCAGCATCCAGAAAGGCGAATCCTGCATTTATCGGGGACATGGTAAAATGGAATATTTGTGTTATTCTGGGAAGAAAGATTTCCTTTTTAAGAATATAAAAATTCCCATGCCATATTTTCACAAAATTTTGAATGACTACTTTGAAGATAGTGAAATAAACGCTTATGAAAAGAAATTACTGACAGGGATTTCAAAAGTGAGCGTTACCCCGTATATGGAGCACATTTTTGCGGAGGTAAAAGATTTTACGCAATACCGAGGTGGTTTAGGGTATTTATTCTTGGAAAGTAAAGTTTTTGAATTGCTGTCTGTATATTTAAGTGAAGTATTGGAACTCAGTATTCTTTCATCGAACCATATTAGCATTTCCAAAAGTGACAGGGATTCGATTACCGAAGCAAAAAGGATTATTGACAGTCAGCTTGCTTTTGCACCAAGCTGCGAGGAATTGGCGCGGCAGGTCAATATCAGCACTTCAAAATTGACGAAGGGCTTTTCCTCCCTGTTCGGAACATCGGTTCATGCGTATGTCATCGACCAGCGGTTAGAAAAGGCGGCAAGCCTGCTGTTAGAAAGTAATTTGAATGTCAGCCAGGTGGCTATACTGGTGGGATATTCAAAAGCGAGCAATTTCGCAGCGGCGTTCAAAAGGAAATACGGAGTGAATCCGAAAAACTATAAAGCAGAAGCTAAGATTGGATAAATGCAAAAATACTGATTTTGGGTAGAATAAAATTGGTTTTGGGTTGGAATCGTGGGCGCAAATTGCTATTATATGTGGTGTGGTTAGAAGAAGCTAACTGCACCACATTTTCATTTTCTCAGAGATAAGGAGGATACTGGTATGAGTTCCCAGAAAAAAAGTTCCCGGCTTGAGGGAAAAGATTTAATTACTATCGGCATCTACACCGTCATCTATGTTGTGATTGTTATGCTGGTGGCGATGCTTGGCTTTATCCCCATTTTTATTCCGCTGATGGCGGTGCTGTGCCCTTTGATTGGCGGCATCCCCTATATGCTGTATGTTACAAAGGCTAAAAAATTCGGGATGACTGCAATCATGGGTTTTCTGATTGGCCTAATCATGGTGTTCTTCGGCAACGGCTATCTTACTATGGTAACTGGTCTCGTTGGCGGCCTGTTGGCCGACGTGATCCTGAAAAAGGCGGACTACAAAAGTGCAAAGAGTACAGTTCTTTCCTGCGGCGTGTTCAGCATCTGGGTGTTTGGCAACTTTGCTCCCATTTTCCTGAACCGTGAAAGCTATATGGTAATGTTGACTGAAGGATACGGCGCTGAATATGCAGCTACCCTTAATACATATATGCCTATGTGGATTGCGCCTATTCTGCTGGTTGCCTGCTTTGTGTTTGGCCTTGTCGGAGGTGTGATTGGGAAAGCTATTTGCAAAAAGCACTTCCAGCGTGCCGGTATTGCATAATGGCGCGGGAAATTCTGCTCAGCAAAAAAACAGAACAAGGGTTACGGCTCGATCCGCGTACAAAACTGTTGCTCATCTTCATCATAAGCATTTTTGTCATGGGTGGAACAGGCGGAGAAGCTATGGGGCTGATCCGCCTTGTTCTTTGTACAGTTCCGGCTATATTGCTGCTTACCTCGAAACAATGTGCAAAAGCTGTGGGCTATATTGCTGTGTTTTCTGCTTTTTATGCTGTTCAAATTTATGTTTTGCCGCACCTTACGGGAATATTGAATTTCCTCGTTCTGTTTACAACAGGATTCTTCTGCCGAATCCTTCCCAGTGTTGCGATTGCTGCCTATGCGGTGAAAACAACAACGGTCAGTGAATTGATTTCCGGCATGGAAAGAATCCATATGCCTAAAGAAGTGACGATCCCCTTAACGGTCATGTTCCGCTTCTTTCCAACTGTCTTTCAGGAGTCAGAAGCAATCAGTGACGCTATGAAAATGCGTGGGATTAAACTTGGAGGGAAAAAATCTTCAAAAATATTGGAGTATAAGCTGATTCCGATGATTACCTGCTCCGTGAAAATCGGTGAGGAACTTTCCGCTGCGGCAATTACCCGTGGCCTCGGTGCTCCTGTCAAACGCACAAACATTTGCCAGCTTAAATTCAATTTTGCCGATGTGGTGCTGATCTTGTTTTGTTGCTTTGTAGTGTTTTGGGCGATTGCTTCCCCGATAATTTCCGCAGGAGGGATTTTGCCATGATAGATTTTCAAAATGTTTCTT
The DNA here is from genome assembly GCF_022867815.1 of Blautia sp. NSJ-175. NCBI lineage: Bacteria > Bacillati > Bacillota > Clostridia > Lachnospirales > Lachnospiraceae > Blautia > Blautia sp. NSJ-175. Next base: position 144,422 of record NZ_JALIFQ010000011.1, read on the forward strand.
TTTCTTATGGTGAAGAATCCAGCGGCGGAGGGATTAGAAATGTCAATCTCACCATAAACACAGGGGAATTTGTTTTACTCACGGGAGAATCCGGCTGTGGGAAAACAACGATTACCCGTTTGGTAAACGGGCTGGTGCCTCATTATTACGAGGGCAATTTAGAGGGTGATGTCCTTCTGGACGGAAAAAGCGTATCAGATACGCCGCTTTATGACTTGGCTGCTATGGTGGGATCTGTATTCCAGAATCCCAAAAGTCAGTTTTTCAACGTGGATACGGATAGTGAATTAGCCTTTGCATGTGAAAATTTAGGCTATCCTCAGGAGGATATCCTGAAAAGGATTGACCGGACAGTTTCCGATTATCATATTGAAGATTTGATGGGGCGAAGCGTGTTTGCTCTGTCCGGGGGCGAAAAGCAAAAAATAGCCTGTGCTTCATCAAGTGTATTGCTGCCGGGAATTATGGTCCTGGACGAACCATCTTCTAATTTGGATATGGCTGCTATTGATGACCTGCGGCAGGTCCTGAGCCTCTGGAAAAAGCAGGGCAAAACAATTCTGATCGCAGAACACCGCCTTTACTACCTTCACGATCTTGCAGATCGTGTGCTGTATGTAAAAGATGGGGAGATTGAACGGGAATACACGCCTGCTGAATTTGACAGCTTATCGGATGGCACTCGAAAAGAAATGGGGCTGCGGCCGTTTTCTCTCTCGAAGTTGAAGCCTGCGAATCAGTATCAGGCGCATACAGCTAAACAGATGGAATTTCAAAATTTCTGCTTTGCGTATAAAAAGCGGGAACCGGAAAGCCTCCATATTCCGAGTGCAGAACTGCCGGTTGGAGAAACGATTGCCATTATCGGTCTGAATGGCGCTGGAAAATCTACTCTGGCCCGCTGTATTTGCGGACTGGAAAAGAAGTGTGGCCTTTTGCAGGTTGACGGGAAAACCCTTGATTGGAAAGCCCGGCTCAAACATTGCTACATGGTAATGCAGGATACCAGCCATCAGCTATTTACCGAAAGCGTGACGGATGAAGTGCTTCTGAGCATTGACAACGAGGATGAAACTGTTGTGGATAAAATCCTTAAACAGTTTGATCTGCTGGAATATAAAGACAGGCACCCGCTTTCTCTTTCCGGCGGGCAAAAACAGCGGGTAGCGATCGCGTCTGCCATTGTGAGTGACCGGGAGATCATTGTGTTTGACGAACCAACCAGCGGGCTTGATCTCAAACATATGCGGGAAGTTGCGCGGAGTTTGAAGTCACTCGCGGATCAGGGCAAAACGCTTCTTGTTATTACGCATGATCCGGAGTTGGTGATGGCGGGATGTTCGTATGTAGTCCATATGGAAAAAGGGCAAATAAAAGAAAGCTATCCATTGGACGAATCCGGCAGTAAAAAGGTTTTGGATTTTTTCCGAATCCGCCAGTGAATTTTAGAAATTATGAATGTCAGGGCCGCCTTGACTGGACAGAAAGATAATGATAAGAGGCCGCTTTACTTTGGCGGCCTCTTGTTTTTGAAGCACAGACAGTACGGCTCAATATAAGGAGGGCTTATGTTCAAAAAAATCTTTGAGTACGCAGGGCCATATAAGAAAAATATGTATGTGGCCACGGTTGTCGTACTGGTCAGCGTTCTTATGGGCGTCCTGCCTTTTGTGCTGGCCTATCAGGTCATTTCGCCATTGGTTATGGGCGATTCTGTTGAAACAGAATTTGTTTTATTGCGTGTTATAGGGGTTTTGATCTGTCTTGTTTTGCAGGCGTTTTTTTATGGATGGGGATTATCAATTTCTCATAAAGCAGCATATAACACATTGTTCCGGCTGCGGGTATCTCTGCAAAAGAAGTTTGAGAAACTTCCCCTTGGCATTGTGGAGGAAAAAGGGACAGGGACAATCAAAAAGCTGTTTGTCGATGATGTGGACAGCTTGGAATTGCTCCTTGCTCATTCAGTCCCGGAGGGTATCGCAAATTTACTGATCCCGCTGGTGATTTATGTTGCTATGTTTTGTGCGGACTGGAAACTGGCTCTTATGTCTTTGGCCTCTATCCCGATCAGCCTGCTCTCCATGGTCATTATGTACTCTGTTGGAATGAAGCGCATGGGTCCCTACTATCAGTCTGCACAGAAAATGAACAACACGATCATTGAGTACATCAATGGTATGGAGGTTGTCAAGGTTTTCAACCGGGAGAGTGAATCTTACGAGAACTTCCGCAAGGATGTAACGGACTATCGGGATTATACCTTGGCATGGTATAAGGCCGCCTGGCCCTGGATGGCGATATACGGAAGTCTACTGCCCTGCACTGTTATTCTGACTTTGCCTCTTGGGGCATGGTTTGTTCTCTGTGGCATAAGCACTTTACCTGATTTGATTTTAGTCCTCTGCCTTTCCCTCAGCATTGGGATTCCTCTCCTGAAAGCACTGGGCTTTATGGAGACGATTCCGAATCTGAATTATAAGATCACGGCACTTGAACAGATGTTAAATACGGCACCGCTGCAAGCTGCTGAGGATGATTTCCACGGACAGGATTTTAACATTTCTTACGATCATGTTTCCTTTGCGTATCAGACGACACAGCCTGGCCCAGATGGGAAACCGATAATAGCGGAAAACGAAGTCCTCCACGATATTACCTTTGTGGCACAAGCAGGACAAAAAACTGCCCTGGTTGGTGAATCCGGTTCTGGCAAGAGCACCCTTGCAAAACTGTTGATCCACTACTATGACCCGCAGAAAGGGAGCATTTCCATTGGCGGGCAGAAACTTTGTGATATGAGCCTGGAGGCATTGAACAGCCGCATTTCCTATGTGGCTCAGGATCAGTACCTGTTTAACACCTCCCTGCTGGAAAATATCCGTCTTGGACGTTTGGATGCTACCGATGAGGAAGTAATGCAGGCGGCGAAGAAAGCCCAGTGTATGGAGTTTCTGGAAAAGCTGCCGCAAGGTATTCACTCCATGGCGGGCGATGCGGGGAAAATGCTTTCCGGGGGGCAGCGCCAGCGAATTTCCCTGGCGCGGGCAATATTGAAGGATGCCCCGATTGTAGTGCTTGACGAGGCCACGGCCTATGCTGATCCAGAAAATGAGGAAAAAATGGAGGCTGCTATTGCGGAGCTGGTGGAGGGAAAAACCTTGGTAGTTATCGCTCACAAACTTCCCGCTATAATGAACGCAGATCAAATATGCGTTATGGATCACGGAAAGATGGTGGCAACCGGAAAACATCAGGAGCTGATTCAAGCTTGCCCAGAATACCAAAAGTTGTGGAAAGCGGCTCAGGACAGCGCCGAGTGGAAAGTATCTACTGCAAAGGAGGGAAGATAAATGTTTGCATTGATTTCAAGAATCCTGAACCTCTCCGGGAGGTATAAAAGCCGTATTCAGGCTGCATTTCTATGTGCATTTGTCGAGTCCATTCTCTCCAAAATGCCGATCTTCATGGCGTTTATTGTCTTGGCCGGGTTTGCTGATAATACGCTGACTGGAAAGACCTGTCTGTTTGTCGGACTTGGATTATTAGCTGTTGTAGTGGTTCAGACAGTGGTTCACTATTTGAGCGACCGTCTGCAAAGTGCCGCTGGATTTATGATCTTTGCTGATAAACGGATGGAGTTGGGAAATCATTTAAGAAAAATGCCGATGGGTTACTTTACATCGGGGAATATTGGCAAAATCAGCTCTGTTCTCAGTACGGATATGGTATTCATTGAGGAAGTTTCTATGAGTACCATTGGCAACATGATGAGCTATATGCTGTCTACTTTTGTTTTATCTGTTTTTATGTTCGTACTGGATTGGAGACTTGGGCTGATTGCGGTAATCATTACCTTGCTGGCATCACTGGTTGCAAAATATATGAATAAGGTTTCCTTCAAGGAGGCTGTCGGGCGTCAAAACCAAAGCGAGAATTTGACGGATGCGGTCTTGTCTTTTGCTGAAGGAATTGGGGTTATCAAAAGTTACAATCTGCTCGGAGAAAAATCTGACGAATTAACGGAAAACTTCAAAAAATCAAGGGATGTCAATACGAAGTTTGAGCAGAAAATGACACCGTGGACCACTGGCTTAAACATTCTCTATGGCGTGGGTATTGCCGCTATCTTCGGTTTATCCGTTTTTTTACATCAGGAAGGCGTACTCTCCCTGGCTTATCTTTTGGGCGTGCTGCTGTTTGTCTTTGATCTCTTTGGACCTCTGAAAGCTCTTTATGGAGAAGCAACCCGACTAACCGTTATGAACGCTGCCCTTGATCGTATTGAAGCGGTATTGGATGAACCGGAACTTTCCGACAACGGCAAGCAGCATATTCCGGCTCAGGCACAGCCGGGACAGCCGGAAGTCCTGTTCAACGATGTTACATTTGCTTATCAGGATAAAGAGGTTCTGCATCATATCAGTTTTGCCATGAAGAAAAATTCTATGACAGCGCTGGTTGGACCGTCCGGTAGCGGTAAGTCCACCATTGCAAACTTGCTGGCGCGACTTTGGGATGTAAAATCCGGCAATGTGACGATAAGGGGCGTGGATATTCGCAATGTACCTCTGTCGGAATTGATGGATCAGATCAGCATGGTATTCCAGCGCGTGTATCTGTTTCAGGACACCATTTACAACAATATCATCATGGGAAAGCCGGATGCCACGGAAGAAGAAGTCTATGAGGCTGCCAGAAAAGCCCGCTGCTATGATTTCATTATGGCTTTGCCCGACGGATTCCAAACGGTGGTTGGTGAGGGCGGTGCAACACTTTCCGGCGGCGAAAAACAGCGTATTTCGATTGCCCGCTGTATTCTGAAAGACGCGCCTATTGTCATTTTGGATGAAGCTACCGCAAGTGTAGATACGGACAATGAAAGCTATATTCAGGAGGCTATTTCCGAATTGGTGAAGGGAAAGACCCTGCTTGTAATCGCTCACCGCCTAAATACCATCCAGAACGCCGATCAGATTTTAGTTATAGACAACGGCCAGATTGCACAGCAAGGAACCCATGAGGAACTTTTGAAACAGTCTGGTATCTATCAGGATTTTGTCAATATCCGAAAGAGTGCGGCTGGCTGGAGTCTTGCTTAATGACGAAAGGAGCTGCCTATGAAACTTCATACTGCCGGAGAGGATTATTTGGAGGCCGTGCTTATACTTCAAAAGAAGCTCGGTATGGTGCGTTCCGTGGATGTTGCTCGGTACATGGAGGTTTCAAAACCCAGCGTATGTTACGCAGTAGGAACTTTGCGAGAGGGCGGTTTTTTGACAATGGATGAAAAGCATTATCTGCACCTGACAGAACTTGGCCGGGATATGGCTGAAAAAATTTACGAACGCCATTGTTTTTTTACTCATCAACTTATATCCGTTGGAGTTAATCCACAAATTGCAGAAGTTGATGCTTGTCGTATGGAACATGCAGTCAGTGATGAAAGTTTTCAAAAACTGAAAGAGCATGCGATGAGAGAGATTGCTTCACAAAAAATTGACAATATATTTGATGATTTTCCTGTGAAGAAGTAGAAAATGTTGCTTTGCTAAAATAGATTAAATATGAAAGACACAAAATACAAGATATTAGCATATTTTGACAATCAATCATATCGAAAACTATTCAATGAGATAAACTCAGATTATGCAGAAAATCTACAAATTTTACTGCATAATTTGAGTTTATTTTCTTATGATGTGCTTATAATAGGAGTGATCCTTTATAAAGAGAACATAAGTAATATTATATCTGCTATTAGAAAGATAACGCAGATACCAATTATTATTTTGACGGATACTTCTTCTTTATTGTGTATGTCATGGAAAAAAGAATTAATATACGCTGGTGCAGACTGTGTAATGGATATAAATAGCACTACAGAAGAAGTAGATCTGCAGATTTTTTCATTGGCACGACGAAATAATAAACAAAAAATAACTCAAAAGCAATCCGAAACGCTGATTAATAAGGGAAAACTTGTAATGAATCATAAGAAACATAAAGTATTTTGGAATAATGTAGCGTTACATTTAACACGACAAGAATATAATTTTTTATATTTATTAGCGGTGACACCGATGAGAGTATACACATTTGAACAGATTTACCAGCTTGTCTGGAAAGATTATCCTGTTGGTGATATTAAAAATATCATCTGGTGTCTGGTAAAGCGACTGAGAAAAAAGCTGAATGTTGTTGAAGATGGTGCTGGGAATTGTATCGTCAGTGTCAGGGATATAGGTTACAAATTTGAATTGAATAAAGAAAACGAACAACAGTAAGGCGAATGATCCGTAAAAAGATTATTCGTCTTATTTTATTTATTCTGGAAAGAAGGTGATAAAAACTGACCGTCAATTGACAGTTTCCTGACCGTTAACTGACAGGTGCATCCGATACACTGTGCCTTTGTAAAGATATGATTACAAAGGAGATCCGTGTTTGCAGGGAGACAGCAGAAATGCCGGACATTCCTGTAGACAGGAAGAACGGACCAGAGCACCGCCACACTCCGATTTGATTTCGCAAAAATTCAGATCGGAGGAAAACATAAGTGGCTTACAATAAAGCAAAAGAAGAATATAGATGGAACCAGTGGAAAGCAGAGGAAGAGAAGATCCTGCGTGAACAGGGCGTGGATGAAGAGACGATCCAGAAGCTTCGGGAGTACGACTGGGACGATTTCAATGCAGAGCGGAGATTCCGGGAACACCAGACCTCGCTTCTGGACTGTATGGAACTGCTCCTGGAAGAAAAAGAAACCAAAGAGTCCCAGCCGGAGAGCGTAGAAGCCCTGCTGGATACCGAAGAATATACAGAGGCGTACTATTAAGACAGCCCCTCCGTCTGCGAAGATCAGCATTCAGCCAGAACAGAAGCTCCGTGTGGCCAGCTCCGACGCCCTGACAGCCCGGATGCAGAAGCAGATGGAACGAAGGGCAGCGAAACAGGCGGCGAAGAAAGCAGCTTTGCAGACTTCCGATGGAGTACGCAGGATACAGAAAACGGCAAGGGCAGGGGAGAATACCTTCAAGGCAGCCAAGGCCGCCGTGGAAGCGGCAGCGAAAACCGTACAGTCCATGATAGCTGCACTGGGAGCCGCCGGAGCGGTCATGGTTCTGCTTCTGGTTATCATAGTCGGAATTATTGGCGGTGCCGCATTTTCGGGAAGCTCAGAGAGCAGCGAAGCACTCAGCCAGGAAGTCCTTTCCTACACATCAACCATCCAGAAATACGCCAATCAGTATGGAATCCCCGAATACGTCTCGGTGATACAGGCGATCATGATGCAGGAATCCGGCGGTCGGGGAACCGATCCCATGCAGAGCAGTGAGTGCCCATACAACACCCGGTACTCCAACAGCCCCAATGCCATCCAGGATGCAGACTACTCCATACAAGTGGGAATCCAATATTATGCGGACTGCCTGAAGGAAGCCGGATGCACTAGTCCCCAGGACATGGACAAGCTGAAACTGTCTCTGCAAGGATATAACTACGGTAACGGATACATAACGTGGGCTCTCCGAAACTATGGGGGCTACAGTGCAGAAAACGCTTTGCAGTTTTCCAATGAACAGGCGGCTTCACATGGCTGGAGTGCCTATGGGGATCCAGAATATGTCCCTCACGTCCTGCGGTATTATTCTAGCGGCGGATTGTTTGCCGGCCTGTTTGGAGGCAACGGCCAGATTGTATCCGTGGCACTTACCCAGCTTGGAAATGAAGGTGGCCAGAAGTTCTGGTCGTGGTATGGATTTGACAGCCATGTAGCATGGTGTGCCTGCTTTGCCAGCTGGTGTGGAGATCAGGCAGGATTAATCGAAAACGGTAAGATGCCGAAGTTCTCTCTGTGTGATGACGGAATCGCATGGTTTCAGAACAAGGGAAAATGGAAGAGCCGAGGATACTCGCCAGAGCCCGGAACCCTAATCTTTTTTGACTGGAACGGAGATGGAACCTCAGACCATGTAGGAATCGTGGAGAAAACCGAGGGCAGTACCGTATACACCGTAGAGGGAAACTCCAGTGATGCCGTGAACCAGAGAAGCTACGATATCAATAACGGAACGATCATGGGATATGGTATACTTTGAAAATTAATATGTTGACTCTTAGAGAGTAGTCAATAGTTTAGATTACCTTGACTAAAAAACAAATTAGAGAATGAGTATGAATTTTACAATAAAAAGAGGTGCAAACTTAGCGCCTCTTTTTTGTGAGTGCGCCTAGCGGCGCACGTTTCTAACGGGTTAAAGTCCCGAATCCGCCCGGTAGTGGGAAGGATATAGCCGAAGGCAAGGGTGTCCATCGTGAGATGGAATCTGAAGGAAGCTGGATGTGAGGAACATACTAACTCATGGGCAAATCTCTGGTCTGACGAACAGAAATCTCATATAAGGTTATGCATGAGGATAAGGCTGCTTACCAAGTCGAAGTCCAATAACTACACGGAATCATGCATGATAAATGAGGCAGATGGATGGAGAGGAAGAAACGTGTGGTACCTAGGGAGGTCTGTGCGGTACGCCTTGAAAGAGGTAACCACTGCATAAAGCAATGCTGAACGCACAGAAGTCAGCAGAGGTCATAGTAGCCGAGAGGTGAAGGACCGAATCAGTAGGAGTCTTGAGTATGACCGAGAAAGGAGGAATGACCGTCTATGCCAGAAAACATTGAAAACAATGGCTGTTCGCAAAGAGATAATGCGGAACATGAAGGGTATGTGAAAGCGTCTAGGTCATTCAATCGGATATGGAAAGAAAGAGACAGTGCACAGCCGAGACTTTTAGAAGCGATCCTGTATAAAGATAACTTTAACAGAGCGTATAAGAGAGTTAAGGCAAACAAGGGAGCACCAGGAATTGATGGCATGACCATTGAAGAGGCTCTTCCATATCTAAAGGAGCATCAACAAGAGATAACCGACCGCATTTATCGTGGAAAGTATACTCCGTCTCCAGTAAGACGAGTTGAGATTCCCAAACCAGATGGTGGTGTGCGAAAGCTTGGTATACCAACGGTGATAGACCGTACAATCCAACAGGCAATCACGCAAGAGTTAGTGCCAATCTATGAACCGCTGTTTGCAGATGGTAGCTTTGGCTATCGTCCGGGCAGAAGTGCGAAGGACGCAATACAAAAAGTGAAAGAGTATGCAGAACAAGGATACACATATGCAGTATCCTTAGATTTATCAAAATACTTCGACACACTGAACCATGAAATTCTCCTTAACTTACTCCGTAAGAATGTAAAGGACGAACGGGTGGTGCAGTTGATTAAGCGATATCTGAAAAGCGGGGTAATGGAGAACGGAGTAGTCATGGAAACAGAGGAAGGTTCGCCACAAGGAGGAAATCTATCCCCACTACTGGCGAATATCTATCTCAATGAGTTTGACCAGGAGTTTTTGAAGAGAGGAGTCCCATGCGTCAGATATGCAGATGACATCGTGCTCCTTGCGAAGAGCAAACGGGCATCGGAGAGACTTCTGGAAAGCAGTACGAAATACCTTGAAGAGAAACTGAAACTTACAGTCAACAGAAAGAAAAGCCGTACTGTCAGTGTGTTTGCAATCCGAAATTTTAAGTATCTAGGCTTTGCATTGGGAAGGAATGGAACGGGTATTTATGTTCGCGTTCATCCAAAGTCATGGAGAAAGTTTAAGTCGAGACTGAAAGAGTTGTCTTCCCGTAAACGATGTCAGTCAATCAAGCCAAGCCTTGAGAAAATCAAGATATATGCAAGAGGATGGCTGAACTATTACGGAATAGCAAGCATGAAGAACAACATCGAAGAGATCAACGGATGGCTCTACCACAGAATACGCATGTGTATATGGAAACAGTGGAAACTTCCAAAAACAAAGAAAAGAAATCTGATAAAGATGGGAGTACACGAATACTATGCGAATATGGCGGCAAACTGCCGAAGAGGACACTGGTATTGTGCGAATCTGACAACAGTTAAGAAAGCCATGACAAAAGAGAGACTGATAAACGGTGGCTTCTATGATTTAGCCACAGCCTATCAGTCCGTGCACGTCAACTATTGAAACCGCCGTGTACCGAACGGTACGCACGGTGGTGTGAGAGGACGGCGGTTAGTCACCGCCTCCTACTCGATTAATATAATTAAAAAATTTCTAAAAAAATGGCAAGTGATTCTAATCTTTACGCATATTATAATTATTTTTTCGGTAAATTTCAGGCGATTGATTAAAATAGTTTTTAAAAGCGCTAGAAAATTTACTTGCGTTTTGATACCCTAAATGTTTGGCTATAGATGAAATTGATAATTCATTCTTTTTAAGTAACAGTGAAGCATATTTCATTTTGGATTGTCGAATGTATGTCCCAATAGGAACACCATACATTTTTTTGAATGATTCTCGAAGTTTAGTTTGTCCCATTGCTGCTATTTTGCAAAGCTGCGAGAGTTCTGGTGGGTTTAAAATATTCTGTTCAATAGCCAGACGTACAGATTCCAGCGCCTTTTTCTCTTGTTTGGAAAGAGACTGGTGTTTAGATGCTATCTCCTGTCGCTGTTTATGAAAGTTGCCTGCCACAATAGAAAGCAGTTCACCCACTTTGCTTTCGTAGTAAAGACGGGAGGTTTCGCCAGCAATCAGTTTATCCCGTATCTGCAAAAACAGGGTTCCAATTTCCGGGGTATTATAATCAAAAGCTTTCCAATCATAAACCTCTGCATAGTCAAAATCGTCCGGGGTAAAACGGTCTTGCAGATTTTTCTCTATGTAATCTTCAAACAGCAAAACTGACGCATAGCTGATTGGTATATTGGGTTGATATAATACTCGCCCCTGTGACGGCTTATTTAGATAAAGGTGGATTCCCTCTGTGATGGGTTGGGCTTTCCGCCCATTCTGGATCAGGGTAACACCGCCGGATTCCAAATAATAAATTTTCACCAGCTTTTGATTGATCTCATATTTACGTTCCATTGAGGCGTATGGTATCCAGCTTCCGGTTGACAGGAATAATCCATCTGTCGGTTGAACCTGATAGATATTTCCATAGCCTTGTCTGTTTTGCGGCTGCAAGGTGCAGATTCCATTATGATTATCCTGTCGAAAATGATAATCATGCAGATAAAAAGAAGCATCCCCTAATTCGTGCGCGGCCTGTGTAGAATCGGTCTGCATCCTGCTCACCCCCGTTTCTTATGTAGTCGGAATAATCCGCAGTATCTTTTTTTATGCTCCAAAATGTCGCAAAGGCTGTCAGCAAAACCACAAAAAGCACTGATATATCCGGTTGTTTTTCCACTTTTAACTCCTGTTTTGACCTTTTTTGCCGGATTTGACACAAAAAAAATCACTGAGTAGAATGGCATTACTGGCTGGTTAGCTGACTCTAATCACAGCAATTCTATCACGATTTTGTGCGTAGGTCAATGAGGCTTCTGCCAGCAAATAATAAATAGGAGGACGTTGAAAATGTCTAATTCACAACAAATGAAAAAAGGGCTATCTGTGCGTGATTTGATTACCACCGGCATCCTTGCTGCTTTGTACATGGTATGCGCCATGATTGGCGAAGCTATCTTTGGGTTCTTCCCTGTACTGACTTTCCTTTGCCCGCTGTCTATTGCGCTGCTGTGCGGCCCGGTTTATATGCTGATACTGGCGAAGGTGCCGAAGCATGGCCCAATCATTGTCACCGGTATTTTGGTAGGAGGTGTACTGTTCGTACTCGGTATGTACTGGTCTATGTGTTTGGCATATTGTATTCTCGGCGTTGTGGCCGATCTGCTGGCCGGTTCCGGGAACTTTAGAAACAAAGGGCGTAACCTGTTGTCCTACATGATTTTTGTTCTCAGCCCAGTTTTCTCCTACGGTATGCTTTGGTTTGACCGCGACGCCTATGTGCAATATTTGGTAGAAAAGGGAACAGAACAGACCTATATGGACACAATGGTTTCAACCGCGCAAAACTGGATGCTCCCGGCAATGATTATCGGCGTGTTGATCTGTGCTGCTATCAGCGGTCTTGTAGGCCAGAAACTATTGAAAAAGCATTTTGAAAAGGCCGGAGTAGTGTAATGGAGATGCAACTGCAAACAAAAGACACACTTGCCACATTACATTTAGACCCTCGCACAAAACTATATCTGTTGATCGTCGGAAATGTTGCGTTGTTCCTTGCGCCCTCTTTACTCTATGAGATTGCGCTGGTTGTATGCGTTGTGATTCTCGGCGTCCTTGTAGGAGCAAAGCGGTTTACGGTAAGAATGGCTGCTATCTATGCGGGAATGGTTGTTCTGCATATCATTGGAACAAATTATTTGACAGGGACTTTGCAGATTGCGATTGTAACATTTACCGTATTTATCCGTAAAATCTTTCCTTGTGCCATGCTCGGAGGTATTTTAGTCAGCACGACAAGGGTAAATGAATTTATGGCGACCATGAACCGTATTCATATGCCAAAAGCAATGGTTATTCCTCTGACGGTCATGCTCCGTTATTTTCCTATGGTGCATGAGGACTGGGGCTATATCAGCGATGCCATGCGGATGCGCGATGTAGCTCCAACCGTAAAAAGTCTGCTAACCCATCCGGCCCGAACAGCGGAATGTATCTATGTTCCGATGATGATGTCAGCACTGAAAGTGGCGGATGAATTATCGGCGGCGGCTGTTACAAGGGGGCTGGAAAATCCGAAGCCCCGAACCTGCTTGCAGGAAATCCACTTTAATGTTGCGGATGCTGTATGCTTTATCCTGTTCACTTTGTTTATGTCAGTGTCAATCTGGCTGAAATTGAAAGGGGGTGCAGGCTAATGATCCGTTTTGACAAGGTTTCTTTTACCTATCAGGAATCATTACAAAATGGCGGACTGCGCGATGTTGATTTGACAATCAACAAAGGCGAGTGTGTGCTGTTGTGTGGGCGAAGCGGCTGTGGGAAAACCACATTGACCCGTCTTGTGAATGGACTGATTCCATACTTTTATCCGGGAGAAGTTACCGGCACAACCTATGTTGACGGTAAAGATATACAGGATTATCCCATATACGAAGTGTCCGAGTATGTGGGGTCTGTATTCCAAAATCCACGCTCTCAATTTTTTAATGTAGATACAGACAGTGAAATCTCCTTTGGAATGGAAAATCTGACTTATCCAAGAGAAAAAATGAAAGAACGCATTTCAAAGACAGTTGCGGATTTGGATATAGCCCATCTGACCGGGAGAAGCATATTTGAATTGTCTGGCGGTGAAAAACAAAAGGTGGCGTTTGCGTCCATCTATGCTATGTCTCCGAGTATTTACTTGTTAGATGAACCATCGTCCAATCTGGATATGGATGCTATTGAGGATTTGCGGCGTACACTTGAACTCCTAAAGAAACAAGGCAAGACCATTCTAATTGCAGAACATAGGATTTATTATCTGAGGGAATTAGTTGACCGCATTGCGTATATGGAAAACGGGGCTATATCTGCTGTGTTTTCTCCAAGCCAGTTTCTTTCTATTCCTGAAGAACAGCGGCATAGTATGGGACTTCGCGCTTTAGATTTGTCAAAGGTACAGCCAAGAGCCTTTGCTGAAAATTCTCAAAAGCCGATTTTGGAAGTCAGGAACTTATCCTTGTTCTATAAGAAAAAGCCGGTTCTAGACGATTTGAATTTGAGTGCGGCACCGGGAGAAATCATAGGAATTATCGGCCATAACGGAGCCGGGAAATCTACATTTTCCAGAACACTATGCGGCCTGCACACAAACTGTACGGGACAAATTCTTTGGGATGGTAAAGAACTGAACGCAAAGAGCCGGTTAAAACGCTCCTATATGGTGATGCAGGACGTAAGCTATCAGTTATTTGCCGATACATTGGAAAAGGAATGTGTATTTGGAATTAAGCATCCTGATCTGGATGCAGCAAAACAGGCAATGGAACGGCTGGGTATTTATGAGTACCGTACTCATCATCCCAATACACTTTCCGGGGGGCAGAAGCAGCGTGCAGCCGTGGCGGTCAGTATGGTATGCTGTAAGGATGTTTTAATTTTTGATGAACCAACTAGCGGACTTGATTATGACAGCATGATTCAGGTTGCGGGGTTATTTCAAACGCTTTCCAAAATGGGAAAGGTAATTTTTGTTGTAACCCATGATTACGAATTTTTAGCGGCAGCCTGTACAAGAGTGATTCATTTAGATAACGGAAAACAGCAGGAAGATTACCCACTTTCCCCCGACAATCTGCATCGACTACATGATTTTTTCTTGCGGTCAGAAAGGAGGCAGAACCTTGAGGAGAATGGAAAATGACCTCCTGTTCTTCCATGAGCTGATTGGTAACTGTTCCGTTGAAAAGGATTCAAAGATATATACAATTTCTCCCAAATTTGGGAAAGGCACCATGCAGAGCTTTGAAGTGATGCCTGGTGCTGAAATTGTTTATAGCAATGTTCATATCACAACTCCAATTCAAAAAAATATCCAATGTATAGATCGTTTTATTGAAGTCACCTATTGCTTTCAGGGGCGAGTGAATATGCTGTTCAGCGACCAGCTGGAGATGATTATGAGCGACCATTATATTTCTGTTTTCAATGGTGCAAGCCACCTGAAAAGCTGTGATTTTGGAGAAGAACCTTTTGTTGGTGTTTCAGTGGTGGCTTATCTGCCGCAGATCATAAACAGCCTGAATATCATGCTGGGAACAATCGCGTTTGACGAGGACATGGATTTTCAAGGACTTTTTACAGCGGGCGGATGCTTTATAGCACCCGCAACAAAAAGTGTGGAGCATATTTTTACCGAACTGCTCTTGCTGCCGGAACAGTACCGCAATTACCTTATGCGTATTAAAGTCATGGAACTATTGCTATACCTGGTTGGCAAAATGGAGTATCGGACAGATTTTGGAATTTCACTATTCCGCAAGGAGGAGATGAATTGTAATGAGTGATGTAAAAGCCCTGTTTGGACTAATTGATAAGAAAAATAAGCGCCGCCTGATTGGTGCGGTGATCTGTTGCGTCCTGTCTGTTTTGTGCGGCATCCTGCCCTATTTAGGCGTTTGGGGTATTGTGACCTGTTTCCTGGATGAACGGACAGAGAACCTTTTTCAATATGTGTGCCTGATTGCTGTAGCAATCATTTTGAAACATCTGCTGTTTGGAACCGGCACAAAAATCTCTCACAAGGTAGCCTACCAGACATTGGGGGAAACCCGTAAAAAGCTGTTCCGTAAAATTGCCCGTTTACCAATGGGCTATGTGAAAACAACGGCATCCGGGCAGGTCAAAACGATCATTATGGACAATATGGAACAGTTGGAGACATTTTACGCCCATAACATTCCAGAGATTATTTCTGGTCTCGCTGTACCGCTATGTATGGAAATCCTGCTGGCGATATTGGACATTAGGGTAGCCGGTATCATGCTGATTCCGGTCGTTCTGTTTATTCTTGTCGGTATTCTTATGATTATCGTTCAGATGAAAAAAATGGACGAATTTAATCAGGCGTTTGCCGACGTCAGCGTTAAGACGGTGGAATATGTCAACGGTATGAAAGAACTGAAGATATTTGCCGCCGACGAATCCACTTATGGCCGCCTGTCAGAAAGCATCCGCACTTACAGCACCGTTGTAACAGAGTGGTTTCAAAGCTGCTTGAAATATGTTGCTTTCAATCATGCCGACTTAAACAGCAACCTTGTGTTCTTGTTTCCACTTGCTGGTTTGATGTACCTCTCCGGCAGCGTGACAGCGGCCAGCTATATTATGTATCTGTTTATGGGGCTTGCCATGCTGATTCCGTTGGAAACTGTTTCTAATAACTTTGATTATATCGGCATGAACGCTTCTGTTGCAAAAAAGATAGACGAAATTCTGAAGCTGGATGAAATGGCGGATATGACCTCGAAGGCAGAACTTTCCGACCACACGATTGTGTTTGAACACGTTACATTTTCCTATGGGGAAGGACAGCCGGTATTAAAAGATGTCTCATTTACTGTTCCTGATGGAAAAGTAACTGCGCTCGTCGGTGTTTCCGGCAGCGGTAAAAGTACGGCGGCCAGCCTGATCTGCCGGTTTTGGGATATAACCGAGGGACAGATTTGCCTGGGAGGCGTACCGCTGAACCAGATTCCGCTATCCGATCTGATGTCCCAGATCTCCTTTGTGACCCAGAATACGTTCCTGTTCAAAAAGAGTATCCGGGAAAACATTATGATGGGAAACCAAGAGGCCACGGAGGAAGAAATGATGCAGGCAGCAAAGGATGCCGTATGTCACGACTTTATTATGCGGCTTCCAAAGGACTATGACACAGTGATAGACAAGGAAACCAAGTTGAGCGGTGGCGAAAAACAGAGAATCACATTGGCAAGGGCAATTCTGAAAAATGCGCCGATTGTGATTCTTGACGAGGCAACGGCTTACATTGACGCCGACAATGAAGATTTACTGCAAAAGGCGCTGGCTAAATTATCAGAGGGAAAAACCGTACTCGTAATAGCGCACCGTCTTTCCAGTATCAAGGAAGCTGATTCGATTGTGGTTCTGGAACAAGGCAAAGTGATTGATTGCGGCACACATGATGAATTGATAAGATGTTGCTCCCCGTATCAGGATATGTGGGCGGCCTTTGAGCAATCCGATCAATGGAAAATGGGAGGTGTAAACGCATGATTGCTATGATACGGAAATTCTTAGAACTTGCAGGCGAGCGTAAAAAGCAGCTTTATCTTGCGTGGCTGTTTCAGGCGTTGACCTCAATTTGTGAGGGCGCGATATATTTCATGCTGTTCCTTGCGATAAAAGATATTTTGGGCGGTTCGTTTACAAGGGAAAAACTGATACAGTATAGCCTTATGTTTCTGGTTTATACTGTCCTGCATTTTGTTTTTTATTACTTTACGATTGCAAAACAGCGCCCGGTATCTTATGCCATGATGCGGGATGAACGCCTTTCGATTGCGGCAAAAATCAAACAGTTTCCGCTATACTACTTTACAAAAGACAAGATCAGCCAGCTTACATCTTTGTTTACAACTGATTTAAGTTTTGTGGAAATGAATATCATGGAGATTATTGCCGGTTTCGTTTCCAGCATGATCATGACGGTTGTATTTGCTCTGATGCTGCTTAGTGTGGACTGGCGTATGGCGCTTCTTCTGTTTGTGGGAATCATCCCCGGTTATATCCTCTACCAGCAGTTTCAAAAGAGCATGGTTCAACTGGGAGAGCAGAAGAAAAATGCACAGGTGGCAATGATTGATTCCACGCTGGAATATGTACAGGGTATGGAAACGATCAAGGCATACCGGCTGGAACAAACCGGTAAGCTCGTAGAGAATCAGGTGGACGGATATTGCACAGCTTCTGGCCGTTATGAATCGACGCTGACGAATTGGAGTATGGGTTATAAGATCTGCCTGAATCTGGGGCTGTTTTTGAGTTTGGGTGTTGGCATTACAATGGTTCGTTCTGGTTCATTAGCCTCGGCAACCTATTTGTTTTTTGCAATCATGGGTATTATTTTTTACCGTCCGCTGGAAGCTCTGATGGGTTCCTTTGCAATGATGAATCTTGCAAACGCATCGTTGGATAATATAGCGGAAATTAACAACCTGCCGACTGAAAATGAAAAACAGGGAATTACACAGTTTGCCGATACACAAGCCGATGTACGGTTTGAAAATGTATCGTTTAGCTATGATGGAAAGCGTGAAGCAGTTAGTCATGTAAGTTTTTCAGCTAACCCCGGAACGATCACTGCATTGGTTGGTCCTTCTGGAAGCGGCAAATCTACTCTCCTTAATTTGATTCTGGGATTCGTGACGCCGAAAAACGGGCGGATTCTGTTGAATGGGAAAGATGCGGCAACATTAAAGCATAGTGATCTGGTGCGTCATGTGAGTATCGTTTTTCAGGAAGTATATCTTTTTCAGGATACCATGATGAATAATATTCGGATGGGAAACCAGAGCGCAACGGACGAGCAGGTAATAGAGGCGGCAAAAAAGGCTCACTGTCACGAATTTATAGAAAAACTCCCACAGGGTTATCAAACGGTTATCAGCGAGGGCGGTGCAAGCCTTTCCGGTGGTGAGCGTCAGCGTGTCGCTATTGCGAGGGCAATTTTGAAAGATTCCCCGATCATTCTTTTGGATGAGGCGCTTTCCAGTCTGGATGCTGAAAATGCCGTAGCAATACAAAAGGGCATAGAAGAAATGATTAAGGGGAAAACGGTGTTCCTTGTATCACACACTTTGTCCTATATCCAAAATGCAGATCAAATACTTGTTTTATCTGACGGTGTTTTGCAGGGCTGCGGAAAACATGATGAATTATTGCAATCAGTGCCTCTTTATAAAACTATGTGGGAAAAAGAAAAATCCATTAAAAGTTGGAAATTATAGGGCAATATGAATGCCCCACATTTGTACCTGATCACATGCGAATATCAGAGCATGCGGCAAGAAAGTGTGCTTTGCAAAAAATGACAATGCATTTGATGATTTTCCTGTGAAGAAATAGAAAGTGTTGCTTTTTTAAAATAGAAATATGAAAGACACAAAATACAAAATATTAGCATATTTTGACAATCAATCATATCAAAAACTATTCAATGAGGTAAACTCAGATTATGCAGAAAATCTACAAATTTTATTGCATAATTTGAGTTTATTTTCTTATGATGTGCTTATAATAGGAGTGATCATTTATAAAGAGAACATAAGTAATATTATATCTGCTATTAGAAAGATAACGCAGATACCAATTATTATTTTGACGGATACTTCTTCTTTATTGTGTATGTCATGGAAAAAAGAATTAATATACGCTGGTGCAGACTGTGTAATGGATATAAATAGCACTACAGAAGAAGTAGATCTGCAGATTTTTTCATTGGCACGACGAAATAATAAACAAAAAATAACTCAAAAGCAATCCGAAACGATGATTGATAAAGGAAAACTTGTAATGGATCATAAGAAACATAAAGTATTTTGGAATGATGTAGCGTTACATTTAACACGACAAGAATATAATTTTTTATACTTATTAGCAGCGACACCGATGAGAGTATACACGTTTGAACAGATTTACCAGCTTGTCTGGAAAGATTATCCTGTTGGTGATATTAAAAATATCATATGGTGTCTGGTAAAGCGATTGAGAAAAAAGCTGAATGTCGTTGAAGATGGTGCCGGGAATTGCATCATCAGTGTCAGGGATATAGGTTACAAATTTGAATTGAATAAAGAAAGCGAAAAGAAGTAAGGCGAATGATCCGTAAAAAGATTGTCCGTCTTATTTTTATTTATTCTGGAAAGAAGGTGATAAAAACTGACCGTCAATTGACAGGTTTCTGACCGTTAGCTGACAGGTGCATCCGATACACTGTGCCTTTGTAAAGATATGATGACAAAGGAGATCCGTGTTTGCAGGGAGACAGCAGAGATGCCGGACATTCCTGTAGACAGGAAGAACGAGCCAGGTCACCGCCACACTCCGATTTGATTTCGCAAAAATTCAGATCGGAGGAAAACATAAGTGGCTTACAATAAAGCAAAAGAAGAATATAGATGGAACCAGTGGAAAGCAGAGGAAGAGAAGATTCTGCGTGAACAGGGCGTGGAAGAAGAGACGATCCAGAAGCTCCGGGAGTATGACTGGGAGGATTTCAAGGCAGAGCGGAGATTCCGGGAACACCAGACCTCACTTCTGGACTGCATGGAACTGCTCTTGGAAGAAAAAGAAACGAAAGAGTCCCAGCCAGAGAGCGTGGAAGCCCTGCTGGATACCGTAGAGAATGAAGAACTGCTTCAGATTCTGTTATCAACTGATAAGAAAACCCTTCAGATGATTGTCCTGAAGATGATGGGATATGCACCAAAAGAGATCAGCCATCACATGGAACTGCCGGAGCAGACGGTTTATACAAGACTGC
Source organism: Blautia sp. NSJ-175 (assembly GCF_022867815.1). Lineage (NCBI taxonomy): Bacteria > Bacillati > Bacillota > Clostridia > Lachnospirales > Lachnospiraceae > Blautia > Blautia sp. NSJ-175. Next base: position 164,371 of record NZ_JALIFQ010000011.1, read on the forward strand.
GGAGATTACGGGAAAAAATCAGAAAATCCATGCGGTGTGAATAAAATCCTCCCTTTTGCCCGGCTGATGATTAGAACGAACAGACAGGAGGATTGATACGATGGATGAAAAAGAAGTGTCCGAAATGCAGGAAGAAATGATGACGGTACTGATAGTTGAGCCGATGAAAGCACCTTATGTCAAAAGCATCCCGAATGAGCTGGAGAATCTGCAGCAGGCAGTAGGCGGTGACATTGAAATGACCTATCCGTTTGAAGATGAAGTTGGAATCCTTTTAAACGGTAATGGAAAATTTGAGGGATTGCCACTGAATCGGGCGTTATATGATGACCACGGACAGATTTATGATGCCATAGCCGGAACTTTCCTTGTGGTAGGGCTGACAGAAGATGATTTTACTTCGCTGACACCGGAGCAGATTGAAAAGTTTAAAGAAAAATATCAGTCACCGGAAATTTTTACTCTGTTTAACGGAGAACTCCATGTGATGAAGATGCCGCCGCAGGAACAAAAAGAACAGAAGAAAAGCCAGAAGAACGATGCACAGCAGAAGCATCCGGCAAAGAAGAAAAAAAGATCCGGGGATGCAAGATAAAAAATTTTTCTGTAGGATGAATAAAAATATACACTGCTATCGGCTAGTAAGCAGAGGGACATCCCTCGGCTGTTCTTTGGCAAGTGAATATCGGCACTACAGGTACGTTCCCAACCGTAGAAGCGTGACAGCATGAGCGCCATGATTAAGTATAGGGTAAAGATTCTTAGACTTGGAGCGAGGAAGCATAGCTGTGAATAAGGCGGTGGCAGCCTTTCGCCAGGATCACGGACGGGGGATAATGATACACGTTACCAGCCAAAGAGCGGAAGATGGACTCCGGGTTGTAATCAGAAAGACCCTCAGGACATCTGTGAGCGGCGGCAGGCCAGCCGCCCGCCTGTAGTGTCCCCTTTCCCAGAAGAAATACAGGGATAGTTCCGGGGGTGCGAGGTCAAATGCGGAACAGCAAGATAAAAAAGAAATCAATGAAGAAGTGTGTCGTTGATATCAGATACCATGCGGCTGTGGGAGACTACAGCCGTATTCTTGTGGTATTAACGTCACATCAAGGGGAGAGAACAGATGGAAGAAACAAAAAGAAGTGGAATGAGCAAGGATCAATTCTGGAATCTGATTGAAAAAGCAAAGGAAGTGTGCGGCACCGATCTGGATGCTTCGGCAGTGTGGATCAAGCAGCAGCTCTTCTATATGACACCGGAGGATGTCCTCCAATTCCACAATCTTGTTTACAGTTACCGGGATGCGGCTTATAAGTACGGCTTATGGACAGCGGCAGGTATTATGATGGAAGCAGGGTGCAGTGATGACAGTTTTTCCGATTTTCGGATGTGGCTGATCGCCCAGGGAAAAGAAGTTTATCTGAATGCCTTAAAAGATCCGGATTCCCTTTCCGGCGTGACTCCGTATGGGTACTGTAGTTTTGAAGCGTTGGGATACATCTCATCGCAGGTCTACAGTGCCATGAAAGGGAAAAATATCTATCAGGACAGTACGGCAAGAATGCAGATGGAATGTTATGAGCAGGTGATCCGGGATATTGTGTACCATCCCATGATCGAGTATCCGCTGGAATTACCGGAAGCAATGGTGGTATATCCGAAACTCTGTGAATGCCATTTGTCCGAGCAGGTAAGGAAAGCTCCTCAGAAAGTAAGGACATGGAATGTTTCCCGGACGGATATCCGAAGGATGATGGCAAGAGGGAATGCTGCCATAAAGAAAATGCAGGAACAGGGACAGAATACACCGGAAGCGACCAGACCCGTCCGTAAGGGTACGGTAAGATAAGCTTTCTGGCAAGGAGAAGTAATGTGTTATAAAAATGAATATCAGAAAAGGGCACATGGCGAAGTGGAACAGATCTTTCGGGAGCTTCTCCCGGAAGCCGGGCTTCATGTAAGGGAAGAACAGATCCGTCTCTGCCATGAAATGCTGGATGCCCTTATGAAAAATGAAATCACGCTCTGTGATGCAGGAGTCGGCATCGGAAAGACCTATGCCTATCTGACAGCCTGCATCCTGATGCGGAAATATAGTGTACTGCATTCCGGTTATTCGGGATGTGACAGGCGGTCTGTAGTGGTATCCACTTCCAGTATCGCCTTACAGAAAGCCATCATAGAGGAATATGTTCCTTTCTTATCGGATGTACTGTTAAAAGCAGATCTGCTTCAGGGAGAATTAAAAGCAGTCGTCCGCAAGGGAAAGGAACATTTTGTATGCGATTACAGGCTGGCCCAGAGATTAGAGGCAGTCCGGGACAAGAATAAAAATCAGGCACAGATGGAGGCATTGAAGTCCCTCCGGCATAACTTTGATTTAGATTCCGTACATAACCTGAGCGGTTTTGACCGCAGGCTGGTGTGCGTACCAAAATTCTGCCCTAGGGAGTGTCCGGGAAAAGTAGAATGCCGTTATCAGAAGCATCTGGATAGTTCCAGGAAAGAGGACATTTTTTTACAGATTTGCAATCACAATTATCTTCTGGCAGATGCCATGCACCGGGCAAATGGGTACCGGCCGCTTCTGGCAGATTACAGGGCTCTGGTTGTGGATGAGGCCCATAAACTCCCGGAAGCCGCCAGCCAGATGTATGGAAGAAGCATTGGAAGGGAAGATGTGCAGGAGATTGCTTACTTTTTAGGCAGAGAGCATAAAGGCACGGATGGAAAACGGCTGATGGAAGGGTTTTCTGCACTTCAGGCGGAGATCCGAAAGCATCGGAAAGATGGCACAGAGGACATGGCTGGAAAAGAAAGTTTTTATTTTCCGCCGGGAGCTGGCACAGCCTTAGCCCAGATGCAGGAAAGGCTTCAGCTTATGATCAAAAGGCTTGCCGGGAATATTCCTTACTGGATCTTTCGGCGGATGGAAGAGATGGAAGAGCTGTTCGGATGGTTTTTAAAGAACGACAAGCGATATATTTTGTTTTTACAGCAGGACAGCCGGGGACATTTAACCTTTATGGCAGTCAACCGGGAGATCCCGAAGTATCTGGATGCGACTTTATGGAGCCGGGGATTTCCGGCGATCTTAACCAGCGGCACCTTAAAAGCCGGGAACGGGTTTGCAAGAACCAGACAGATGACCGGGCTGGAAAAAGAAACGGGCGTCCGGGAGTGTGTGGCAGAATCCCCATTCTGTTACAAAGAGAACTGTCTGCTTTACATCCCGGAGCATTTAAGACCTATGAAAAAGGGAAGCAGGGAAGAGGCCGAGCAGCTTGCCGGGCAGATCCGTGATCTGGTGTGTTCCACTTACGGGCATACGCTGGTACTGTTCACATCTTATACCCTGATGGGAAATGTGCATCAGCTTTTGCGGGATCAGATCCCGTTCCCGATGGTGCAGGTATGGAGAAACTCCCAGGAAGAGATTGCACGGTTTAAGAAGATGGAGAATGCAGTGCTGTTCGCAGCCGGCTCCTGCTGGGAAGGTGTGGACTTTCCGGGGGACATGGTATCGTCTCTCATCATCGTAAAACTGCCATTTTCTGTTCCGGACCCCATCCATGAAGCACAAAAGGAGCAGTACCGATCCCTGGAATCCTACATCCAGACCATCGTAGTCCCGGATATGCAGAAGAAGCTGCGGCAGGGATTCGGCCGGGCAATCCGCACGGAGCAGGACACCTGCGTTGTGTCCATTTTGGATCACCGGACAGCAAAGAAAGGCAGGTATCGGAGTGATGTTCTGGAAGCACTGCCAAAGTGCCAAATGGCAGAACGGATCGAAGAAGTAGAAAATTTTATCCGAAGCCGGAAAGTGGAGCGGTACTATAGCTGAGAACATCCGTGGCGTTATTGGTTCTGCCCAGATCCGGGTAGCAGACAGGACAAAAAGTTTAGTGGTATTTCAGGGGCGGTTTGGAGCGAATTGGTGGTATTGGTGATAGCTTTATTGGCATGAGTTGGGTATACTGTGTATAGCGTTAGAGGAAAGGAGGCAGACAACATGAAGCGATATAAAGTGGAAATGCAGCGAGAAGGTTCCGTAAAATATTTCTTTATACGGGATATGGAAACACTGGAAATTGTGTTGCTGCCAAGCAAGTATCTAATGCATCAGGTGCGGGCAAACCGTTCCCCGAATACTATACGGAGAAATGCATTTGCCCTTGCCTACTACTGGGAATATCTGCTGGAAGAAGAACATGAAGCAGAAGATGTCTATGGAATGGATTACGAAACGCAATATGATTTTTTCGCAGAATATCTGAAATGGCTGAAAGCTGGGAAACATACCGACAATTTGGATAAAGAACCGCAGAATAAAACCTGTAACGCTTACTTAAAAGAAGTGTTCAGGTTTTATTCTTTTTTAGAAGTAGTCAGAAATAACGGTTCCTGCCTGTCGGTATTATCCTATAATCAGCCGATCACAAAGGCAAATGCCATCGGGGTCAGAAGAACCATCCGCTCCCGGTCATTTAAAGGATACTTAAAAGAAGAGGAACGAAACGTCCGGGCAGCCGAACGGAACGAAATCGTAACGATTTTAGAAGCCTGTACAAACTGCAGGGATCAGGTGTTGATCTTACTGACATCGGAACTGGGATTCCGCATCGGTGAAATTTTGGGAATTGATTATACCAAAGACATCGATTACGAAAACCATGAGATCCGGGTAGACTTCCGGGATGATAATGAAAACGATGCAAGAGCAAAAAATGCCGAAGAGCGAAGAGGACGGGTGAGCGATGATACCTTTGAATTCCTGCTTTATTATATCGGGGAATACTGGGACATCCTGCAAAAACAGGAATACCTGTTTATTAACATCAAAGGGGATACCATAGGGAAGCCGTTAAGAGTAGACAGCGTCTACGATATGTTTGAACGCATGGAGAAAAAGACTGGGATCAAGATCACACCGCACATGCTTCGAAGATATTATGCAAATACGAGGTGGGAAGCAGACTGGCCGCTGGAAATGATCAGCCAGGCACTGGGACACAAGCATCTCGATACAACCATACGATATCTGAATGTTTTAGATGACAAGCTGAAAACAGCAAGTCAGGAATTTTACCGCCGATATTCCAAACTTTACGGAGTAGAACAGTTTTTGGAAAGCAGGAGGTGAAGATAGATGCCGGCAAGAAGGGTGTTTGCTTGGGAGCCGGAAGAACAATGGACATCAAGTGAAGAACGGGAAAAGAAGATAGAAGAACTGAGCCGGGAATTAGATGAAAGCATGGACAGCAACTCTGGAAAAGGCTGTCTGAAAGCATACTTGGTAAAAAATGAAGTGTGGCATATAGCAGACATCGATTATGAGCTTAGAGTGGATTATCGGAAATATCTGAAAAGCACTTATTCTGATTCAGCAGTACGCAGTTATTTACGTGGAATGGATAAGGCAAAATTATATGCAATCAGAAAGCATGCCAATACGTTAAAAGGAAAGCAGGAGATAGCAAAGAATACAGATTTAATCCGCGAACTGCTCTTTTTACCATATCACCCAAATCCGGCAATCGCAGAAAGATATGACTGCAAAGTTGCCATTGATAAATTAGTTTGGGATTTTCGTGTAAACGGCTCAGAGCTATGCAAGCGTCAGCTTTTAGAAATTATCGAAGATGTCGTACTGCGTGACATAATGCTGAGAGAATGCACAATGCGGTTAAACGGTTTGAAGGTGGTATATCAATTTTGTATGCAGGAACATATTGAGGATTTAAGATATATTACACAGGTACAGGCCGATAAACTTGAAAAATATGCAGATACGGCATATGCAAAAGAGCTTGCAGAAAGAGAACTCCGAGAATGTCAGAAATATCTTTTCTGCCATGCCAAGAATATTTTATGGGATTCAACAGTCTGGTATTTGGAAAGACTGCATCTGGAACAATATAGAGTCAACCCATCCAATCCTGTGAAAAAATTTTCCTTTATGGGCATAGAAAAAAGAGAGAACCGGGAAATTTTGCAGGAATACATGAAATACTGTCTGGGTGTTACACATTTGGCAATGAGTGGCATACAAGCCGAATTCTACAGGATTCTGGCATTTGTCATGTGGATGGAAAAAGAAACCGCGATGGAGCTGAAACTTGCATCAGAAACCGAAATAAAAAAATATTTCCAGATAATTGAGTTAAAAGAAGCTTCTTATTTTAATGATATTGTTATAGCAATCTATCAGCTATATGAATATCTGCAGACGAAAGAAATCATAGACAGGATACCATTTCGTTATGAGTATTATTTGAAAAAAGAAATACATTGTCATAATAACCGAAGCGTAGAGATGGAAATATATGAGAGGATTCTGAGAGAATTAAAAAATTTCCCTGAAATTCCAAGATTGATCCTTTTACATTCTATGCTGATTGGACTAAGGATCAGTGAAGTATGCACCCTGAAAGGGGATGCTTATTCCTGGCAGGGAAGAGATGCGTGGATACAGGTTTATCAGATGAAAATGCGAACATACAAAAGAGTACCGATTCCAGATGTTCTTTATAAGATTATGAAAAGATATTTGGAAAAATATCATATTGGAAGTGAGGATTATGTTTTTCAAAACAAACGGGGAGGGGCATATCAGTATGGTTCGTTTAAGTGGCAAATGAAAGAACTGTTTAATAAGAGGCAGGATATTTTCAAAGGGTATGATTTTAAATCACATGATTTCCGCCATACGATAGCGACTCTGTTATATGATGACGAAGTCCCTCTTCAGAGTATCCGGGACTATCTGGGACATGATTATGAAGAGATGACACAGCAGTATGTGGATTTTATGCCAAAGAAAATTTCAGCAGCGAATCAGGAGTTTTTCAGGAAAGGAGAAAACAGCCTGGCATCAGGAATCAAGAAGTGCAAACGTGGAAAATAAATTTTACATAAAAAAATTGGACTCCTATGAGAAAGCAAGTGAAATTTCAAAAATACGAATGGGAACAGAACCTTCGTATGACCTTGATTTACTGCCGTCTGTACAGATGCAGAAAGAAATGAGGAAGTTCCTGAAATACAGAGGACAACAGCTTGGGGCGGAAAAATTTTATACTGAGAGAAGATTTTACCATCATTTATGTAAAATGCTGCAAACCAGAAGAGACAGACCGGAAAGTTTTTTGGACTGGGACAAAGAAAAATGGAAGCAGCAGATGAAAATATGGCTTTTACAGCAGGGATTGCCCCTGACAGAAATTTCAAAATCCCATTGTGGGAATGAAACGGTATCACAGGCAAAGACATTACACTATATTGACCGATTAATAGATTATTTCCTTGATTTAAGAGATGCTGATGTAGATGAGATGACAAAGGATGTCTGGCAACTTGAAAAACTTGATATGCAAGTGAAACAGGATCTGACGCGCACGACCAGAATTATAAATTTTAAGGAAATCTCCCAACAGGATCTCAGAGAGGAAGTAAAAAAGGCAATTTATTTTCAACTGAAAACAGAAAGCATCGGTACTGTAAAAAAAGAAATGACTGCCATTCGAAGGTTTTCAAGATATCTGAAGGAAAACAATAAAGAAGTAGATTCCTGCTCAAAGCTGGACAGGAAAATCATGGAAGAGTATTTGATATACATGAAAACAGAAGATACCGGGACAAAAAGATATCGGGCGGAGCTGACGAGACTGCGGGCATTGCTGAATATGGTAGCTGACGTCTATCAATATCCGCAGGTAAAGGATTTAATTTTGAATCGGGATATTCCACCAGATATAAGGGGAGAAATCAAAATTTATTCCGATCAGGAATTAAAGCGATTTAATGCTTTCCTTACGAAAGTGGATGTGCAGACGGCGAGACTTATGCTTATTCATCAAATGCTTGGAACAAGAATGTCAGATACACTGACACTCAGGACAGACTGCCTGATTGAAAAAGACGGTGAAACCATAATACAGATCCACCAAATGAAAACACATTTTTATGAAAAACCGATTAGTCAGGAACTGGCTGCCTTAATAAAGGAAGCGATTCGATACAGAGAAAAGGAGCACGGAAAAGGTAAATACATTTTTACAAGTTTAAGTGATCCTTCAAAACCAATGAAATATGCTACAGTCCAGCAAAAAATTACAGATAAAATATATCAGGAAAATCTCCGAGATGATAAGGGAGAATATTTTGGATTCGGTTCTCACATGTATCGGCATATTTATGGCATGAAGCTTGCCGAGATGCATGTGGATGACTGGACAATCGCAAGACTACTGGGGCATAGAAGCCTGAGAAATGTAAAGTATTACAGAAAGATGAGCAACAAAATACTGGCAGATGATACACGAAAAACAAGAAACCGATTATCTAAGATGGTACTGGAATGTCTGGAAGGATGGGAGGAAGAATATGAAAAAATACGATTCGATGATAGCCTGCAATAAAAAAGCCAGTGAAGAAAAAGTAAACAGGGCAGTGACAGAAATCAGGCAGATGCTGACAGAACGGGAAAAAGTGACGGTCCCAAAACTGACAAAGAGGACAGGATTGTCCAGAGGATTCTTTTATAAGAATGAAACGGTCAGAAAAGAAATGGATCGTGCTCTGGAGCAGCAGGCAGGAATGATAGACCCCAAAAGATACATAGGTGACATTGTACTGAAGAATCGGATCAATGTATTAGAAGAACAGATCCGGGAGCTGAAACGTGAAAAAGAGCAAATGGAAAAAGAAAATGTAAGATTGAGAAAAGCCTTAAACAAGAAAGACCTGAACGTATTAAAAACTTTATAATCTGAATTAGAAAATAATCTGCAACGACCGGGAAGAATTTCCCGGTTGTTGTGGTTGGAATATAAAAGTGTAGATAACAAAAGGTGTGCATAAATTGTATTTATGATATACTTATCGATAAGTTAAATTCGAAGAAAGAGGATGATAGAAGATGGAAAATCCGTTTGAATTTCATGAAGAAGATACAATTATTGCATGCGTAGGTGACAATGGGGGAACTACCGATGAGGATATAAGAAATGGGTTCAAGCGTACCGTTGAACTTCTGACGGAATCATTGAAAACAGGTTCCGAAGTTGAAGATCTGTTAGTATATCCTATCGTTTATAACGCCAGACACAGTATTGAGCTATCTTTGAAGATTGTCATAAAAATGTTATGGCGAATAGAGGAAAAGAAAGGGATATGTTATTCTGAGGAAGTCTTAAAGGAAAGAAAAAAAGAATTACACACGCATAGTATTGAATGCCTATATAAATTAGCATGTGATAAGAAGAATATTGACAGAAGAATTCCTGCATATTTTGAGAATATAGAAGATATGATTTACTTTTATTATTTCGATGAAGAGGGGGATGCCTTCAAATATGAACTAAATAAAGAAGATGAACCACATATGATAAAAAACAAAATTTCTCATGTAAGTATTGAATTGTTAGAAACAGAATTTAAGGAAGTAATGAAAAAATTTGATGATTTGATATATTTTCTGGATAATTGTATCTTTGAATATTCGCTAGGAACATTTACCAAGAGCTTGTCGAGAGCAGATATATGGGATATTTCGAAGCGGCTTCCTGTATATGAAGAATGGAGAACAGAGAAATTCAAAGAAGTCAAAGATGAGATTAAGCAAGAATATCATCTCGGAAGTAAAGAATTTTCAGATGCTGTAAATCTAATTAAGGAAAATAGAGAGTTTTCGGTAAATATTGGATGCGAGAAAGTATTCGGGTCAATTACAGAAAATGAATTAAAAGAATACGCTTCATTGGTTAGATACTATTCTGAGAAAAGTAAATCTGACAACAAGGGTAAAGAGATAGGGTTCGATTTACGCAAAATACAAAAGAATGGGGAGATTTTGAAAAAATATTTATCCAGCATTTCTATGAATACATTAAATACACTATTATGTTTTAGTGAGATGAGTAATAGTTTCTTAGCGGTTGAACATTTGGAAGAGGTTCATGATGACATAGTCTCTAAGGCGTTTGACGGAACATATCTCATAAGAAAACTAAAACAAAGAAATATATGTTTAAGAATCTTATATGGAATGAAAAAGTGTGGACAGGTGACTTATGCAAAACAGTTGAGTGCTGCACTGGAACAAGAAGGAGTAGAGCTAACGCTTTGAGAACAATAGTGAACACGATACACTCGTGTCTCTGACGTTAAAGCCAGTGTTTTAGAGGGCTGGGAGAGGGATGCCTAATTTTATGGATGAACCCACCAGTGGATTGGATTATAGACATATGCTTGAGGTTTCAGAAAAATTAATACAGCTAAAAGAAATGAAAAAAACGTTGTTTCTGATAACGCATGATCCTGAACTGATATACAAATGCTGTACACATCTTATGTTTATTGAGCATGGCCGTATATTATGGCATCGGCCTATGGATAACGAGGCTGTAAGACTTTTACAGGAATTTTTCTCCCACGAAAAGGGTGATTCAGCAATGGCTATATGAAAGCGAAAGAGTACTTTGAAGTGGGCTGAGAGAAATGTTATTTGTCATAAGGACTAAAGAGAACTTATTTCGGATATAGAAATACGTAAGAGTAAGCTGGAAGTTAATATAATGATTCAGGCCGCAGTACTTTTTATAATAGTGACAATGTCGATTTATCAAAAAGTCTGCGGCAATTATTTTATAATTTAATATTTAAGTAAAACGAAATTTAATTGAATGTTTCATAAAGTCATCTACAGCCCTGTGATGTGACAAGCCTTTGAATGAAACAAACTGTTAAAATGGGCTATTTTAAAAAAATACACATTTAAAGGGGTAGAAATATTAAAAAGAATCCTGTAAAATACAATAGAGTTAGTTGCTGCTAACATGCCGAGGCTTTAACTAATAGTTAGTAGCAACTAACCAAAACCACTATATTACAGGAGGATCTTTATATGAGTGAAACAAAGGGAAGTAAGTTTAGTATCAGAGACGTAATCACGGTTGCAGCCATGTTGGTAATCAATTATATGATAGCAATGGTGGTCAGCGCTGTCACATTGCCATTTTCAGAAGTGTATTTATATGGTTCAGCCGCCATTGACGGCTTTTTAGGAGCTGTATTCTTCCTTGTAGCGGCAAACCGGGTGAACAAACATGGGCTGTTGTTTGTTTGGGCATTTGTGTATGGCCTTATCCAGGCACTTATGGGTTACGCCTTCTTGCTGCCATATTTCCTGATTGTAGGCGTTATTTCCGAGCTGTCTATGATTGGAAAAAATACATATAGAAAGCCGATCCGCAATATGATTGGCTGGGCTTTAAACAGTATCGGGAATTTCGTTGGATGTGCGGTGCCTCTCTGGTGGGCATGGGACAGTTATAAAGAAATGGCATTAAATAGTGGCTTTTCACAGGAAACCTTAGATATGCAGTTTTTAATGTCAACCCATCCGGGGCTGATGCTTTTGGGCTGTGCAATAACCGGTCTTCTTGCTGTATTAGGTGTTCTGTTCGGGCAGAGACTATTAAGAAGACATTTTCAGAAAGCTGGTATTTTGGAATGATTATGAATCATAGTAACATCAGAAAAGTGGAGCAGATCGATGGCAGGACAGTGTTGCTGTTGGCTGTCTGCGCATGCTTCACTTCCTTCTTAAGCACCAGTTTGCTGGGGCATGGTTTATATATGATATGGCTTTTTCTATTGTTATGCTATTTTGAGTTATTTACGATGGGATTAGGAATGTTGGGGGTATATATCCTGTCGGTAGTTTGGCTGGCTATTAATACAAAATACCATATCTCTTTTCCATCACCGCTGTTATTTCATATGCTTTATCGTCTATTGATGCCGGCGATGATTGTGTGTCTGATAGTGCATATACCTTCAGGCAAACTGACTTCCAGTATAAGGAAGTTACCGATTCCCGAAAATATAATGCTGATTATAATTGTCATGCTCCGGTTTGCTCCCACCCTTGTTCATGAGTTTGGTGAAGTAAAAGACGCTATGAAGGTAAGAGGCTTTTTGCGGTCTATAAGGACAGTCCTTTTTCACCCGCTTAGTACATTGGAATATGCAATTGTCCCTATGGTTTTCAGAAGCCTGAAAATAGCGGACGAACTGGCATCATCAGCCATTGTCAGAGGAATCGAGAGTCCGTATAAGAAAGATAGCTATTACATTATAAGTCTGACTGCAAAAGATATTTTCTTAGTAATGTCCAGTACCATCATTGCTGTTGTTTGCTGCAGGGTTTAAATCAGTGGGGGGCGGTTGGGTTAGTCTGGATTCAGGAGGTGAGGTTATGATATACAATGGGAAATTGATTAAGAATTCGGAAGGTATTAGCCCCCAAAGTACAATAATGTTTTGTTTCCCATATGCAGGAGGCGGTGCCGCTTTCTATGCTAAGTGGATTCAATATTTTGACAAGAAACTTTCGGTTTGCCCCATACAATTACCGGGAAGAGAAGAACGTATTGGTGAGAAGCCATATTTGAACATGCAATCACTTGTAAAAGACGTTGTGGACGCTATTATGAGGTTTGACAATGACTTTATCCTATTTGGCCATAGCATGGGCGGCAAAATAGCATTTGAAGTTGAAAAAATGCTTGAGAACAACAAAAGGGTAGCAAAGTTGGCGATTTTCTCCGGAAGCAGAGTTCCCCATATTCCGGAACCACAGCCGATATCTCATTTGACAGAACAGGAGTTTTTGATTGGCCTGGAACGATATGACGGTATTCCGGAAGAAATAAAAATGGATAAAAGACTGTTGAACTTTTATATGCCGATAATCAGATCGGATTTTATTCTGGATGAAAGCTATTATCCGGATGCCCCATCAAAATTAATATGTCCAGTTTTGGCAATTGGCGGGAATGAGGATAGGGAAGCGACCCTGGCCGATATTAAGAGATGGTCTGAATACACGCAGAGCAAGTTTCAGTATTACCTTTTCAGAGGCGGGCATTTCTTTATAAAAGAAGATGAGGAAAATGTATTAAAGTTAATTCATCAAAAATCTGAGGAGTTTATCAATCGTGAAAATTAAAGTGATTCGTCCTACATTCACTTCACGGCATTGCTTTATGAATAATCTTCCTCCAGAAGAAATACAGGTTTGGATTCTGCGGTGGAGAAGCATGACAGGTTGGATAAAAGAGAATTGGGGAATCTTGAATGAAGAAGAGATAAAGCAATATACATCATATGTAAAGTATGAAGACATAATGAGAGGTGCAATAGGGCGAATCGCTGTAAAAAAGATTTCTTCATCTTATCTTGGCAAAGATATAAAAGATATACAAATTGAGAGAGGACGTTTTGGGAAACCATATCTGTGCTGTTCTGGAAAACGTCTATCTATAAATTACAACCTATCTCACTCGGGAGAGATTGTAATGCTTGCCTTTGGACGTAATGTTCAGGTTGGCGTAGATGTGCAGGCAATAAAACAAATACAGGAATATCAAAGGCTCGCAGAAAATTATTTTTCACCAGAAGAAACAGCAACTGTAATCAGGCAAAATAATATTGAGTCCTTTTTTGAATCTTGGACAGCGAAAGAAGCCTATGTGAAGGCAATCGGCTATGGGCTTTATAAAGATTTCGCCTCTTTTTCTGTAAAAATCGGCGGAACCAGCAGTGAAAGCTACGGAGATCAGATTTGGCGGATTTGTCAAATTGCTGTAGATAAATGTCATAAAGCATGTTTGGCATATGGAATGAGGAATGAGAATGAACTATGGGAAGAAATTGCGACCGGTACAGGAGAAAACGATAGATATCTGGCTGGGAGAAAGGTTTAAAGCAAATAGAAATAAGACCGCTATTGTGGAGGGCATAAATCGTATTACCTATGGAGAACTGGAAAAGAAAATCAACCAGTATGGCTGCTATTTCAAAAGGCGCGGGATAAGCAAGGGTGAACTGGTTGTTTTGCGAATACCGAATGTAAAAGAGTTTGTATTTGGTTTGCTGGGGTTAATTAAAATAGGTTCAATCCCAATTGTTACAAACTCTTTATTTGGTGAGAATGAGTTAAAGGGCATTTTTGATAAGACGGATGCCTCAACATTGGTTTTCTATGATAAGGACGAAGTATCATTAAGGATTCACAAGGGGCGTGCAAGCAGACAGATTTGTAAAATCGCAGTCAAGGATATAGCCGAAGGATTGAAAGAAGACACCGAAAATATCATCGAAGAAAACAAGGAGCTTGACAGCATAGCCCTCCTTATGTTGTCAAGCGGAACAACCGGAGTTCCTAAATTAGTGCCAATCACTCATAGAATGATTTATTGGCATATTTATGGATATAATCAGAAATTCCAGTTTACGTCCTCTGACAGTTATTTAGCTTGTCTGCCATTAGCACATAAGGTTGGGTTATATTCGCCCGGAATTCTGAATGTGTTTTTCGCAGGGGGAAAAGCTGTTTTATGCAGTGACCTGGACTGCGATGATATTTTTGTACAAGTTGAAAAAGAAAATATTACAATTACAGCCTTAGTTCCAACACTGGCGCGAATCTGGAATCAGTATCTGAATCAAGAGTGTGGATATGATTTGAGCAGCGTCAGGAAAATCATTATTGGAGGTTCCTTGGTTGATGAGAGCCTTGTTACAAAATTAATTGAAAAGGTGGAATGTGAGGTCTTACCCCTTTATGGAGCAACGGAAGGACTGGCCCTGTATAGTATTTATGATCGCAGCAATCTTGGCGATGCGGTAGGCTACCATTATTCGGTGTCTGGCTATGAGGAAATCCGGATTATTGATGAGAATGGCATGGACGTACTGAATGGTGAAGAAGGAGAATTGATAATTCGTGGACCATTTACCATTCAAAGTTATTATAACCAGGATGTCAGTATGAAAGATAAGTTCACATCGGACGGATTTTATAGAACAGGCGATAAAGTGAGATGGGATTCCACATATGGATATCAGGTACAGGGAAGGATCACGGACCAAATAAATAGGTCTGGTGAGAAAATAGAACCGAGAGAGATTGAAATATTTATAAGTGAACATCCGAACATTGATGAGGCGGTGGTAGTAGGTGTTGAGGATTTTCTAATGGGAGAAAGAATTTGTGCTTTCATCATGACTGCGGATGAAAAAATTAATTTATCACATATACGAAAATTTCTTATGGAAAAGGGGTTGGCAACATATAAGCTACCAGACCAGCTTGTGAAGATAGATGAGTGGCCTCTTACATCGGTAAAAAAGATTAACCGGGTAAAGCTGCGGGAGATTGCGAATAACACTGCAGGGAAGGAGAAAATATGAAATCGGAGATTACATATGCAGAGCTGTGTCAGATTATAGCAGAGATTGGGGAGTATTCTTATACTGCAGATATAGAAAACATAAATTTGATTGAGGCTGGATTTGAATCCTTAAAGGTAATGCTAATATCCAGTGAGCTAAAACGCAGAGGTATCAATGTCCGCGTTTCTGAATTGCTGAAAAAACCGTATCTGGCGGAATGGTGGAAAATAATAAAAATGCAGAGTGTCAGCGCAGAAAGTAAAAAGGAAGTGGATAGGAGTCGGACGGAAACGATGGAATTTCCTCTTACCGATGTTCAGCATGCGTATTGGGTGGGCAGAAATCCAGATCAGGTGATGGGAGGAATATCGTGCTATCTGTATTTTGAGTTTGAATGTGGGGAAATAGACCGGCAGAGGTTATCAAAGGCGTGGGAAAACGTGCAATACCTGCACTCATCGCTCCGGACAAAGTTTTTGGAGAGCGGAACCCAGGTTATTCAGGATAAACCATATAATTCCAGCATCATAATATATGACTTACAACAATTAGATGAAACAGAAAAGAAAGAGAAAATGGAAGCGGTAAGAAATGAGTACAGTCATAAAGTGTTGGCTGTTGAACGAGGCGAAGTGGCAGTACTCATTTTATCGGTTATAGGCAAGAACAAAACTATCTTGCATTTTGGCATTGATTTGCTGGTAGCGGATTTAAAGAGCATAAAGATTATTTTTTCGGATTTAGAAAAATTATATAATGATTGTTCTTTTGAGAAAACGCAATCGCCTTTTTCTCTTGAAGAGCACATGAAGCATAAAGAAAATGAGGACGCTTACCGAAAAGTGGCCGCTTATTGGAAAGAACACTTTGCTACACTGCCGGAAGCGCCGGAACTGCCATTAAAGAGAGCGTATCAATCGGTAAAGAAGCCGGTGTTTAAAAGAAGAAATTTTATGCTGGAGAAAGCGGATTGGGACAGGCTTGCGGCAAGTGCTGCGAAGAACCAGGTCACACCTGCAATGATACTGCTGACCATTTATACACAGATATTAGAACGTTACAGCAATCAATCGGATTTTCTGATGAATATACCTCTGTTTAACAGACCGTCAGAAGCAGAGGACAAAGTGGCTGATTTTACAAATATCCTTTTGCTTCCGGTAAAGGGCATTGAAGAACGAGGTTTTATTAGTAAAACGAAAAGAATTCAGGAAGCCTTTCTGGAATCGCTGGACTATTCTGCTTATTCCGGAGTGAAAGTAATAAGAGATATACTAAGGTCAAGGCCAACACAAAAGCTTGTGGCGCCAATCGTATTTTCTTGTGACTGCATGGAACCAATCATTACTGATGGGTTTGCAGGGAGTTTTGGCAAATTAAAATATATTTCTTCACAGACACCGCAAGTTTTGATAGATTTCCAGGTCATGAGATTCCCGGAAGGCATTTTGCTTTCGTGGGACACAGTTGAAGATGTATTCCCGAAAGGCTTTATAGAGGATATGTTCAGTGCCTATATAGAATGTTTGAGATGGACTATATCCAATCCTGACAAATGGGGGGAAGAACTTCCTGTAATATCAGAGACAAAATTCGCAGAGAGATATTCAGGCATAAATACAATTGGGGTAAAGCAGAATCTATGTCTGCATGAACTTGTTTTTAGAAATGCAACAGACCGTAGCAGCAAAACGGCTGTCATAGAAGGCACCGGCAGAACCTTGACTTATTATGAGCTGTGCAAAGAAGCGAAGAAATTAGCACGTTTATTACAGCTGGAAGGTGTAGGGCCTGGCGATAAGGTGGCTGTGCGATTGCCCAGGGGAGCAGAACAGATAATATCAGTACTATCAATATTGCTGCTGGGTGCATGTTATGTGCCGATTGGAATGAACCAGCCGGATAAGCGCATCGAAAAGATCGTGAAACGCGCTGATATAAGATATATGGTATCTCATGGCTGTCATTTAAGGTTAAACAGAGTGAATATCATTGATGTGAATGACCGGGCGAAGCGGGAGGAGATATCTGCCAATGAACCAGTAAATCCTTCCAGCAGTGCTTATGTTATTTTCACCTCTGGAACTACTGGAGAACCCAAAGGCGTGGAGATTTCCCATTTTTCAGCCATGAATACAATTTGTGATGTGAACAAGAAATGTGACATCAGTGAAAAAGATAGTTTATTGGCAGTGTCTTCTTTGGAATTTGATTTATCGGTTTATGATATATTTGGAATTCTTGGAACGGGCGGGACTATAGTCTTGCTGGACGAGGCGAGTAAAACAGATGCTGCTCAATGGTTGGATTTAGTTACCAGATACCATATAACCTGTTGGAATTCAGTGCCTTTTCTATTACGGATGCTTCTGGAACAGGCACAGGCTGAGGAGATGAAATTGCAATCCCTTAAAACCGTATTGTTGTCCGGGGACTGGATTGGTACGGACCTGCCGGCAAAATTAGCAGATGTTGCTCCAAATTCTGAATTGACAGCTCTTGGTGGAGCAACTGAAGGTTCTATATGGTCTAATTATTATCAGGTGAAGCTGCCTGTTCCTAAAGAGTGGGTATCAATTCCATATGGAACTCCCCTGGACGGACAGCTATACAGGGTCGTTGACCAGAGGGGAAGAGACTGCCCTGATTGGGTGCCGGGAGAATTATGGATTGGCGGAATTGGAGTGGCAAAGGGCTATGTCGGTGATGAAACCACTACAAATAATAAGTTTGTATCATTTAAAAACATAAGATGGTATAAAACCGGTGATATGGGAAGGTTTTGGAATGATGGAACAATTGAATTCCTGGGAAGAAAAGATACGCAGGTAAAATTCAGAGGGTACCGGATTGAACTGGGAGAGATTGAAGCAGCAATCAACAGGGCGGAAGGTATTAAGAGTTCTGTTGCATGTATCGTTTCGGAAGGCGGCAGTCAAAAACTTTGTGCGTTTATTGTTAAAAACGACCCAGATAGTGAGTTGATTCAGGACGAAACCATAAATCAGTCGATTAGTTCCTATCTTCCTCTCTATATGGTTCCATCTGAATATCAATATGGAAAGTCTATACCGTTGAGTGCAAATGGGAAAGTTGACCGTAAAATGGTAGCAGAATTGTTTTTTAAAGAACGTCAGGCTGTGGCCGGTTACGAAAAACCGCAGGGAGCTATAGAAGAAGAATTAGAACGGCTATGGATAGAAGTACTCGGTTCCACAAAGTATTCAAGAGATATCAGCTTTTTTAAAGCCGGAGGCGATAGCTTAAAGGCGATTATGCTGATTGATAAAATTAAAAAGTCACATTTAGTCAATGGAGATCTCGGGACAGCAATATTAGTGAATGCCCCTACGATTAGAGAACTGGCAAGTCAGATACAAATGATTAATCAGGGTGCAGAGTTGACGATTGATACCATTTAGCTGCAGACAAGGAGAAAAAATTATGGATATCCAAAAGTACATTAATGAGCTGGCAGAAAAAGAAATTGTAATTTGGTGTGAAGGTGATTCCATCAAGTTCAAAGCTCCGAAGGGGGCAATGACAGAGGAAAATAAAAATAAGTTGAGACAGTATAAGTCAGAAGTGCTGGATTATTTAAAAGCACATAATAACTTAGTGTTCACCAGTGATACAAAACGGAGATATGAAAAATTCCCACTGACCGACATACAAAATTCCTATGTTATGGGAAGAAATCGTTTATATGAATTGGGTGGAATTGGTTGCCACGGTTACATAGAAATTGAAGTCAATAGATTACTTGATCCTGGTCAGCTGGAGGTTGCATGGAATAAAGTGATACAAAAGCATGATATGCTGCGGGCAATTGTATCGGCATCCGGTTATCAGATTGTCCAGGAGGCAGTACCTTCAGTGGAAATCATAGTACTTGACGGGCGGGATAAAGATATTAGCGCTGATAAGGAAGAACTGAGAACTGAGTTATCTACGAAGCAGTATCAGCTTGGAACGTGGCCCATGTGTGATTTGGCCTTGAGTATTGAGAAAGACAAAAGCATAATCTATTTTTCGTTAGACATGCTTATTTCTGACTTTGCAAGTATGAATGTAATGCTTAATGATCTTGAAAGGTTTTATGAGAATCCTCATGAAATCATTATACCGACTACGTCTTACAGAGATATTGTTTTATATCAGGAGAAGCGGAAAACATTTAATAGCAAATCAAGGCAGGAAGCGGAAGTTTATTGGAATAAGAAAATATCAATGATGGGAGATGCACCTAACCTTCCGGTTATAGGGATGGAGGACAATCAGGAAGTGAGCTTCCTTCAGAAGAAAGTGTTCTTGAATGATAAACAATGGAAAGCTTTTGTTGAATTGGCAAAATCGTATAATATTACGCCATCTGTGTTTGTTATGGCAGCACTGGCGGAGGTAATAGCAGTTTGGTCTGGTGACAAAAAGTTCTGTATTAACACTACACTGCTCAACAGACCGGAAGTGGCTGAAGATATATATAAAGTGGTTGGTGATTTCACAGATGTCAATATTACTGCCATTGATATAGAGTATAGTGAAACATTTCTGGAAAGAGTGAAAAAACTGCAAATGGATCTCTGGTCTGATTTAGAACATAAAGATGTGTCCGGAGTAGAAATAATAAGACGTCTAACGAAAGAACGCAAGAAAAATGTAATTATGCCGGTTGTGTTCACAAGTACTTTGGGGGTTAGTTCAAAGGATGATACAACTGTAAAAAACAGAATTGTATATAAACTGAGTCAGACTCCGCAGGTGTATATAGACTGCCAGGCCGCAGAAGAAAACGGTGGTGCCACTATTAACTGGGACGTGCGAAATGGTGTATTTGAGGGCTATATAATAGAAGAAATGTTTGGAAGTTTTGCTTTGTTGCTTCAATCTATAGCCGATAAAAATAGTGAAGTTCTTAAGGAAAAATACCCGGTCAGCCTTATGAAGGAAACCCTTGAAATAAGACGTGATGTAAATAATACTTTTAAAAATATTATGCCGGCAATGCTTGAAGATGGATTCCTGAAATCTTTTAACCTTTACCCTGATAAAACGGCATTAATAACTGATGAGGGAGAATATACATATCGTTCAC
Source organism: Blautia sp. NSJ-175 (assembly GCF_022867815.1). Classification (NCBI taxonomy): domain Bacteria; kingdom Bacillati; phylum Bacillota; class Clostridia; order Lachnospirales; family Lachnospiraceae; genus Blautia; species Blautia sp. NSJ-175. Next base: position 184,709 of record NZ_JALIFQ010000011.1, read on the forward strand.
TTGGGGGATATGTGAATGCTGTACTGCGTATTTTGGGCGAGGCAGGAACCCAGGACGGCGATAAGATAGGAATTGATACAAAAAAACATGTATGGCAGGTAGCTGCGGTACTGGCTGCCCTTATTTCAGGAGCGACTTATGTGCCAATAGATGTGCAGCAGCCTGATAAACGCAAAGAGAAAATTATAAGAAGTGCAGATATTAAACTGCTTTTTTCAGAAGCAGGGAATGAGGATTTAGAACAATACTGCAATGTTGTAGATATTCACAGCCTAAAACCGGAACCGACAGAATCGTTGCCTATTGATAAAATAGATTATGACAGGCCGGCTTATATTATATTTACATCTGGAACAACCGGTGAACCCAAAGGGGTTATCATGACTCATCGTGCAACATCAAATACAATTGCGGATGTTAATGAAACATATGCAGTTGGTGAGAGGGATGTATTCCTGGGGTTGTCAAATTTATCATTTGACCTTTCTGTATATGATTTATTTGGCTGTTTTTCAGCAGGAGGAACATTAGTATTACCCAGTACAGATAAAATTAGGGATTCCAAATATTTGTCGGAATTAATAATCAGACATAGGGTTTCTGTAATAAATGCGGTTCCTGCTTTGCATCAGATGATTGTTTCCTATCTTGAATCCGCAAATGTCAGCGTGGATTATCAGGTGAGGCTGTTATTACTTTCTGGTGACTGGATTCCCGTAACCCTGCCGCATAGGATTTACGATCTGTTTGGCGATTGCCGTGTGATCAGCCTTGGTGGAGCCACGGAAGCAGCAATCTGGTCAATCAGTTACGATATTTCTAAAAAAGCAGTATTTACAAAAAGCATTCCATATGGATATCCAATGTCCAATCAAACATTTTATGTTCTAAACAACGAAATGCAGCCCTGCCCTAATGGGGTAGACGGAAGCCTGTACATTGGAGGAATCGGATTATCCTCCGGCTACCTGAAGGATGAACAGCTGAATCGTGAAAAGTACCCTGCTCTTCCGTGGAGTGGAGAGCGCATTTACAGAACCGGGGATAAGGGGTGCTATTTACCAGACGGAGTCATTATTTTTAAAGGACGCGAGGACGGCGATAATCAGGTTAAAATACACGGCCATAGAGTTGAACTGGCTGAAATTAGTTCTGTCTTAAATGAACATCCACTGATTGAAAGGGCTGTCGCTTTAGCGTTAGGTGAAAGCCCGGAGGATTTGCATATTGATGCAGTCATTTCTCCGGTCAGGAAAAAGACTGTGGCATCACCGGCTCTGGACGATAAAGAGGAATATTTGCTCAAGTCCATAAAACAATATTATGAAGAGCAGATGGATCAGGATTTACTTGAAAAGTGGATTAAGAAGTCAGAGGAAGTTGTTTCTGCGGACATATACAACACGTTTAGAAAGCGCGGAATTTTTTCGGATAAATCCAAAGCCTTCAATTTTGAGCAAATTGTAGAAATGATGTCGATACCGGAGAAACTGCACAAATTGACAAAAAGATGGCTGCAGGTATTGGTTAATGAAGGAATTATCACATGTGAAGCCAATGCATATAAAGCTTCTGAGATAAGTACGGATTTAGGTTCTGAAAAGCTTTGGAAGGAATTTTTTGAAATAGAGGACGATTTCCAATACAGCAAGGAGTTTGTTGATTATTTGAAGGAATCGAGTGATTTGCTTCCAGAACTGATTCAGGGAAAAGAGGACCCTCTGAATATTCTGTTTCCAAAGGGAGACACAGACCCGGCGCTGGCAGCTTATCATGACAATAAAGTAAATGGGATGCTCAACAACATTGCTACGAAAGAAATACGTTATCTGTGCGAGAAAAAGAATAAAAAAAGTCCGGAGAAACCCTTTAGAATATTAGAGGTGGGAGCTGGAGTTGGTGGAACCTCTCTCGATGTGATACCCGAGCTTGAAGGCTGTAATGTTGAGTATTATTTTACTGATCTTTCGGTTTTCTTCTTAAATAAGGCACAGGAAAATTTCGGTAAGTATAATTGGGTGAAATACGGGATTTTCAATATTAATGAAGACTTCGTATCGCAAGGGTATGAGGCATTCAGCTTTGATGTGATTTTATGTGCAAACGTGCTCCATAACTCACGGAATATCAATAGTGTCATGAAAAATTTAAAGGGCTTATTATCAGAGGACGCGTCCATTATCATACTTGAGGAAACACGAACAAGTTACCTGTTGCTTACGTCAATGGAATTTAAGGACGGCTTAACCGGTTTTACGGACGAACGCAGCGAACATGACCAGACATTCTTCACACGAAAACAGTGGGAAGATATATTTAAGAGGCATGATGGGCAGCTGCTTTATGAATTCCCTGATAAGGGTAGCAAATTGGACTTAGCTGGACAGACAATATATGTGGTTCGCTTTGCCGGAGAATATGAGCAGTTAGAAAAGGAGGCGGTCAGAGGCTATTTGGAAAGTACAGTATCTCCGTACATGGTTCCAAACCAGATTCTGATTCTTCCGGATATGCCACTATCTGCAAACCGTAAAGTGGATACCAGAAAAATCAAAGAATACTTCAAGAGTTGGGACCATAAGGAGAATATCAAGAAAAAGGACGAGTTGCCCCAGACAGATCTGGAGCGGCGCATTGCCGAAATATGGTGCAAAGAGCTGGGGATTACTTCTGTGGGGAGAAATGATGATTTCTATCTGGTGGGCGGTGATTCTCTGTTAATTGCTCAAATCATTGGGAAGATGATGGAGAACATATCGGAAGCCTCCGGCTGGGAGTGGAGCAACCTTCTGACAGAAATGATGAAAGCACCCACTATTAAGCAGATAGCAGAAAGCCTTTTGAACCATCAAAATGATAAGGGAAATCTTGAGGACCCGTCCTTAATGATTCTGAAAAATAGCAGTTTAAATAATGAGGATTCTGTTGCGAAGGTTTTTTTCCATGCCGGAGCGGGAACCTTAACACCCTATACGGATTTACTGTCTCGCATAAAAGAGGACAGCAAGGACAGTGAAAGCATTATCGGCTTTGTTTTTGGAAATGATGCAGAGTATATTTCTATGGAAACCAGCCAGACCTTCCGGTTGTTGGGGAGGAAATATGGTGAGATATTGGAAAAAATGGGATATAAAAATTATATTCTTGTGGGCCATTGCGTGGGTGGTCTGATTGCACTGGAAACAGCACAATATTTGAGAAATAAAGGAATTTCCGTTTCTGATGTGACGCTGATAAGCACCGGTATTCCAAAGCGGAAAGAGAACACGATTTTAGCGGATGCATCGGATGAGATATTCCGTAATGCATTGCATTCAAGCCTGGATAACGAACTGCTGTTGGAGAGGATTTTTGCAAGAGTGATTGGGGCAGATGCATATAAGGCAGGATATCAGGTAAGCGATGAGCGGTTGCAGCAGTATATAGAGTATATTTCCAGATGTGGAAGTGGTGAAATTACAGTAAAAGCATTATGCGAAACGGGCGGGGAGTATGAAGATGTGGCTGAAGAGTTCCGCCGGCTCGCCAGCTATACAATTTCAGAAAGGTTAAATGCTTTATACCGCACGATTGAGCGTCCAAATGGGGAGTTGATGGAACATCAGCTGAAGATGCTGAATGTACTTTTCCGGATATTCTCACAAAATTTCAGATGTGTGTCCAGTTATATACCGAAGCTTTACTATGGAAATATAAGGATTTTCTGTTGTGAGATTTTAGGAAGCCACTTTTATCCGGGATTTTTTGAGGAAGATTTTGAAACATGGAAACCATATATCAAGGGGAATTTAAAATATAATACAATTGCAGGACAACATTTTGATTGTATTATTGGTGATAATCTGGAAAAGAATATTTCTAAGATTTTAGATTTTAACTATTAACGATTGCCAAAGGGTGCCCATCACCGTATGGACACCCTGGAAAAGGGGCGGAATATGAAGAAAGTCGGGATATTAGGCGGAACTGGTGAAATAGGAAAAAGAGTTGTTAAACTGTTGGAGAATCAATATGAGTTGCTAGTTTCCTATCATTCGGTAAAACCATCAGTTACTGCCCATAACCAATATATCCAATTAGATGTAGATATATCTGATGACTTAGAAAGCTTTTGCAGTCAGTGCAGTATTATCGTAAATTGTGCAGGAGCCTCCTTTGTCAATGGAGAAAAGATTGCAAGAGCAGCGGCTAAATATCACATACCTGTTGTGGACCCTTCTGGTGAGGCATTTTTAGAAGACAGAATAGCAGATATAGAGAACGAATCGGTTTATGTGCTTTCCAGTGGCTTCTTCCCAGGAATGACTGGCCTGTTGATGAAATATTTATGTGAGAGCTTAAAGTCAGTAGATTGTATTATGGGGTTGAGCATCACGAATGAAATTCCGAGCAGATCGGCAATCAAAGATTTTATTTTGACAAATACAGCCGGATTTGGAACTGCATTAAACTATTATGAAAATGGTGAATTAAAAAGGGATGAAACACCAATCTACAGGATTGTAGAAAATAAGGAGTATACATTGCAGAACTACTATACGATAGAATTGCAACGGATTACTCAAAAATATAAACCTGAGAGGGCAAACTGGTATTACGCCTCTTTTGGAGAAGAAATCACGAAGTTAATGCAGGAAGCAGTTATCAAATATGGTTTAAAGCAAGGCGATGAGGCACTGCAGCAAAGTATTGATTCTATTATCAAGCTATTTGAAATGACTGGTGGCTCAACAGCAGCATATAACTATATACATATTGAAGTAACAGGTTCAGATAATAATCAGGGTCACATAAGAACTGCGGACGTACATAGTTCATACAGTAGTGATATCAGTTCAATTATAGCCGCTTATACGGTTAAGGCCCTGGTTGAAAAACAACCGGACTTCGGAATTCATTATGCTATGGATATCGTGGATTTAGAAACTGTAATACATGATTTACCACAATTAAATATCGACCTGGTTTTGACCGATAAAATATTGGAGAAAGAGGAAACCTATGAAGAAGGATCAATCTAAGATTCATCTGCTTGGTAATAAAAACGGTAAAAGAATACTTCTCATACATGGGATGGGATTCAATTGGAAGAACTGTTTTGATAAGGTTCTTCATATATTGGGGAAAGATTATTATTTTATAATTCCGGAGTTGCCAGGCCATAGTGCTTCGTCCAGTGGTGCGGTTACTTCTGTCATTCTTAGTGCCGACTATATCAGTACTGCATTGCTGAAAAAGGGAATTAATTATGTTGATACAGTTTATGGCATTTCTTTGGGAGCAAGTATTGCACTTGAACTTGCACTCAAAGGTGATATAAGAATAAAAAAACTGATACTGGACGGCGGACAATATGAATCTATGGGTAATATGAAATACATATACAGCCTTATTATGGCGTGGCAGATGAAGCGGGTTTTGCATGGAAAGCACATGATGAAGTATATGCAAAAACAAATGGGGTATTTACATAACAATGATGTCCAGGTTCTTCAGCCAATGGGGGAGGCCGGTATAATCTTTGGAACATTATTACAGACAGCTCTTGCAGCTTACAAGTATGATATCCGGAGCAGGAAAGAGAAAATATCAATGGAAGTGGTGATTATGTATGGAGGCAATGAAACATATGCCCCCAATTCTGTTGGTTTAATAAGAAGAGTCAGTATTTATCCTCTTAAAGTCCGTGCCTGTGAGAAAATGGGACACGCGGAGGCTCTGAGCAGGAAACCGCAGATAATCTGCAATATGATAGAAGCATAATGGAGGATTAAAACCATGCCGGAAAAACAGGAAGTGCAGGAATGGTACGGCCGGAACGCCAGGGTTATGCACAGTGACAGTGATTGCTTAATAGAACGGTACGAATGCCAGGGAAAGGGTTTGATTGTTACATATAAAGTATTTGAGGGAATGGAAATGGTATTCATGGAGTTTAATTCCGAAGATGCTTTTATTCCAGTAACCCCATACAGCGAGATTCTGGAGATTACCTGTTGCCGCAGGGGGAGAGTTGTCTGTGAATTTGCAAATAATATATGTGCCCATCTGTCGGAGGACCATTTCTGGATTGGCAGCGGGGAGCATCTGCCAGCTTCCTATTATTTCCCCTTCGGTTACTTTGATGCCGTTACTCTGGTGATTGACGAGAAAAAAATGAGTTTGTCCACGAAAAAGATTATGGCGGATTTTTCCATAGACATTAAGGCGATTGAGGAAAAATTATCATTGAACACTGCATGGTATATCAGCAATATTCCTTCTAAATTACAGCGATTGTTTGATGAAGTCTATGAGGCAAAAGGGAAAGAGAGCACTTGCTACTTTGCAATTAAAACGTTGGAACTTCTTTTCTATTTGCAAAATATTGAACGAAATGACGCTGAGAAGGAACAGTATTATCCCAAAGACCAGATCGAGGCAGTCAAAGAAATCTGGAACTACATGATTACTCATTTAGACGAGGAGCGTTCACTTAAACAATTGGTGAAAGAAAAAAATATGGTGACTACCATGTTTCAAACAATATTTAATCACGTTTATGGAGATTCCCCATATGCATTTTTGAAGAAATACAAAATGGGGATTGCGAAAAAGCTGATTTTAGATGGTGAAATGAAAATTGGTGAAATTGCCTTTTCATTGGGGTATTCCAATGCAAGTAAGTTTTCTGTTGCATTTAAAGATGTCTATGGTATTTTGCCAAAAGATTATAGAAAGCTGAGAAGCTAATAAGAATATGGAGAATAAAAATGGGAAAAGAAATAGAAATGCAGCATGTGACATTTTCATATCAGCATAAAATTCCCCAGCTTACTGATATCAATTTAAATATTAAGGCAGGGGAAACGGTGGTTATAACCGGTCCGTCAGGCAGTGGGAAAAGTTCGCTGACCCGAGTTATTAATGGACTGATTCCTTATTTTTATGAGGGCGATTTAAAAGGGACCGTCAATGTAGAGAAACAGCCCCTTTCCAGTTATCCATCCTGGGAGAGGGGGAAGATTATAGGCAATGTGTTTCAGGATCCACGGAGCCAATTTTTTGCCAATGAGGTGGCAGGGGAGATTGCGTTCGGATGTGAGAATTACGGGTATTCGCACGAAGAAATTGTGGCCCATGTCCAAGCTTCAGCCGATAGTATGGGCATAAATAATATATTAAATTATAATATTCGGAACCTTTCCTATGGAATGAGACAGAAGGTGGCGATTGCTTCTGCCGAAGCAATCGAGCCTGAAATTTATGTTATGGATGAACCCTCCGCAAATTTAGATACGGATTCAACAGAGAGATTGGGTAATACAATAAGGAAACTGAAGGAAAAGGGAAAAACAATTCTGATTGCGGAACATAGACTTTATTACTTGATGCCAATTGCAGACAGGTTTCTGTATATAAAAGATGGCCGCGTTATGCATGAATTTACGCAGGCTGAAATCAGGCAGCTGGCCGCGGAAGAAATCCGTAAGCTGGGTTTAAGAAACCCTGACCTGCATACGGTGACTTGTTCTCATATGCCATTTGAAAATAACAGCGATGTGATTTTAGAAGTAAAAGATTTATGTAAAACGTTTGGCAAATTAGTGGTTGCAGACCATATCAGCTTTTCCTGCAGGAGAGGAGAATCTATCGCTATCATAGGTTCCAATGGGATGGGGAAAAGTACAATGGGAAAAATGCTCTCCGGATTATTAAAAGAAGATTCCGGCCGTGTTACTCTGTTTGGAAATAAAAGCAACATAAAAAAGAGGAGGGGAACGGTCTGGTATATTCCCCAGGATCTCGACAGCCAGTTGTTTGGTGAGGATCTGATAGACGAACTGATACTGGGCAGTAAAGAATCACCGGAAATAAGGGAAAAGGCTGGGCAGATATTAACTGAACTGGATTTGTATGAGTTTAGAGAACAACACCCGTCCACTTTGTCAGGGGGGCAAAAACAGAGGCTCGCATTGGCGGTGGCGTTGATGCATGAAGCCCCCATTATTATCTTAGATGAACCAACCAGCGGCCTTGACGGGGTAAATATGAGAAAGGTAAGCCATGTTATTCAGGAACTTGCTGGGAGAGGACGTACAATTCTGGTGATTACCCATGATGCAGAATGTGTGCTGTCTTGCTGCCAGAGAGCAATCAGGTTGGAAGAGGGGAAGGTGACAGACGATTTTGTGATAAATTCTGCCGATTATCTACTGGAGAAAATGGGGTATTGAGCTATCTGTAAGAGGATAAAGTTGTTGAAATTTCGGGCTATTTTCGGGAAGTTATTTTGAAATGGAGTAGAGAACCGCGGATTTTTTCGTTATAATACACTACAGTTAGTAAAATCTAACTATAGTGCAAATATTATGGAATTGGAGGAGCAACAATGAAACAGGAAAAGAACAAGGAGGAAAAAAGGAAAACAGGAATGGCACGTTGCCTGGAGCTGGCATCAGAACACAAAGGGTTAGTGATTATTTCAGGAATTCTGTCTGCATTGGCGGCAGTATGTTCGTTTATACCTTATCTGTCAATCTATTTTGTTATCAGGGAACTGATTTTGGTGTTTCCGGATATGCCTGCAGCAGATATGCCTGCCATTTTGATGTGCGGCTGGTTTGCCCTGGCCGGCATTGCTGGAAATGTGGTACTTTATTTCTGTGCTCTGATGTGTTCCCATCTGGCAGCCTTTGGAACATTGTATGAACTGAAATTAAACTTTGCGGATCATATCACTGCAATCCCGTTAGGATATCACCTGACCATTGGAAGCGGCCGTATGAGGAAAATTATGGACGAGAATATAGAAAGTATCGAAAAATTTATCGCCCATCAATTCCCGGATTTTGTTGCATCTCTTGTGGCTCCGCTTATTTTAGTCATAATTCTTTTGGCTGTTGACTGGCGTTATGGTGTTGTCTCTCTTCTTGGAATTGTGCTGGCCTTTGCCATTCAATTTTCAGGATTCAATGGGGCGGCCAAAGAGAAGATGCACCGTTTTCAGTCTGCCCAGGAAGATATGAATAATGCATCTGTGGAATATGTGCGAGGGATGCCTGAAATCAAAGCCTTTAATCAGACGGCAGATTCATTTAAAAGATTAAGCAGATCCATAACTGATTACACCTCCTTCATATTGGAATATGCCATGGGGTGGAGGAATTGCATGCCGGCGTTTACAGCGATTATCCACAGCATCTATTTGTTGCTGATTCCTGTAGGTATATTGATTGGAAGAAATGTGACAGATTACAGAAACTACTCCCTAACCTTTATCTTTTATTTGATTTTAGTGCCGGCCATATCTGGCATCTTAAATAAGATCATGTTCATTTCGGAGTCATTTACCCAGATTGACGGCAATGTGGAGCGTATGGAAGAAATTTTACATATACCTGTTTTGCCGGATTACAGAGGCGGCGTCAAGGAGCAGGGGAAGGATATTGTCTTTGATCATGTGAGTTTTTCTTATGAAGCTGAAGCAGATGTGGTTGTTAAGGCGCTGGATAACGTATCGTTTCATGCCAGACAGGGAGAGGTGACAGCAATCGTTGGCCCGTCAGGAGGAGGAAAGAGCACCATTGCTAATTTGATTTCCCGTTTTTGGGACGTGACAGAGGGAAATATTCAAATTGGAGGAGTAGATATCCGTGAAATTCCCCTTGCGGAACTGATGAAGCAGGTTGGTTTTGTATTTCAGGACACATTTCTTTTTAAACAAAGTGTTTTGGATAATATTCGGATGGGAAATCCTGATGCAACAGAAGAGCAGGTTATAGAGGCTGCAAAGGCGGCCCAGTGTCACGAATTCATCGAAAAATTGCCGAATGGGTATCATACGGTAATTGGTTCTTCAGGAATCCGCTTGTCTGGCGGGGAACGGCAGAGGATTGCCATTGCCAGGGCCATAATTAAGGATTCCCCCATCATAGTACTGGATGAGGCAACTGCATTTAGCGATCCGGAAAATGAATATTTAATACAGAAAGCTTTTGAGAAATTGATTAAAGACAAAACAGTGGTTATGATTGCCCACCGACTTTCCACGATTCGTAACGCCGACCAGATTCTTGTTATAGAGCAGGGACATCTCATTGAACAGGGAATCCATGATGGATTAATAGCAAATGGCGAAAAATACACGCAGATGTGGAACAGTTATGTAGAATCAGTCAATTGGAAAATCCATACAGGGAAGGCGGTGTAACGAAATGAAATTTTTACAAGAACGACTGTTATTATCTGATAAAGGATATTCAGACCTTAAAAAAGCGATTTTTGCCTGCACATTGACAAACCTGTCCATTATGCTTTCATCTGCGATTCCAATTCTGTTGTTCGGCCAGCTTTTAAAGCCCTTTATGGGGCAGGAGATATCCTGGTCAACTATGTGGGTACTATTGGTGATCGGAGTGCTTGCTACAATCCTGGTCTTTATCGCTGCCAAGAATGATTATAAAAAAACTTACCTTGCGTCATATAAGGAAGCAAGCAACACGCGGTTACGGATTGCTGAACATTTAAGAAGGCTTCCTATGAGCTTTTTTAACACAAAAGACTTGTCAGATATAACTACAAATATGATGGCTGATTGTGCCAGCATGGAATCCATGCTTAGCAGTACGATTCCTCCGCTCATAGCAAATATTATATCGGTTACACTTACATGCGTATGTCTGGCCTTTTTTGACTGGCGCATGGCATTAGCAATATTTTGTACCATGCCTGTCTGCTTCTTTATAATATGGTGCGGCCGTAAACTGCAATTACACCTGTTTGACCAGCAGGTGGGGGTGAAACTGGCGGCGTCCAGTCAGATTCAGGAGTATTTGGAGGGAATCAAGATTATCAAATCCTGTGGCTTGAGCGGAGAACGTTTTCAGACACTGAATAAGGCTCTCCTGGCAATGAAAAAGACGGCAATTAAAGTGGAATTGGCTTCAGGTATTCTTGTGCAATGTGCGAGCCTGATTTTACAGGCAAGCCTGGGAATCACTATATTTATCGGTACAGTCCTGATTACAGGTGGACAGATTGAATTATACCCCCTCCTGGTTTTATTGATGTTTTCTACACAAATTTATGGACCGATATTATCTATCCTATCACAGCTTACCAGTTTGTTCCATCTGGGAACGGTTACAAAGCGGATGCGTATACTGCTGACAACACCGGCAATGGAGGGAGAAGAACAGGACATTAAGGATTATGATATCGAGTTAAATCAGGTTACATTTGCCTATGGAAAAGAAGATGTAGTAAAAAATGTTTCGGCAAAAATAAATACAGGTAGCATTACTGCCCTAGTTGGACCGTCCGGAAGCGGAAAGAGTACCCTGGCAAAACTCATTGCCCGCTTTTGGGATGTAGATAAAGGTACTGTGACAATCGGCGGTAAGGACCTGAAACAAATTGAACCAGAATATTTAATGCGTAGCATGTCATTTGTTTTTCAGGATGTGACCTTATTTAATGACACGGTATTTAATAATATTAGAATTGGAAATATGAATGCCAGTGATGAGCAGGTTGTATCGGCTGCAAAAGCAGCTCATTGTGATGAGTTTATCAGACGGCTGCCGGAGGGGTATGACACGATCCTTGGTGAAAATGGCAGTACCTTGTCAGGCGGAGAGAGGCAGCGTATTTCCATTGCCCGCGCACTATTAAAAAATGCTCCCATTATTCTGCTGGACGAGGCAACCGCTTCCCTTGACCCGGAGAACGAGGTATTGATTCAACAGGCCATTGCCAGACTTGTAGAAGGGAAAACAGTTATAATGATTGCCCATCGTCTGCGGACAGTAGTAGATGCCGACCAAATCCTGGTATTGAACGAGGGGGAACTGATGGAACAGGGGACACACAAAGAGCTTCTTGAACAAAAAGGACTGTACAGCAAATTATTCTACATACAGCAGGAAAGTCTTGGCTGGTCAGTCTAAGGTGTTACTTAAAATATGGACAGTTAAAAAGATAAGGAAGTGATTCTATGTTAAATAAAAATGATACTCGGTCTATGTTGCTTCATGACAGCCCGCAAAGTTTAGTATTAAAACTTAGCGTACCTGCGATTATCGGCATGGTGGTTGTTGGGCTTTACAATTTTATGGATGGAGTTTATGTCGGACAAATGGTAGGAGATAACGCTATGGCAGCGGTTTCTGTGTCCTATCCATTTACGCTTGCCAATAGTGGGATTTCCACGCTCATCGGTATCGGCTCCGCTTCAATCCTATCCAGGGCGATTGGAAAAAGGGATCAGTCTACAATTGACAAGATAATGGGAAATCTGATCGCCATGAATTTGATTTTTTCTCTTATCATCATGGCGATAGGCATGATTTTTACGAAACAGATTTTAATGCTTTCTGGTGCAAGCGGAGAAATTCTGGAGCTGGCACTCCGGTATTTACGCATCATCTTTGCAGGCAGTCTGTTTGTCAATTTTGCACAGTCCTCAAATATGATTATGCGTGGTGAGGGATTGTTGAAACAGGCAATGCTCTTTAGCGCCGGTTCCGCTATCATGAATATTATACTTGACCCGATTTTCATTTTACTTCTAAAACCTTATGGCATGGGAATTGATGGAGTTGCATATGCAACAGTGGCTTCGCAGGTTGCGTATGCAATGGCTTCTCTTTGGTATTTTAAGCGAAGGAGTAAGACTGTGAGAATCAATGCAATTCGCATTGAAAGAACGCTTTTCTCGGAAATCATCGGAGTAGGTTTTTCTGCGATGCTGATGCAGGTGATGATGCTGGTCCAGCAAACCGCACTTTATAATCTTGCGGCGCAGCATGGAGGAGATACATGGCAGATTATACTCGGCGCAACATACCGGGTAGTGTCTTTTGCATTTATTCCTTTATGGGGGCTTTCCCAGGGATATCAGCCGGCGGTCGGAACCAATTATGGTGCAAAACAATACGACCGGGTAAAGCACATCACGAAAGTGTTTGCAATCACAGCAACTTTATTAGCGCTTATTTTCTATTTGCCGATTATGTTAGTACCGAATACAATTCTCTCTATGTTTATTACAACGCCGTCCGTAGTGGAACTGGGAGTAGGGGATTTCCGTCTGTTCTTCCTGTCATATATTTTATTAGGAGTCTGGATTGTGGTTCTGACCCTGATGCAGTCTCTCGGAAGAGCTACAAAAGCGAGTGTTCTGGTTATTTTACGCCAGATAGCCATTTACATACCAGCAGCCATCATCATGCCTTATATTGCCGGATTTGGTGTACATGGCGTATTTGCTGCTCCGTTTATTACGGATGTGATAGTATTTATTGTTGCGGTTGGTATGATGATAAATGAGTTTAGAAGAATGGATGCGTTAAAAGCTTCAGGGAAGTAAGAAATCTGTTTTTCTAAACAGTATCGAAACACAGGAGGTGATGCAGCGCTGAAACTTCATGAATCAGGAGAGAATTATCTGGAAGCGGTGTTAATTCTGCAAAAGCAAAAAGGTATGGTACGTTCGGTTGATCTCGCCCGGCACATGGGGTATGCCAAACCCAGCATCAGCCATGCAGTGACGGTTCTACGTAATGGCGGTTATTTGACAACGGACACTGACGGCTATCTTCATTTAACCGTTGCGGGCCGTGAAATAGCTGAAACAATATTTGAGCGTCACCAATTCTTTACGAATCAGCTTATTGATGCCGGAATCGACCCTGCCATTGCGGAAGAAGAGGCTTGCCGGCTGGAACATGCAATCAGTGATGAGACATTCCAGAAACTAAAAAGACATCTGTTAAGAAAAGAGGAAGATGAAAACACACATTGATTAGAGGTGAACAGAACGTATGATACACCAGGTTTATTCCATAGCAGAAGAAATTAAAAGGCTGCGCGAGGAAAGAGATATGACACAGGAAGAATTAGCTGAGTCAGCTGAAATTTCGTTAAGCCACTTAAGCAAAGTGGAGAGTGGTTCCAGAATGATTGGTATGAAAACATATAGCAAAATTTTGTACGCGTTAAATGCAGTCCCCATTATGATAACGGAAACAGAAAAGAGCGAAATACATTCCGATTTAGTGTTGCGTCTATTATCAATATTAAAAGAATGCTCGGAAGTGGAGGTGGAATTTTTATTGAATACTGTAGAAACAATAAAAAACAATATGGATATCATAAGAAACCACGAAAAGAGTAGTGCTGGGAATCATAAGAGAAATACACATCATAATTATCCAGCATATGAAGCCAGAAGAACTGTTTAAATTACAAGTTGATGGGGCTGTTGCAAAATAGTTGAGAAATCAGTTATGGAACCGCAGCTCTCCTTATTCATGCATAAAAGAAGAAAAACGGTCTCCGTACGCTTTCATATGTTAAAATATAAACTAGATTCGATGCTGGCTCTATGCTGGGACAGTGTGGACTGGTTTTGTAATTTTATTTCCGTATCAACATATCATTACCATGAACTAGTAAAACATAGAAAAAGTCACATGAAACGTGAAAATATTTACGTAATACAAACCATGGAGGGGCTGCTAACCACTAATCAAAATGAAATTGTAAAATAAGAGAAGTATGCAGGAATATCCCTGATTGACACTACAAGGTTAATCAGGGATATTTATATTTTAGTTTATGACTATCATTTTAATCGTGTATAAAAGTTTTTCGTCAAGCAATACAACAGCCGTATTTTTCAGCATGGCTCTTCCAATAGAAATACGGTGCTTTTCACCACCGGATAAAGTAGAACCACCCTCACCAATCATAGTATGAAAGCCTTGGGGCTGCTCCATAATGAAATTATAGCAGTTTGCCAATTTTGCTGCCTGTTCAATTTCTTCATGAGTGGCATTTTTTTCCATAGCGTATATTGTTTGCAATCGTATCCTGAAATAAATAAACCTCCTGAAATACCACAGAAATTTTCTTCATCAATTTTTCGGGGTCAATGGACTGTCAGTCAATGGATAAAAAGAGAAAATCATCGTAGAATAGGTTCATACACATCAAATGATTTAGTTATGTATAACTGATGTGGTTACTGAATTGGATAATTCAGGTTTGTACCTTGCTACGAAAATAAAACACGTAGCAAAAAACTGAACCTTGACAACAAATGTTTTCAACAATTATGAAAGCATCACTATAAAGCAGTCACAGTATTGGCTGCCTGTAGTGAGAGATTGA
>NZ_JALIFQ010000012.1:0-170289 GCF_022867815.1 Blautia sp. NSJ-175
AGCACAAGTTCATACTGCGATATTTGTGTAGCCTTTGTCTGATTATCAAGGAATTTCACAGCAACTTTGACTTTCACATTGTCCCCGTCCTTTGTAAAGATAGGGTTTACCAGTTCAGCATAAATGTAGTCCCTGCCGATAGGCTCAAGCACATTTCCCGATACATAGTAGGCAAGCTCTTTTTCTGTGGCTGTCGGGTACAGCTTAAAGAATGTTTCAAGAAATGCAGTAGCGTCATTGACGGTATCAGCGTCTACACTTGCATTTGCTTCTGGTGTCTTAGGCTCATAATCTGATTTCTCGATTGCTGGTGCAAGGGTAGGGTTCTGAACGATTACCATATCCCCGTCAGCGTCTACATGGACTTTTACGGTATAGGTTGCTTTCACATTGCTTGTCTGTTCTCCCTCTTTTATCTGCTGATCCACTTCGTAGGTAGCAGAAAAAGTGTCCGTTCCCGACTGTTCAATACTCCATACAATCACATCTGTAACTGTGGAGCTGGTCGGTATATCGGTTCTAATGGTATCCACATTCAAGTCCTGCAATTCCTTTGTCAGATAACCGCTGATTGCCTGCGTCCTTGCTTCAATCGCTTCTTTGCTGTTACTCCATGTGTAGTAGGGCTTTGCAAAGTTCTTCACAAAATTTTCTATCCCGTTGGTGTCCTGCAAGCGAAGCTCTATGATTTCTTTTTCATGGGTCGTGTGCTGGTCGATAGCCGTAAAATTCTTATACGCCCCAAAGCTCACGCTTGCGATAAGCACCACCCACAATGCAATCACGGATTTTTTATGTGTGCCTACCTTGAAAGTACGCACCTTTTTTTCTTTGGGTTCTTTGATAGTTTCTGTCTGTTTCTTATTCTTTCTAAACATGATGAAATCCTCACTTTCTATTGTTTTACTCGTCCTGCACCGATTAAGTGCTGTTGCCAGTAACTACTACTTAGGTCTGCATATCCTATCGGGTCGCCTGCGTGGTACATCTGTGTCGGCGAAACAAGAATACCGACGTGTGTTACATAACTTCCAGCGTTATAGGTAGAATGGAAAAATACCAAGTCCCCAGCCTTTGCCTGCGAAAGTGGAAGATGTTGGGTTGCGTCATACTGTGCTTGTGCGGTTCTCGGTAAGGAGATACCAGCTTTTCCATAGCACCATTGCGTCAGTCCCGAACAGTCAAAAGAAGTGTTGGGATTGCTACCGCCATACACATATTTCCAGCCTTGATATTTTAACGCTTCATTCATGACCTTTTGTGCCAGCTCTCCCGATACCTGCGGAACAGTTAAATACTGATTGACTAATTCGACGTAAAATTGATTGCCATGCTGATACCGCCAACCCCCGTTCTTCGCAACGGCTATCGGGTTGGTGTAGGTTACTTTCTTTCCACCCGATTTCTCACGGGCGAAGCTCTCTGCAAGGTTAAAGGTGTGTTTCTTTCCTTTTCCTGCCACATATCCCACATAACCACCGCCATAGTTATAGGACTGTATCGCTACATTCAAATCGTCGATACCTTGATTTTTACAGGAAGAAAGCAGGGACGCAAAATACTTACACCCCTGCTTGATTGAGCTTTCCGTATCTAAAGAGTTGGGCGGTAAACCAAGACTTTCTGAACTCTGCATAACATCTTCTGCCGTACCGCCACTTTCTACTTGAATGATAGCCAGTAGCACGTTGACATACTCGGAGATACCGTTTTCTCTGGCGTATTTTTCCACCATAGGCTGATGTTTCAAGACTTCTGCGGATAAATTCATACCCGTAATGCCAGAAGAAAAGTTGCTGTTCTCGTCGTCGCTGTCCGCACTAATGAGGACACCAAAGAAAAGGACTATGGAAAAGAGGATAGGAAACAGACTGCCAATAAGAGCGATATGTTTCAGTTTCATTTTTTCTTCTGTCCTTTCTTCGTTACAAGGTTACGGTTCTTTTCGGTATGTTCCGTTGTACGCTTTGATTGTTCAAAGGTCTGTTTCTTTGTAGTACGCTCTGCTTTGTAATTCTGGCGTGTTTCCTGCGATACTACTTTTTCTACATTCTGCCTATGTACTGGCTGTGCAGGCTGGGTCGCTTTCTTATCAGAAGCACCAGAAGATAACGGACGCTCTTTCACAACATTTGTCTTGACTGGTTCACTTGCTTTTGAAGTGGTCGCTGTGGCAGGACGTTTCACTTCCTGCATTTTTTCCGCACTCGGCTTTGGAATGGTTGAAGCTGTGGCTGGTCGCTCATGGGGACGGGTAGCTCCCGTTGTCGCTGATCCGTCCGTCTTTCTTTGTCTTGCTTCTTGTGCCTTTTGAAGCTCCATACGTTTGTCAGCGATATTCTGTCTATGCTGTTCCTGCTTTTCCAAGCGTCCCGTCTGTCTGGACTGCTGTTCCTGCACCATGCCACGCTTGAAGTCTGATACGCTGGACTTTGCCTTTTCCTTTGCGGAATACACCGCATAAGCGGTCTGTGTCGGCATATCCTTGATATTCTCTTTGACAGCGTTAGCCTTGTCTTTCACTTTATTTTTCGTATCTAAGACAGCACCCACCTTTGAGCCTGCACGCTGTCCCATGCTGGAAGTGGTATTGCCCCGATTTTCTTTAGAAGCCGTATTTTTTCTTTCGGCTCTCTTGCCAGCAACGGCACTTCCAGCTACCGCACCAGCCACACCACCCGAAATACCGCCAGCACTTACCGCCCTTGCAATACGGTGTTCCATACGCCTAGCCCTATGTCGCATAAACAGATACGGTCTGCGGAAAATTCTTCGTCCCATGTTTTGACTGTCGCCAGCATTAAGTGAGAACATACTCATTAAGTCGCCCAGTTTCATATAGATACCAGCAAAACACACTATCTGCAAGAACGCCACCATAAAGAACGGGTAGTCTGTGGAGATGTTATAAAACATACTGGAAATGCTGAACGCCACCGTTACAATGAGCGTTATTCCTGCCCGTGTCATTATGGTATTAAATACCCTCACGATTGCCTGCTTTGCCATGCTTTCATAGCTCGGTATCATGGAAAGTAGAAAGCTGATAGGTAAAAACATTGCAAAGATAATAAAGAGTATCTGGCTGAACAACATCATACCCGTAAGCAAGAATACAAATATCGTGATACCTAAGTTAAAGAATAGCAGGAAGAACACCATACCTAAACGGTTTACGACCTGCGGTATCGTCAGATTGTTGTTGTCATTGTCCTCGATTTCTGTTTTCACGACTTCCTCTCTGGTCTTGCCGTCCTCGTCCTCTGGACTTACTGATACCAGAGCTTCTACACGGTCTGTCCCGATTTCCTCTGCGTTGCTGTTACCAAATTGAAGCAAGAGCCACGGCTGTTCCACTTGAATGGAAAACAAGCTGTCCCGTATCAAGTCCACGCTGTCCTTGCCCTCGCTGTCAGAGTTAGGGAGCATGATTTTTGTTCCCAAGTCCAAAGAAGCGGTACTGATGTCTGATGAAAATTCATTTATCTTCTTGATGTAATCGGGAGCGTAGGCAATAAAGGAAGCGGACAACACGAACACCACCACAAAGTTAATAACAGCGTGAAGTGCCTTGCTGGTTTCGCGTTTGATAAGTCCCGTATAGGCAACATAAAGTCCCACTATTAAGATAATGAGAAGCAGGAAACCGACATAGAAGCCCGTAGAAGAAAAGCCGTTCTCGGTAACGCCTGCAAGGGTCTGTATGCTTTGTCCGATACTGTCTGCCATATCGTTAATAAAATCAAGTTTGTATGCTTCCTGCACCACATAGCCCGTAGCATTGCTTAAATAAAGGCTTATCGTCCAGACAAAATTGGTAATGCAGTAAAGTCCGTACTGCACCGATTTTCCGATACCGTCCAGCCAGTTCCATGGCAACCACGACCAGCTATTATCCACATAAAAATCAAGCTGGTAATTCGACAGCGGATATTTTGAGTAAAGATTTTCTGCGTTTATGGTATCGTCCACAAGCCCCGTCGCATGAGCCACCGTCCCCAGAAGTGAGAGCAGGATAAGGGAGAGTGCCACGACAAACAGAGCCATTTTGAGAAAGTGAAGTATCTTCCTTTTTGTGAACGCACCTTTTATCCTTTCTTTCATCACTCCACCTCATTTCTCTGTACGGGCGGTCTGGTATCAAAGGCGTGTAGCAGTTCTTCAAAGACTGGGTGTATCTGCACCACACCGACACGCCCGTATAAGTCCTGCAATAAGCATTGTCCGTTCTCCAAATCACGCAAGCGTTTCTGGTTGTTCTCGTCGTCCTTGTCGATACCGAAAAATTCTAAGGTCTGCTTTATCTCGTTGATGTCAGTAGAACGAAAGGCAAACTTCAAGCCGATATTGTTTTTCAGACTTTCCTTTGACACGTCGCCAGAAGATTGTGTAACAAAATAGACGCCTGCCTGCATAGCTCGTCCAGCACGCACCAGCTTATTTGATAAAGTTTCGCCTTGTGCCACATTTAAGAACGCCCACGCTTCGTCAAGGTCTACAATCTTAAAAATGCTTCTGTCTGAATGGATAAAATCAAGGGCAAAGGTACTAATCACAATCAGCATAGACACCGACAATAATTCAATGGTCGTGTATTCCTCAAATGTTGTATCCTTATCTGGTAATACTAAGTCCGCTACTTGAATGATATTGAGTTGGTTATCCAGACTGATTGCATTTTCCACCGTACCGTCTGAAAACAGCAGGTGTGCAAAGTCGTAGTCCGTGAAGCTGTCGATATGTTCTGCGATATTTCTTGATATGGGTGTATCTTCACGGCGTAGCTCGTCTATCACATGGAGCAAGCCCCGACTGTCGCTCTGGGTAACGGAGCGTACCGCCTTACGAAGTACAGGGAATTTTTCGCCGTCCCTAGAGGAAATACCCGTAAGGAATGTTAAGATGTCGATTGCCAGACTTTCAGCGTCTTTTACATTCTTCATAATCACGAACGGGTCAAGAAGTCCTGCATTGTCCTTGTCGCTGGTAAGGTTTACGATATTGATTTCATGGGCGATTTCTGGGAGCGTTTCTTTCCAGTTGCCCCTCTCAGCTTTGGGGTCTAAAATGACTGCTTGACCGCCAAACAGCACCGCATAATATACCAGAAGATTGTTGCAGAATGACTTTCCACCGCCAAGCGAACCGACAAAAGCAGAAGCAAGAGCGTTTGTTACTGTACCTTTTACACCCTGCGAAGCTAACGACGGTTGCAGGTACACATTTCTTCCCGTATCAACGGAATAGCCCATATAGATACCCGTAGTTTCCCCTAACTGCTGGGTCGCACCAAAACCAAGACCTGCCAAGAAATCTGATTTTACATACTGCACGTAGTCATTGATATATCGCTTGCTGGCAGGAAGAAATTCAGAATGAAGCCCCAGCATATCCCCAGCAGGACGCACCAGCTTTACATTGAGGTCGTCGTAAAAATCTTTGACTTCATCACAACGGCGTTTTAATTCGTCCAAATCATCAGCCGATACACGCACTACATAAGAGAGCTTATACATACTTTCTTTTGTCTGGTCTAAGTCCGTTTCCAGCTCATCCACGCTGTCTAATGCGTCCACCACATTTGAGCTTGTTTCACTTCCTGCTTGATAAGCGTGATTGTCAAGGTCTTTCAATTCCTTTTTCTTGTTGCGGACGGTTGTTAATGCTTTACGGTTCTCCACGATTTCTACATTCATAGAAGTATCAACGGGGAATGTGAATTGCTGTTGCTGGAAATAGAAGATTTCAGACGACGGAAAATCAAGCTCGCCAACAATCGCATTGACGGTAAAGTAGGACACATAGCTTTCCCTGTCCTCATGTTCCAATCGCAAATACCGCTGGCTTTCCTCAATCACACACCTTGTCGGACGGATAAGGTCGTAGTATTTTATCAGCGTTTCTTTCTGTAATTTCTTCTTTGGTAGCTGGTACTCATAATCTTCATAGGCGATACCGTCCCTGCCGTAAAGATGTTCCATGAGATACCCAAAATCATGGATTTCCAAGCGACGCACCTTAAAGCGACGGGAGATTTTATTTTCCAGCAACTTTTCCATTTTCATATAACGGTTGATTTCATCATTCGGCATGGAAACAAAGTCATTCATCAGCGTGTGGTTCACTTCATGGAGAAATTCCTTGAATGTCAGCCACGCCGATTTTTTGATGTTCTTCAGATTGAGCTGTTCTTCCGTAACCATGAGCTTAAAGCCAAGAAAAAAGCGGTAGTCCACTTGATTGTCCCCAATCATTGATACTAACGCTTCGGTCTGTTCGTCTATCTTCTGGCAGGCAACTTCCTTTAATTTCCCCGTAACCAGCTTCTTTGACTGCTCCTGCATACTTCGTATTGAGCTTTCCGTTGCAATCTGCAACGCATGAATTTTTCCCTCACGGGACTGTGCGATAAGCTGTCGGAAACTGTCATGCACGATAAATTTCTGCTCTGCGGATAGGAAAGAATAGTTGTATGGTATCAGCTCATAATAAGCAAACACCTCATTGTCCTTATTCCAGACAAGGTTATTGTCAATATATTTTATCGGGAACATAGTTCACACTCCTTACTGCCGTGATTGTTTCATTGAGTATCTGCTTATGCAGTTTTACGGCTTTTCCTGCATAAGTGATTTTCGGTCGCAGGGCATAGGTTATCTGTGATTTCAAAAAGCTGTACGGCTTCTTTCCGTCAAAGGTTTTCTGCGACATAAACCATGTGAGAGCAACGGGAATACCAAAGTATTTGAGAAATGCTCCCTCAATCATGGAAAGTGGGGGAATATCCCCAAACAGAATAATGAGAAATTCCGTAATCACAAACCATGTAATCTGTGTAAAGGTAACGGGAAAGGGTAAGTTAAAGTCATTGATTGCATACAAGACTTTTTCCACGTTCCAGATACCCGTATAAGATTTAATCTTTTTCAAGTTCTTTCAGCTCCTTTCGTAAGTTTCTAAATAGAAAAGGACAGCCATTTTCAGACTGTCCCTTAAAGAGAAATACGCTGTCAGTAACAACAATGCTTGTCGCTGATCTTCCAGCGTTAATATGGTATCTCGCACATACCTCGGCTTGTTTCAATAAAGCAACCGCCCATATCCAAATCTCGCCCGTAGGCTTCATAGTCAATGTAATTCTGTAAGCTGGGTGGAATGTCCCCAAGTGCCTGCAATTCGTCTATGTAGTAATAGGCAACGTCTGTCATAGTTTCACAGTCGGGATAATAATAAATATCGTCCTTGTGTTCCACGACTTCTTCCAGCGTCCCGTAGTGGCTGATAAATTCGTCCAGACACTCTACAATATAGTCGGGAAGTTCCTCTATCATTTCATACATCTCATTGAGTTCTTCAATGGAAACATACTCGCCAATCGCAATGGGGAAGTTGTCGGTATCATGGATAGCGTATTCCTCATACTGTTCATTCAAGCCGATTTTTTCTTTCACATCTTCCTCGTCAATGGGGAACGTGAACCAAGCACCGACTAAATAGCCCTCATTGTATTTGCCAAGATTAGCAATGTAAACCGCCATATCATCAATCATAAGCACCACCTCATTTCCTACTCTGGCAGTTCAAAGATACCGTGTTCTGTTACTAAAAATTTCCCGTGTTCCTGCAAGTGAGAAGCGTAGGCTTCAAAGTCAAAGTAATATTCTTGACAGTCCTCGGATAAATGCTTAAATGTCGGGTCGTTCATCAGCTTTTGCCTTGCAACATCTATCATGCTTTTGCAGTCGGGATAAACCGTAATCACGTTCCTGCAAATATAAAGTGCTTCTAAATTTTCATACACGGTAAGAAGTGATACATATTCTTCCTGCATATCGCTTGAAAGCTGGCGGTACATAAAATCTAATTCGTTGAGCTGGTACACGCTTGTATGTTCGTGGACTTCATCAGCAAAGGGCAGTACCTTTTCGATAATGCGGTAATCCCCACTTTCTGCACCGACACCTAACTTTTCTTCAAACTCTGCAACATCTATCGGCAGGTCAAACCAGTATGATGTTGTTTCTTCGCCAGTTGTTCCTTTCGTTTCCACCAGCACCCTTGTTTCCTGCATTGTTCCTCACGTCCTTTCTGTTGTTTCATCACATCTTGTAAGGTCTGGTACGACATACCAAACACATATTTAGAAAAATCTTCTAACTGTCTTTCTTCATAATCGGCAGGGTTCAGTCGTTTCATTTCCTGCCACACCTTACGCTTGTAAGAGGGCAGGTCGGAAATAT
This sequence comes from Blautia sp. NSJ-175, assembly GCF_022867815.1. Taxonomy (NCBI): domain Bacteria; kingdom Bacillati; phylum Bacillota; class Clostridia; order Lachnospirales; family Lachnospiraceae; genus Blautia; species Blautia sp. NSJ-175. The sequence goes on from NZ_JALIFQ010000012.1 coordinate 8,241, forward strand.
AATCACAGCCGACTTTCGTCTGCATATCCTTAAAAATATCGCTCATTTCATCACTCCAATCTAAAATTTAGGTAAGAAAAAAGCAGTCAATCCTAAGACTAACTGCTTTGTGTGTATGGATATGAAATTGTCAAACTGGGATTTATCAATATAAACTACCATGGAAAAATATAATAAAATACCAAAGTACTTAATACAATTCCGACAATATACATTTTTCTATAGTTTACTTTTTTGAAAAATATTATGGTAAACACAACAGCTCCTATAATATCCATTAACAACTGAAATAGGAATGTTTGATGTTCCAAAAAATAAATAAAAACTGCTATTGTTTCAGCAAATAATGCTCCTACTGGTAAAGAATATAATACTGAACTAAAAATATGTTCCCTATTCCAATAGTACAGAATAAATGCTGCTATTGCACAAGCGATTGACCAAACAGTAAACAATATGAATAGCCCAAAGCGGAATCCGCCGGAAAACATAGGTATAAACATTCCTAATATTGCTTGTAAAGCATAAAAACTTAATGTCATTCCAAACATATACAAGAACGAACTAATTCCTGCACAAATATTTGAGGTGCTTAACATAACGATGATAGTATTGGTAATAATCCAAAAACCAAACAATGTTTGAGGTGATGAAAAACTCCATAGTGTATCTGCGGGAAAATAATCTAACAGTCTACATATACACCCTACTAATATACCAATTACAAATATCGCTGTATAAGACTTATATGTATTTCTTAGTTTTATATTTGACACAATAGTTTTCCTCCTAAGTTCAAATTCATATTTGTCGTTTTCTTCATATCCATATTATATCACTCACATATTAGCACTACAATAAAATTTTATGCACCGATAATCTTGTTGAACAGCTCTAACAGTACATCTTTCACACCGCCGGCATTGAATACCAAGCCGACAGCAATCAAGGCAACTACCAAGAAGCCAATGAGCTTTGAAAACTCACGCTTGAACCCTAAGTAGATACCGATAACCACAATCGCCATAAGCACTAAGCTCTGTGCGTTTGATAAAAACCATTGATATAAATTTTGTCCGAAATTCATTTAATTGTCCTCGCTTTCTTTTAATTGTTCCATTTCATAGTCAGCTTCTTTGCCGACATTCAAAATACACATCAAGACTACGCCGATACCCATTCCCATAGATACCAGCAGGAAGTCTTTTAATAATACCCACATTTTTTATCACTCCTAACTTTCTACTAAATCTTTTGCAGGGGTCGTCTGCTGTTTGATTATCATTTCATGCTTTTCTGTGAGCTTTGCCTGCTGTTCGATTGTTTCCATGTAGTCTGTACCGTTTCCCTTATCAATCTTTTTCAGCATTTTTAAGGTCGGTGCTACCTGCCGTTGTACCCACCGCAATGTGCGGTCTAAGGTGTAAGGCTCTGGTTTTGTCGTCAGCTTCAAGCTCTGTCTGTTATCGCCGATAAACCAAGCCCAGCGGTCATTGAGCTTCCAGTCATTTTTTCGCTTGTCGGGTTCTTCATCAACAAACCGCACATACTGATTGATGATAGAAAAAGCGGTCTGTTCTGCGTCATAATAGGTCAGTAAATCTCGTACCGCATAATAGGCTCGTTCATTGCGAAGCCGTATTTCAAAACGGTTGATAATGTCGGCTTCTTCCAGAGGTGTCCCTAACTTGACGTACTGCTCATAGTCCTTTTCATAGATACAGAAATACACATCTGATTTCAGCGACCCAAGATAAAGGGTACGCCCCATATATTCTCTGTCGTCCTCTCTGTGCTTGATAAGCTCGCCCGACTGGTAAAACTTATAGCTTCTGGACTTTCCGATATATTCCCGTTTCCTGCATTTTTCCGCAAGCTCTGGAATATCCAAAATGCCCGTATGGTCGTTGATAGCAAGGTCGATACGCTTCATCACGCCACCGTCTATAAGTGCGTCCATAAGAAAGTCATACCAGCTTCTTTGCTGTGCCAGCAGGTAACTTTCAAACTGCCTGCAACCACGCCCCTTTAACTCTAAAAGGACACCTTTTTCTTCGTCAGCCGACGTATAGATAAAGATGTCCCCTAAAGAGTAATGCTCCGTATAACTGTAACGCCCGTAATTTTCATGGAGCATATAGTTGATATTCAGTTTTAATATATCTTTGATGATGTGCTGTATATCCAGCGTGGGAAAACGAATTTTCACATAATCAAACAGCATGGTAAGCGGTGCTTCTGGATTGAACTTTGCCAGTTCTTTATGCAGAGTATTCAGAAGTTCCTTTGACGGCTTCATTTTTCCGCTTTCTATCTTGTTGAGATATTCTCTTGTGATACCAGACGCCACCGCCAGCCTGCCTTGTGAGATACCGTAAGCAATCCGTTTTTCCCGTAATTCTTTTATCCATTGTTCTTCATTCAGAACCATACCCCCAATCTGTCAAGTGTGAAGTTTTTTAAGGCGACTTCACAGCCGATTTTTGCTAGGAAACCATGCGATAAGCCTTATGTTTCCTGTGTTTTTCGTCTATTGTCTATTTGCAAACGTACCCCTCTGTTAGATACCGAGGGGTTTTACCTGCTGGCGTGGCTTACGCCACACCAGCAACGGCTAGTCCGTGCCGTCGCCTTTCGCTTCGCACGTCGCCGTCCCGTCCTTCCTTGCTTGTGCAAGAGAGCAGATAGTCTGTAAAAAATCATGTCCTTTCGGGACTAAAGGCGTGTAAAATTCACTGATAACACTTGTTCCCACATCACAATAGCCACGCCCCTTGATACGCTTCTGGAAAAATTGCTTTTTCACATCTGAACCGAACAGCATACCGTAACCTAATTCGCTGATACGCCCAAGTCCCACACGGAAATTGAAGTTATCTCTGATACCGTCCGAGAAATACTTTGCGTCTGGACGCTGGCAGGCAACGATAAGGAAATAACCTGCTTGTCGTCCTAACATAACGATTTTCTTTAACTGGCTAAGTAAGCCCACGCTTTCTTTCGTCCCCAGCATTTCAAAAAATGCCACATATTCATCAAAGATAAGAAAGCAGGGAGGCAGTCCAAGATAGGCGTAGTTTTCGCCCGTCTTATAGTTCGGGTGTCGTTTCATTTCCTCGCTTCGTCGTACCATGCCCTCATAAAAGGCATTGACGCAATCTATCATTTCTTCTTTAGTATGGTAGACGTTTGGCATGACTGTTCCCAAGTCCGCAAGGTCGCTGTTCTTTGGGTCTAAAATGTAAAGGACAGCGTTTGTATGCAGTAAGGCTTCAATGAGCGTCAGCAGAAAATAGGTTTTACCGCCACCAGTCCCACCAGCAATCAGAGCGTGAGGGAGTGCGTCATATTCCCAGACAAGATTTTTCATCAGTCTAAGACAGCCATTTTCTGCCCGTACTTCATCAATGGTAATGCGGTTCGCTATCATATCATAAAGCAGGGTATATTCAATATAGCCGTCATGCAGGGTCTTGTCAGTCAGCTCGCAATACAAGCCACTTTCCAGCTTATCCTCTAACCGTAAAAGCTGGTCTTGATATTTTCCCAGCGTGATTTCACAGCGGATATGAAGCAAGCCTTTTTCCATTTGATAATAAATCTTTGGAAACCAGACGATTTTTTCCCTTGATCTGCTTTGCAGGTCAGTAAAAAAACCGCTGTCTTGTACGGTATCGGCTTCATACCACTTGTTTTCCAGTACCATTCTTGCCAGCTTTTGACGGTGCAGGAGCTTCTTGAAACTGTCGTAACAGAAGCGGTAATACCCAAAAGCGACCAATGCACAAACACCAGTCGCTATCAGTATAGTTATGAAGTTGTAAGGGCAAAGCGTCAAGCCGTTCTCTAACAAGCTGAAATGCTCCCAATCGGTACGCATGAGCTGTTTACTATTCAGTAGCAGGAGAACCGCCACGAATACAAACAGAAGCGTTCCTATGGAAAAGTGGTAAACAAGGTGCTTGTCGCTGGCTCTGATACGGTGTCCTTTATTCCAAATCTTACGCATAAAACAATCTCTCCTTTCTGTGTACGAAAAAAGCAGTCAATCCTAAGACTAACTGCTTTAAACTGTCTTTATTCAAAAATAAATATATCTTCTATCGGAGCTTTTACAGCTCTTGAAATATCTATTGCCAATTTAAGTGACGGATTATATTGTGCTTTTTCTAATCTCATAATAGTTTCACGACGAACACCTACAATGTCAGCGAGTTGTTCTTGTGTTAATTCTTGTGCTACACGATATTTTTTTAAATTACATACAAACTTTGCTTCCATAATTTATTCCCTTTTTTCATAACGATATAATAAATAGTTGCTAAGAAAAAGAACAAGAGCATAGATAAGTGAAACAGAAATCAGCATAAACATTGCACACCACTCAACATTACGGGAAAACATACCTATTGCCATAAGCCAGATAACTACAAATAATAGTTTAAAACCTATCTTGTAAGCTTCTAATTGTGCCTTACGTTTATTTTCTTGAAAAAGCTCATCTTCTAAGATATGAGAAAGTTTACCTTCAAAGAAAAAACTGAAAAAACCAAAAAATATGAAAAAAGCAAAAGGAAATATTTCTCCAAATTTATAGTATGTCCAAAATCCGCCAAACCCCAGAAAACCAAACATTCCACAAAATCCCCAGTAAGGAGAAATTGTTCTTGAATATCGTTTTTCCCTGCTGTTTTTTGAAAAGACATTTTTAAAGCAGATAATTACTATATAGATAGCATATAGTGCTATTAAAGCTCCAATTACTAACATAGGAATATCCTTGTAAGAAAATACATATTCCGACATATCCATATTTTTGACCCAGCGTCCATTATTGTATAATAGGGAGTAGATTGTACCAACAATAAGCAATAAAGCACACCCTACCCCCATAAAAATAATTTTTTTAATTTGTTTCTTTGACATATTTATCTCTCCTTTCAAATGAGATGTTTTTGTATCTTTATGAGATAAATATATCACTCCGCATTGTTTGTGTCAATCAAAATTGGTCAATCAAAATTAAGACAAATACATCACTTTTATTTCTTCGGCTGTCCCTGCGTTGTAGGGTTCTGTGGACTGCCTGCGTTCTGGTTGCCTTTATTCTTCAATACAATATCCTCTGCCTTTACATACCAGTCCACATCTGCACCCGTATAAGTCTTTCTTGATACCGTATCGGCTACGGGATTGACAAGCTCCACAACTGCATTGTACGGAAATTCCCTTAACGGTACTTCTGGCGGTACGGACACGGGGATAATTCCACCATGCAGACTGCACTTCAAATCATAGATACGCTTTTTAAGCTGGGTACTCGGTGTCCCGTCCTCATTCTGTAAGAACACATCACGCACCGCTGTAAATTTTAATTCTCCAAATGTTTTCTCTTTGTCAATAACAAACCCGTTTGATAATCTCATAAATTCTTCACTCCTTTACTTTTCTTCAACTGCTACAATATCATCAGCAACTAACACATAATCGGTATGTCCCATATCCCCGATTGCGTAACCTCTGCCGTATAACTTCGGATTGACAAGTTTTACTTTCTGTTCATACTTGAACTTCTTTTCGCCAGCCTGCACGGGAATTTCCACCACAACATTTTCGCCTTTTTGTACGTCAGAATAAAGGTTATAGCTTCGTCTGGCTAAGACCCTGCGGTTATTTTTATCTCTTTCAAAGACTGGCTCACTTTCGCCTGCAAATTCAAGAGTTCCAAAAGACTGTGCCATATCTGGCACGACATATTTCATTTCCATATTGTTTTACCTCGTTTCTTTCTATTTTTGATAAATTGATTGTGATTTCTTATTCTGGCGGTTTGGGAAGTACCAGCAATCCCACCGATAGTAAAGGGTAAAATCAATGCTTACGCACCCTTGACTATCCGTGTTCTTGCAGGTAAGTAGCAGACAAGCCAGAATAAGCGGAAGTCTGCCGTTTGACAGCTTCGGCGGAGAGCGTGATTTTTCTTTCCTCATACCGTTACCGCCTTATGATTTCTTCATTTTACGGCGTTTGTAGAAGAAGATACCTGCCAGCCCAGCACCAGAAGTTAAAAGAAGTGCAAGCAGTCCGTAAAGGTTTGTGTTATCGCCCGTTTTGGGACTGTCGCTAGGTCGGTGTGGCTTCTCTGGTGTCGGCGGTGTTTCGGGTTTCTCTGGTTCTTCTGGGACTTCTGGTTTTTCCTTAAAGGTAATCGTCTGTCCCTCGTCCTCAATGTCTTTATGCTCGGTAACTTTCTTCGGCTCGTCTGGATTGCTTAAATCGTACAATTCTTCAAAAGTTACAAGCTGTTTGCCATCAAGAGAAGTAGCGTCAAAGGTAAAGGCAACTTCCACTTTCATAGTTTCGCTGTCAGCGGTAAATGTATAATCACTTTCCACACGTTTTCCGTCGATAAGAAGCTCTGCATTTTCTTCTTTCAACATCTGCCAGCCTACAAGTTTGTACTGTGTACCGACTTCTAAGCCCTCTAAGGTTACGGTATCAATGATTGTTACCTCTTTTCCAGCTTCAAGTTCTTTGTTGCCGTCCTTATCCGTAGCAGTCGTATGAATTTTGATGATACGTTCTGTAATAAGTACCGTCTGCCCGTCGTCCTCAATGTCTTTGTGTTCCGCAACTTTTACAGGTTCTTTTGGATTGCTCAAATCATACAATTCTTCAAAGGTAACAAGGTTCTTGCCACCTAAAGCAGACGCATTGAATGTATAAGAAATTTCCACTTTCATTTCTTCATCATCAGCGATAAAGGTATAATCGTTTTCTACACGTTTCCCGTCAATGACAAGCTCGGCGTTTTCTTCCTTTAACATCTGCCAGCCTTTGAGCTGATATTTTGTGCCTTTGGTAAGTCCGTCTAATTTGACAGTATCAACGATTGTAACCTCTTTTCCTGCAAGGATTGTCTTTTCGCCGTCCTTGCTGGTCGCTGTGGTATGGATAGAGATTTCTTTTTCGTATTCATCAGTCAAAGTCCCTAAATCAATCACAAGGTTATTTCTTGATACCACGATTTCAAAAGGTGGGATAAGTTTAAAACCTTTGTTGCTGTCGCATTTCATTTCTTCAATGATGTAAGTATCATAAGGCAATGCACCCTTGCTGTCGTCTGGTTCAGAAGTTCCAAACCACACACCGTCCTCGCTGGTCTTGCCTGCGTTGGTATTGTGCTTATGAGAAGCCCAGTCAGCAGAAGTGGAGAATTGCCCGTTATCATCAGTTACTACAACATGACTTTCTCCCGTCGTCTTGCTTGTGATCCGAAACGGAACATCAGCAAGACGCTTGTGTGTGCCTGCACCGATTTTTACGCCCTCAATATTCCCACGCTTAATCTGATTGTAGATAGAATGAGATTCGTCGGTTAAGTCCACGATTTTTCCATTTTCTGTGATTGTAAAATCAATCGGTTTTACACCGTCAGTTAAGTAACCGTCGGGAGCTTCACTTTCAACGATACGGAAGTTTCCATAAGGTAAAAGGTCAGAAGAAGTAGAAGCGACACCCTCAAGGTCTGTATGGATTGTTTTTACCACTTCATTTTTCTTGTATAGCTTGCCCTCAACCAAAACAGAATTATCATTTAAGGAAATGATGTCAAAGGCAGTATCTTTCAAAGTGGCACTTCCTTGTGGCTTCGTATCGCCCGTTTCTAAATCTCGTTTCTGAATTTTCACACCGCCACGGATAATCTTATCTGATACGGAAAACTGGTTACTTCCAGATAATACGGCAAGGTCGCCGTCCTCGGTAATCTGTGTTACATATAAGCCCTTAATCTGTTCGGACTTATCGCCAGCCTGCATATATGCACCATCAAGCAAGTAACCGTTTGGAGCTTTTGTTTCCTCAACGGTTAGTGTTCCTAAAGGAAGAACCGCTTTGCCGTCCTGCATATAGAAACTGTCGCCAGATACCTTGTAAGCGTCCCCTAATTTTGTGATGTAATGGGTTGTCCCGTCGCTGTCTGTTTCGGCGATTGTCTTTGTAACCCATGTACGAGTAGCTTCGGCAGGGAGATTGTCTTTGTTATAGAAGCCAGCATAATACTTCCATGTAAATTCCGCACCTGCTAGAGAAGCGTTCCCCTGCGGATTGTCTTTCTGTGTTTCCATATCAATCTTGAAAAGCTCAATCAAAGTGTCCGTTACTTTTGGTATATCTGATACTTTCAAGGTCGCTGTCTTTCCAGCTTCAACCTTTAAGGAATATACAGTTTTATCTACTTTATATCCTGCTGGTGCAGAAAGTTCCTTGATATAAACTGTGCCAGCCTTTACCTCTACAACATCTGTATTTCCGTTTTCATCAGTCGTAAGGGTGGCAAGCTGTTTCGTGCAGTCCTTATCAGAAAAGACACCATAGGTCGCACCAGCGACAGAGTAATTCCCGTTACCGTCTGTAATACTGGTATTACTGGAAGTCTTTTGCAGTTTCGCATTTCCGACATTTAATTTCGCCCAGAATTGCCCCAATTCCTGCCCCTCGCCAGAGTAGATATAACCGCCACATTCATAGCGTCCTTTGTTTTCTTTAACAAAGGCTTTTGCACCAGAGAAAACTTCGTCCTGCGTAGCTTTTGGAATTTCATCATAAGAAGCTCGCACGTTGTCGCATTGCCAGCCAAGATGTACGCTCAATCTCTGCCAGACCACACATTGTTCCAACAGATAGACTTGCTTGTAGTTCAATTCCTTGTGAGTTTCGCCATACTGTTTGACATACTCTAAGGATAACGCCACATCTGAAATCTGGTCGGCACTCATGCGTGAGCTTGCGTCAGCTCTGGTCTTGTAGCCATTCTTAAAATCTGTATTGATGTCGATACAATAGGCAGTTTCGCCCTCGACTTTCATATAACCCTCATTGAATGTCGAACCGATAGAACCGTCATTCATTACTTTTTCAATGATACCGACACGCTCTGCACTTTCCGTCCAGTATTGCTTACTTTCTGCATGGACGGGTGTAGTCGGTAAAGCAGTAACGACAGTTGCAAGAGCTAAGAAGCCCGTACACAATCGTTTCCATGTCTTTTTCATAAATCTAATGCTCCTTTCATTTTAGGTAATAAAATAGCCGTCCAATAAGAACGGCTGGAAATAGAAAAGGAACGTCATTTTAGGCGTTCCATAGTCTATGAAATATTCAATTTTTTGTTGTTTCAATACGGATGTGCTGTACCATATCTTTGCATATCTAAGAAAACTTGCGTATCAAGGCTCATTCTTTAGTAGTAAATAAGTAGTAAATTGATGTGTTTGTTTTCTTGAAAATGCTGATAGATACTGTGTTTTAGCGGATAATCAGATTTTTATTGTGTTTTTTATTAAAATATAAAGTACAAATCACTGCCAAGCTGCAGTGGTATGCATCCTTTCAGGACTTTCTCAATCAGATTTATCACATAAAGCTGCATATCTGTTGCCACATCCTCTTTTGACATCTGTACTTTCAGGAGGTAAAAGCCATCTTCTCTCCCCCATCTTTGCTGTTTCAAGGAATAGTTCAGCGCTCCCGGTTCCAGGCTCTGTCCCTGAAGCCTGCCCGTCAGCATATTTTTCAACTGACTGTATTTTTCCTTATGCTGTCTGTTTTCGCTGAATACTCTCCGATAAATCAATTCCTTTAAATATTCAAGCAGAATACTGTGAACAGGCAGAAGTTTTATATCCGTCTCAACGACTGCAAATACTGCAAATTTTTCATCCTCATGATACAGGTTACAGCAGATACTTGGAAGTCCTCCGTTTCCGGGATTTATATATGCTGTCCTGTGCGTAGTCCCCGCAGAGCGCAGCCCGCCGCTCTCTTTAAAATTTTTAATAAAGTGTTCACTCAGGTATCCCTTTTCCAGAGTTTCCCTCCATTCGGAATCTTCTATCAGCTTTTCACAATTCCCACCAACCGCAATGACATTCATTCCGGAATCGTATAAAATCACAGGATTATCCATGATTTCACTGCAGATACCCAGTATTTCACTCAAAGGTTCTTCCCGGATAACAGATAGCATCAAATTCTGATTCTGTTCCTGATAGCGCTCTATAATCCGATTAGCCTTTGATATCCATTCTCTTACATTTCCACCCTGTACAATCAGATAGTCAAGGTATTCACTCATTCTGTCCAGTTTGCTGCAGGCATTTCGATAGGAAGCAGGACCGGACTGCTGCTGGAAAATATGCTGTGTATCCACAGCGATCACGCTGATGCCTTCTAATTTTTCCCTTCCATCTAATTCCAGCAGTTCTTCCAATGTTCCAACAAGGAGATGTCCGGATTCCCGGGCGATCTCATTATCCTCCGGAAATATACCTGCACCGGTAATTGTACGGTTTCCACAATAAAAAGAAAATGCAGCAACGGCTTCTTCCTGCATCCTGGTATATATCATTTCTAAATTCACCTGCATTTTATGCCTCCCATGATAGCAGCACTTCTAAATCACAGCTCTAAAAATATATCTGAAATATAGTTGGAGGTATTTTATCATATTCAAATATTTCACGCAATATAATTGCGCACACCATTTGCAGCCGCTTATGAATTTCAGTCCTATTTTCCAAACACCGGGCCTGCTGATCATATGGTTCTTCTCCATTTATCTCTCCTGTATGGTAACCTTAATCCTGTCCCCCGGCTGCTTCCCTGTTTTCTGCCTGATATCTTTCCTTACTCCTATAATATGGCCTGGTGTTTTCATCCGCACCAGGCTTCCGTCATACGGCTCACCATCAAAGGTTGCATGGACTTTCACTCTTCCTTTTCCGAACTCTTCCCGTACATCAAAAGGAAATTCAATATATGCGCCATCTATATCCGGCACCTTTTTTATAACCGCCTCAAATTCATATATTCTTGTATTCATGCCTCATTCCCTCCTGATTTCCTAAAATATAGCCTGCCGGCCAACAGAAGAAATACTCATACTTGCTTCCGTTCAAATAATGCCCCGTCTGTAATTACGGCTCCCGCATTCTCCTCTGTGAGAGATACATCCGCGGACTTCTCCTGTATAAATTTCAATGTATTTTCATCTACTACCTCAAAGACATACCGGCTCCCTTTTTCTTTATCCGTCGCAATCAGTTCCCCATCTGTGATCTCATATGTTCCCATGGGAATATAGGAACTGAGGACATCATACGAAAAAACAAAATTCTCCTTATCCAGAAGTGTCAGACAGGGAAGACTCTGCTCTGTTTTTCCCAGCTCCTCTGCATTCATGTAATAATTCTTTACGGATGAGATCTCCGCCTTATCCCTCAAAGGATTTGCATCATCCAGCAGAATGATCCTGCTCACATCCTGTATCTGCGCAGGATAACTTTCCTGAACTCCTCCTGAAAAGGTAATGGATACATGCTGTCCGGGCATCAGTTCGGTCAAGGCTATATCCGTATGATGCCATTCTATCTTTGTGTCAGCGGTAACCTGAAAACTAAACTCGCCTCTGTAATTCACATCATTTTCCTTCAGCCCTGATACCAGCATGGATCTGCCGTCTATTTCCAGTATCTCAGCATAAAAAGCAGCGGAATCACCAAAATCCCCCTGATCCATACGATTCGTTCCTACCGTATATCCTGCCCAAAAGATAAGTAAAACAAACAACAGTATCATAACACCTTTTAAAAAATTCTTCATACCCAATTCCCCCGTATCACTCATTTACAGATAAATAAACATTACCCAGAAACACATACCGCATCATACCCTTCTCATCATTTTCATTATAAACATACCCCAGGTGCGTACCCACTTTCACCGCCAGGCTGCGGAACAAATCACAGCCGGCAAAAATCGCCCGCCGCAGATCAGAATAATCATGCTCCGCCGCAATATACCACTCAGCCATTTTTTCAAGCTCAACATGAACCACCTGATGATACATCCTCCATGCATAAGGCATCTGATCACGTACTATCCCCTTCGCCACGTTGTTAAGACACCCAAAAAACTCATTACAGCAGCTCTCATACTGCGCCTTTGATGGTTTTCTGACATGATACCGGCTGTCATTCGACTCCGGTATCTCCGGAAGCAGACCATCCTTATCCAAAAGCTTAATACAAAGCGTATCCGACAGATAATCTTCCATGGCACACGCAGGCGTCTTTATACTCAAATCCATACGGATACCATCCTCAAACAGCATAAGCCATAGATAAGAACAGGAAAAATCCTGTTCCATCCCTCCGATAAATAATCACAACACCTGAACCTGCTGCCAAATATTATAACCAGTGTAGAGTACCCCATAATATTTGTCAAACGCTTTAACTCCGTATGATAGATCATATTATGTCTATGTTTACAGTTCACTCATCAAAATAAACTGTCTGTACAAAAAACGGATGAAAGGTCCAAAAATTGTGTGTATAAATTGGTATTTTTCTCTCTTCTGTGTTAGAATATATGCATCAGATACAGAAAATACGAAAGACAAAATGTCTTCGTCAGGAAGGAATGAGAGTATACTCGTGAAAAAACAGATAAAACTGAAAAAACAAACAAAACCCCAGCTATCTGACAGTCAAGAGGAAAAAAAGGACCGCAGGATTCCAACCACCCGGTATCATCCGGATTACAAAACCGGGCTTACCAGCCAGCAGGTGCAGGAGCACAGACTTCACGGCTGGACCAACAAAGCGGTGGACCCGCCGTCCAAGACCACAAAGGAAATCATACATGACAATGTCTTCACATATTTTAACTTAATCTTCGTAGTGCTGGCAGTCCTGCTCTGTATCGTGGGATCTTTCCGGGATTTGACCTTTCTCCCGGTCATCATTGCCAACACTCTGATCGGTATTATTCAGGAGGTGCGTGCCAAACAGGTCCTGGATAATCTGACCATGTTAAATGCCCCCAATGCCTCAGTGGTGCGGAACGGCAAAACTTCAGTGGTTAATGCCGAGGAACTGGTGCTGGATGATATGGTCATCTTCAAAGCCGGCAACCAGGTCTGCGCAGACGCAGAGGTCAGCGCCGGGGAAGTGCAGGTAAATGAATCCCTGCTCACCGGTGAATCGGATGAGATCACCAAGAAAAAAGGGGACCGGCTCATGTCAGGCAGCTTCATCGTATCCGGCCAGTGTCATGCAAGACTTGACAAAGTGGGGAAGGATTCCTACATCTCCCGCCTGACTCTGGAGGCCAAGGAAATGCAGAGCGGGGAACAGTCAGAGATGATACGCTCCCTGGATAAGCTGGTAAAATTCGTGGGCATCGCCATTATCCCCATTGGCCTTGTGCTGTTCATACAGGCATTTTTCTTCCAGCATGAGGCGTTTCGTTCCAGCGTCACCTCCATGGTGGCTGCTGTCATCGGCATGATCCCCGAAGGGCTGTACCTTCTCGCAAGCGTGGCTCTGGCCGTAAGCTCCATCCGCCTGGCCCAGAAAAAAGTCCTGCTGCACGATATGAAATGCATTGAAACGCTGGCAAGGGTCAACGTGCTCTGTGTGGATAAGACGGGAACCATCACGGAAAACTCCATGGAAGTCCAGGAGGTCATTGCAACGGAAGATTACGATTCCGAAGAGATGGAACCACTGTCTGTGATGATTGGGGATTTTGCAGCGGCCATGAGCAGTGACAACATCACCATGGCTGCCATCAAAAAACATTTCAAAACCACCTCCGGCAAAAAGGCCGTGAGCAAAACAGGCTTCTCCTCTGCCACCAAATACAGCAGTGTGACCTTTGAGGATGTGACCTGTGTATTGGGCGCCCCGGAGTTTGTACTGAAAGAGGATTATGAGGATTACAGAGATGAAATATTAGAATACGCCTCCAAAGGTTCCCGCGTCCTGGTATTCGGAACTTACGAGGAAAAGATTGACGGCAAAGCGCTCCAATGCCCCATCATCCCCTTAGGTTACATTCTCCTTGCAAATCCCATCCGCAGGCAGGCAAAGGAGACTTTTACCTACTTTGCCGAGCAGGGTGTGGAGGTGAAGGTGATTTCCGGGGATAATCCCACTACGGTATCTGAAGTGGCAAAGCAGGCAGGTATCGCCGGGGCTGAGAATTATGTGGATGCCTCGGAACTGGAGACAGACGCGGAAATGCGGGAGGCTGTCCTGAACAGCACCGTCTTCGGGCGTGTCACTCCCAACCAGAAGAGACAGTTTGTACAGATCTTAAAGGAAGCCGGCAAAACAGTTGCCATGACAGGAGACGGTGTCAACGATGTGCTGGCCCTGAAGGATGCGGACTGCAGCATTGCCATGGCCTCAGGAAGTGACGCGGCAGCCCAGGCTTCCCAGCTTGTACTGCTGGAATCTGATTTTTCCTGTATGCCGCAGGTGGTTCTGGAAGGACGGCGGGTGGTAAATAATATCCAGCGTTCCGCCAGTTTGTTCCTGGTTAAGAATATTTTTTCCTTCCTGCTCTCCCTGTTCTCAGTTGTATTTATGCTGACCTATCCGCTGGAACCCTCACAGGTATCCCTGATCAGCATGTTCACCATCGGCATCCCGGCCTTTTTCCTGGCGCTGGAGCCGAATAAAAATATCATCAAGGGGCATTTTCTCACCAATGTATGCCTGAAAGCCATGCCGGCGGCACTGACGGACGTTCTGGCAGTAGGAGCGCTGGTGGTGTTCGGGCGGACCTTTGGAGTAAACTCCACGGATATCTCAACCGCAGCCACCATGCTGCTGGCAATCGTGGGATTTATGATCCTCTACAAGATCAGCGCGCCCATGAACAAGATCCGTGTGGGGATTTTGCTGGGAACCATTGCCGGGCTTATCTTCTGCAGTCTGTTTTTAAACAACCTGTTTGCCCTCACCGGCATGTCCACCAAATGTATTATGCTCTTCGTGGTATTTGCCATTGCCACAGAACCGGTACTCAGATACCTCACCATGGCAATCGAAAAATGCCGCAATCTTTATCTCCGTCTAAAAGAGCACGGGATAAACGGATTATCATAAAAGGAGTGCAGGCTGCCGCCGCTTACCGCCGGTATCCTGCACTCGTTTCTTTTATTTCTGCATAATGAAATGTGTTGCTATGCGCTCCTCATATTCCGGTAACGAAATACCCTTTTCACGGCCCGCCTCAATGCATTTCAGCAGCCATGCCATATTCTCTCCCAAAGTACGCATGGTCTGCAGTCCTTCCCCGTCTTTTCTCACATCTTCCGGCGTAAATCCGTGTACCTGATTCCAATACTGGGATGAGACAACCGGCATGCTGCTGATGGTGAAATATTTGTTCAGCCGGTCAAATGCCGCGCTGGCACCGCCTCTTCTGCAGGATACCACGCTGGCTCCCAGCTTTCCGGCCATTCTGCCGCCGCCGCTGTAGAACAAACGGTCCAGAAATGCGGTGAGCTGCCCGCTGGGGCCTGCATAGTAGACCGGAGAGCCGACTACAATAGCGTCAATGCTGTCCAGCTTGTCTATCACCTCATTTACCTTGTCGTCAAAGACACATTTTCCTGTCTCTCTGCATTTGCCGCAGGCAATGCAGCCCGCCACCGGCTTTTTGCCCAGATACAGGATCTCTGTATCAATCCCGTGTTTCTGCAGCGTTTCCGCTGTCTCTGAGAGGGCTGTGTAGGTACAGCCGTGTTCGTTTGGACTTCCATTGATCAAAAGAACTTTCATTTATCTGCCTTCTTTCCCGTCTGCTGACGCTGATACTTGACTGTTACGCATCCAGCCTTTAAAAATCCCTCTGCTATGGGCTGGATGCCTGCTGGCGCTGCCTTTTCCGCACATTTTTATGAAAAAACGCGTTTCAGTACCTCCGCTGCTTTTTTCACCGGTATGATCTCCAGCTTTTCCTTCACCTCCTCTGCCACTTCCTCCAGGTCTTCCACATTTTCATAAGGGATAAATACTTTCTTCACACCCGCTCTCTGGGCTGCCATCAGTTTCTCGGGAAGGCCGCCGATAGGCATAACGCCGCCGCGGAGTGAAACCTCACCTGTCATGGCATATTCCGGGCTGACCGCATTTCCTGTAACAAGGGAGGACAGGGCAGTCACCAGGGTGATTCCCGCAGATGGGCCGTCCTTTGGAACCGCTCCTGAGGGGACATGGATATGCAGCTCCTTCTCGTCAAGCTGCTTCGTCTCCTCCGGGTACATGGCCTTTACCAGTGTCAGGGCTATCTCAGCGGATTCTTTCATTACATCTCCCAATTGTCCGGTGATCCTCACCTTTCCGCTTCCCCTGGTCAGCGTTGTCTCCACGAACAGGATCTCTCCTCCTGCCCTGGTCCAGGCCAGACCTGTCACCACACCGGGTACGGCTTCCTGAAGAATCCCCTCGTGATGCATGGCGTTCCTTCCTAAAAATTCAGGGACACGTTTTTCACTGACTGTGATGCTCTTCTGTTCTCCCCTGACCAGCTTCACCGCAGCAAAGCGGCACAGGATATCCATCTGTTTTTTCAGACCGCGGACACCGGCCTCTGCCGTATAATCGCTGATGATCTTCATAATGGCCTCATCCGTCACCTTCAGGTTCTGGGCCTTGATGCCCATACTCTTCATAGCCTTGGGAAGCAGATGCTTTCTTGCAATATGGGACTTTTCAATGGGTGTATATCCCGGGAACTGTATCACTTCCATGCGGTTTAAAAGCGGCTCCGGTATGGTGTCTGTGCTGTTGGCCGTGCAGACGAAGAATACGTTTGACAGGTCATAGGGCACATTCATATAGTGGTCTGTAAAGCTGTTGTTCTGTTCCGGGTCCAGCACCTCCAGAAGTGCACTTGCCGGATCACCGCCGTAATCCTTTGCCAGCTTATCCACTTCATCCAATACCATGACCGGGTTCATGGCTCCGCTTCGCTTCATGCCCTCCATGATCCGACCGGGCATGGCGCCTACATACGTCCTTCTGTGTCCCCTTATCTCCGCCTCATCCCGGATACCGCCAAGGCTGATCCTTACATATTCCCTGTGGAGGGCTTTTGCAATACTCTGCCCGATACTTGTCTTTCCGGTACCGGGAGCGCCTACAAAGAGAAGAATGGAGCCTGACTGTTTTTTATTCAATGCCATGACAGCAATCTGCTGGATGATCCTGTCCTTTACTTTTTTCAGTCCGTAATGTTCCTCATCCAGGATTTTTTCCGCTTCTCCCAGATCAATGTCAGGGTTCTCACCAGTTTTCCAGGACAGGCTTGTCACAAAATCCAGATAATCGTAGAGAAGACCGTACTCGTGACTGTCCTTGCCCTCCTGCTTCATACGGTTTAATACCTTTTCAGCCTCTTTTCGTGCCTCCTCGTTCATACCCGACTCTTTTAGTTTGTTCTCAAATCTGCGCACATCGGAAATGTTTTCAGGATGCATCTCATCCAACTGATTCTGCAGAAAATCAATCTGTTTTTTAATGGCTGACTCTCTGTACGCCTGTTCATGCGTCTCCTTCTGGGCACTCTGGGCCTCCTCGCTGACTTTGAACAGCTCGATAAACTCGTAAATGGCCTTCTCGATCCGTTCACATCTCTGTCCTCTGGTATCCGCCTCCAAAACAGCATATTTTTCCGGCCAGGACAGATTCAGGTAGCCGGAGAGGGCGCAGAGGATCTCATTCATATTTTTCCAGTGCAGGATAAAGCTCCTTGCCCACACGCCCCACTGAAACATCTGCACAAATCTCAGTAAATCTCTTTTCAGTGTCTCAAAACGCTTCTGCATCTCTTCATCGGAAATATCCTCCACTTCACCGCAGATGGCTGCTGAGGCGGATATGGACTGCATGGTCACCTCCACATCGGAGATTGTGACCCGTTCCTTTGTACGGACACGAATATTTCCTTCCTCGTCTATGCTTTCGATCTTACCGGAAACCCCTATGGGACAGATATCCTCCGGTGTCATGTCCTCCCGTTTCTTATCCTGCTTCATCATCAGGAACAGAACATCCTCGCCCACATGCTCTGCTGTTATCTCCTGGTCTGTAAAAATATCTTTTTTGAAAAAAAAGGTAACGCCCGGCAGTATCATCATATCAAAAATAGGTATTGTAATCATATGCATCCTCCTCACTTTATCAGCACTCAACCCAATCGAGTGCTAGCATCAAGTTAAAATATATAGCGAATCCGTTGGAATCCGCCAAGTATTGTGATATAATTTTACCATTCAATAATTATTTTACAAGTACGCAGTATTTTCATACCTGGTATGCTTTTTCATACCTACTCAGATCCTATAGAAAGGAAAAGGCAGCTGTTCAACTGACTGAATGGCTGCAGGAAAGGATTTATGTACGCATCATCCATGGAAAAAGAGGAAAACAACACGGTCTGTCCGCTGAAGTACGCCCTGAATATGGTGGGAGGAAAATGGAAGCTCCCCATTATCTGTATCCTGGCACGGGAAGAATCCGTGCGGTACAACAGCCTGAAACGAAAGCTTGTAGGTATCACTAATATGATGCTCTCCCAGTCTCTAAAAGAACTGGAAGAAAACGGAATTGTCCACCGGGAGCAGTATAATGAGATACCGCCCCGGGTGGAATATTCCCTCACAAAAGAAGGGCGCAGCATTCTGGAGCCGCTTGAAAGCCTGTCCAAATGGGGGAAACTCCATATGGATAAACTCCGGACACAATCCCCCTACTGCGGAGAATGCAGGGAGGTAAAATAGGTGCTGCCCGCACTTTCATCTGCCTGCTCAAAGGATGCCTGTTCTGAAATAATATCAAATACCAGCCCATCCCCCAGCCAGAATTCATATCTGACGCGGCAGGAAGGGCTTTCCCGGATCGTGCGGGTCATCTCCCCGCACACGGGGGCTTTCAGGTCATGGGATGCCTCCTCCAGCCTGTGTACACAGAGCCGCATCTTCCCCTGCCTGACAGTCACTTGGCCCTCCCCGTATTCCTCTATGCGGACGCCCAGATAAGTTGCCATTCTGTATTCCCTGCCCCTGCAGTGTACCACACAGATACACCCCTGAAAATGAAAACCCAAAAAGGGAATATCCGCAGCAGACAGCATAACACTGCTGCGTTCCCCGAATCCGCACTGCGTCCAGAGATAGGACTTCGGAAAGGAACGGCCTTTGTCTGTCTCTATATACCCTCTTCCGCCTGTCATAGAGATTTTCCTGCCGTTTACCGTCAGTCCGCCTCTGAGACTGTGATGCATGCTCAGCACACCGTGGCTGCACTGCAGGAAAGGAATATATTTAAAGAATCCCATAATATCATACTTCAGCCTGTCAAAAGGCCCATACGCAATACTTCCCTTTACTGTCAAATCTCTGCTTTTTATATCCAGCTTTATCCCCTTTTCCGTAAAAATATTTCTCCCCACCCTTACACCAAAGGGCTTTCTGCTGATGCGGCAGGCCTCCTTGGGATAAGTAAAATACCAGGAACCCTCCTCTGTCACGATCTGCAGGGATACGGTCCACTGTCCGTTCTGATCCGCATGGACTGCGGGAATAAATGCAATGGTATCGTCCCGGTTCTGGTGTTTCAGATACCAGCCTTCAAAATAAGGGAACAAAAATGCCGCACATCCCTTATGAATACATGTTTCTTTCATGTTCTTCACCTCTATGTCTCAATTCATCTGCACATGGGCACCGGTGTTTTACCGGCTGTGCCCATATGACTGCGTCTGTTTTATTGACATAGTTAGGATGTACGGCATTTCTAAACGCTATACGCTGTTTGTTCAGGCGTTTTTCTGTTCTTCTATTTTTTCCGCCAGGTCATTCAGATAGACCCAGCGCTCCATCTTCTCTTCCAGTTCTGCCTCCGCCTTTTCCTTCTCGGCAGTAATCTCAGACAGCTTTAATGAATTGGTGGCATTTGCCATCATATCTCTGTCCAGTTTTTCTATCTTCTCCTCCAGAGCCGCAATGTCATCGTCGATGGTATCATACTCTCTCTGTTCCTTGAACGTAAATTTCAGTTTGGCCGGACGGCTCTGCTTCCACTCTTTGGCCCCTTCTTTTTTCTCCGGTACCTCCTTTTTCAGGGAAACACCGCTGTCCGTACCTGCAGACCTGTTTTTCCTGGCTTCCAGATAATCCGTGTATCCGCCCTCATACTGCTGCAGATGGCCATTGCCGTCAAATTCAAAGATCCGGTCCACCACATTGTCCAGAAAATACCTGTCATGGGACACTGTGATCACGATCCCGGAAAAAGAATTCAGATAATCCTCCAGAATGGTGAGCGTAGGGATATCCACATTGTTGGAAGGCTCATCCAGAATATACACATTGGCTCCACTTATGAGCACGGAGAGCAGGTACAGTCTTCTCTTCTCTCCGCCGGAGAGTTTACACACAGGCGTGTACTGCATATCCGGGGTAAATAAAAAGCGTTCCAGGAGCTGGGAGGCACTGATCTTTCCATCTCTTGTCTGCACATACTCTGCAATATCCTTGATATAGTCGATCACCCGCTGGTTCGTATCCAGATCCGGTTCTTCCTGTGCCAGATAGCCGATTTTTATGGTCTCCCCGATTTCAATCTCTCCCGCGTCCGGCTGTATCAGACCTGCGATCATTCTGATCAGGGTGGATTTTCCGCAGCCATTGGGACCGATAATGCCCAGTCTCTGGTTTCTCAGCACAATGTAGTCAAAATCATCCACCAATTTGGTTTCACCATAGCTTTTGCTCACATGGTGCAGTTCGATGGTCTTTTTCCCCATCCTTGTCTCCACGGAATCCATCTCCACTGCCTGGTCCTGTACCGGAGCCTTACCGTTTTTCAAAGCTTCCAGACGTTCCAGCCTTGCCCTCTGCTTTGTACTCCTTGCTCTGCAGCCGCGCTTCGCCCACTCCAGCTCCATCCGAAGGACACTCTGCCGTTTGCGCTCAGATGCCAGTTCCATCTCCTCCCGCTCGGCCTTCAGCTCCAGGAATCTGGAATAATTGGCATCATAGCTGTACATATTTCCCCGGCTGATCTCCAGGATCCGGTTGGAGACCTTGTCCAGGAAGTAGCGGTCATGGGTCACCATGAGTACCACGCCCCTGTACTCCCGCAGGTACTCTTCCAGCCAGACGATCATCTCCTCATCCAGATGATTGGTAGGCTCGTCAAGCAGCAGAACGTCAAAATCAGAGGCCAGCACTTTAGCCATAGCCACCTTCCTTCTCTGCCCCCCTGACAACTGTGCAAGCGGTGTGTCATACTCCGCGATTCCAAGCTTCGTCAGATTGCTCTGCACCTTCCAGTCTGTCTCCGCCGACTTTCCGAGGGCATAGGAAGAGACCGTTGCATCTTGGGGAAATTCCGGGTTCTGAGACAGATATGCAATGCGCAGCCCGTTCTGTCTGACAATCTGTCCTGCATCCGGCTCTTCGATTCCCGCAACCATTCTGAGAAGTGTGGTCTTTCCTGTGCCGTTGATCCCGATGATGCCTATCTTATCACCTTCGTGGATGCCGAAAGATGCATCCTCAAAGATTGTCTTTTCTCCGTATATTTTACTGATATGTTCTATATTTAATATGTTCATTTGTGACGCTCCTCTTATTCTCATTCTGACCATATTCATCATAAATGATTTTTAACAGAACGTCAACTTCTATCCGGACAGCCTTCCCTTGTTACTGTTCACGGCCCTGCAAAAGCACAGTTCTGTGATCAGTAACACGCTTCGCGATGCACACAAAATGCAATAAATTGCATTTTGGCGCTGGCTAACTCGGGATTTTGATTCGCATCGCGCAGCATCCCCTTGGGGAAAACACCTCCCGGGACATTGGCCGTGAACAGTAACCTTCCCTTATCTATGGCATACACCACGTCCGCCGGATGCATGGTGGATTTCCTGTCAGGATGTTGAAGACTTCAGGCTGCTGTGCCCTCATATGGGTTCAGGATAGAAAGGTTTTGCATCATTTGTAAAATTATTTTGCATTTGATACCTCATATTCAGCCAGGATTTGTGCATTGCTGTAGTCAGGGTATTGATTCTGCAGTTCCACAATTCTATCAATATATGCCTTGTCCATATCAAGCCAATGACTGATGGCTGCCGGAGTGAGTTCATTTTTCAGCAGTTTGCGGATCACATGAATCTCTTCTTCCATTTTTGCTTCTTCTTTTAATTCTTCCAATGCTCTGCACATAGTAAATTCCTCCTTATCCTTTTCTGCTTTTATATCCCGGCCCAGCATGGTAAGCAGAGCTCTGCTTGCTTTCGCCGATAATTCTTCCAGTTCTTTTTCATGACTTTCTACATATCTTATCAGATCATCCTTACAGTTTCCGCATCTCAATGTTTCCAGGATCACTTTCCAATCACCCGAAAATTTATCCGGGTCTGTGTTCCTGGCATCGATCAAATGCACTTTATACCCCGGCAGATACTCCTTTAATTCTGCCGTATCATCCGGCAGCAGAATCATTTCCTCCATGCTGAGCGGTCCGTCCCAGGGACTGTCTCCATAATAAAAAACAACGCTTACTACCGGCATAAGTTTCTCTCCTTTATGAAGACCAGACAGAAACTCCGCTGATGTTTTCAAGTCTCCGATTTTCTTATTTTCTCTCTGCCTCTTTTTCATCTGTTCCCCATATTGGACAGAATCGTATAGAAGCATACGCACCGGCATTCCATAATGCACCTCACTTTGATTTTCACAAATAAAGATCACGTACATTGTATGAAAATATGCCTGTTTCACTGTATCTCTTATCAAGGTCTTTTGATTTGATCTGCCATCCGTTTCCCAGGGAAGCTGCATGATCAATTCTCTTGGTAACTGTTCTATGTTTTCCGGCCGCAATACCTGTTTTCCTTTAAAAACAGCACCGTTTATAAAATCACAGAACACAGTAGAGTCCTCAAAATACGGCGTAATGATATTATCTTTTACTCCCATTTTTCCTCCTTATATCATTTTTAATTTCTGGAAATCGTCTGGCCGAACGGCCGGAATGGATACATATGCTGCTGGATGCAGTGATTTGATGTTTCCAGAATATCATGCGGAGAAAAAAAGAGCAAATGAACTTTCTATAAAATTTAATAAGAACAAATAAACATTATTTCTTCTGCTTATACTCCTATTATATAATGCATATTGTTATATTGCAATATCTGTTTTTAATATTGCTTAAGAACAACTATATACCGGTACTCCTATAGACAACAGCACACTTTGAAGCAAAAAAACAGGAGTATCCGATTCCCAAAGACGGAACGATACCCCTGTTTCCTATGCATTATGTAATTTCTTTATACCCTTAACAAAAAAACACAGTGCCCTGATTTAGTATGCAAGAATCCTGGCCGGATTGTTTACAGTCATATTGCGGACAGCCAGGTCAGAGACCTCACCGTATTTCTTCAGAGCAGGCACACCGAACTTTGTCAGCCTGCAGTATCCCTCTCCGCCAAACTGTCTGCACATGGTCTTTACACACATGTCTGTGCCGAGTACGATCTGGCGGCTGTATCCCTGCTGGATAAGACGCACAATGCCTGCCATTTTCATCCAGTCCGGAATCGGCGCGGTTCCGAGGGCCTCCAGGCCGATGTCACCTGATAAAAATTCCACTGAAAAATTTGCACCTTTATCCAGCACACGTTTTGCCACGTCAAGATCCAGTCCCCATTTTTCCGGATAGAGGACCATTTCCTTCATGGGTCTTTTCACGGTTGTCTCCATGTGGGCGATAACAATCTTCTCCGGATTCACGCCTTCTTCCATGAGGATCTCCACGATCTCACCCGGCGTGCCGCCGAAGGCATAATCCGGATGTACGGTAATGGACATCCCCGTGTCTTTTGCCGCCTGGCCGCCGGCTCTCAGCGCTTTTTCCTCTGCCTCTGTAAAATCGTTTAGTGCAATCTTTACACAGCCCGGCCGGATCTGCGTATCCTCGATTCCGTTTTCGATCTCATCCATCAGATGGTCATAAAACTGCCGGATACTCCATCCGTCATATTTTCCATTCCAGGAAGTCTCCACATAATAACCGGCAGCGGTAATGACATGGACGCCTGTCTTCTCTGAGATTCGTCTGACTGCTTCCACATCCAGACGGATTCCGGGGACACTCAGCTCCACCATGGAATCTCCGCCGGAATCTTTATATTCCTGCACTTCCCGGGTCATGGCGGCCTCGTCGTTCAGATCCATGGCATCCTGCACCAGCGGAAAGTTTCTCTTCAAAAATCCGATATTCTCCAGGGAGACCTTATCCTCGTATTTGACCGGCAGGTCCGTGGGCATGGCCGGTCTGCAGATTGCCCCCATATCTGCGCCGTTGAACATAATGTGTTCATGCATATCCGTAAATCCCAATTCTTCCGGAGCAATATCCCCGCACACGGTTGTTACTCGTTTCATAAATGTAAAACCCTCCAATCCATAAATATACGCCGGAGCGTGTCTGAAAATTGCTTTCAGCAGCCTGTACGTCACGCTTTGCTGGAGATTTTCCGGCCCAAAAGCACCTTCTCTACATCTTTCCGTTTCCCTGTCAAAGACCCCTGTACCATGGGTGGTCTGCCGCCGCCTTTTCCGCTGCAGGCCTGATTCATCTCTTTTGCAAGAGCAGTGATATCTCTTCCTGAACTGCCCAGAACATAGCGGTAGCCCGCCTTGTCACTGCCTACAAATACTCCGCAAATACCCTCAGTGATCTCCATGGCATCATTGACAAAACGACGCATGGCGGCCGGGTCCAGCTCCTCCTCAAACAGAAGCACTGCCGGTGTATCAGGTGTGACCTCTGACAAACGGCGTTTCAGATAGTGTTCCTGCAGACGTTTGATCTTCTCTTTCTGTCCGGCAATCTCTTCCTCCAGGCGGGAAACTGCCTGCACGACCTCCTCCTGTCTGGCTGAAAGTCTGACCGATATGGCTGCCACGCTCTCCTCTTTTCTGTTATAATCTTCAAGCGCCCGGAAACCACAGAGCATATTCACCCGCATGCCGCCTTTATAATGAATAGCACCGGTGATCTTGATCATTCCCACCGCTCCGGTTGTCTTTACATGGGGCGCACAGCAGGCACAGGTATCATATCCCGGAATACGGACAATGCGGACCTGACCCTCGATCTCGATCTTACTGCGGTAGACCATGGTATCCAGCTCCTCCTCAGTGGGATACAGGACTTCTATGGGGATATCCTCTGCCACTGCCCGATTGGCTTCCCACTCGATCCTGCGCAGCTCCTCCCCGGAAAGAGGGCCGTCATAATCCATGGTCACAGCTTCATCTCCCAGATGAAATCCCACATTCCGGTAACCGAAATGCCGGTTTACGATCCCGGATACAATGTGCTCTCCCGTATGCTGCTGCATTTTTGAAAAACGCTCCTCAAAATCCAGTACCCCCGTAACAGCAGTCCCGGGCTCTGCCGGTCTGTCCGTACAATGAAGGACAATGCCATCCTGCTCTCTCACATCCAGAACGCGGATCTGCGAATCCGCCAGGCGCAGAACACCGGTATCCGCATACTGGCCTCCCCCCACCGGGAAAAAGGCGGTTCTGTCAAGAACCACCTCATAGTTTATTCCTCTATTTGTATATTCTTCCTCAGACAGCGGGCTACAGGAAACCACCTTCGCCTGAAATTCTTTTATCATGCTGTCTCTGTAAAATAATTTTTCAGTCATGTTCAGTCTCCATACACGCGGATCAGGGCCGAAACCTTATGTACCACACTCATGCCCTCGATTATCATCATGGCATCATTGAAATTGCCTTCCCGCACCTTTGATGTCACGACCACGATCTCAGCCAGATCCCCGTCTTTATTTTTCTGTATCATCTGCGCAATACTCACGTCGTTATTGCCTAACACACTGGCGATGCTGGCCAGCACACCAGGTCTGTCATCCACCTGCAGGCGCAGGAAGAAGCGGCTGTCCATGTCATCTGCCTTCTTCACAGGCAGCTCTTTGTAACAGGTACAGCTTATCCTTCCGGTACAGCCGAACCGGATATTCCTTACAATATCAAATACATCCCCAACAATGGCACTGGCTGTGGGCATTTCGCCGGCACCTCGGCCGTAGAACATGGTATCTCCCACAGCGTCTCCTCTTACGAAGACCGCATTGAAGGAGTCATTCACAGAAGCCAGGGGGTGGCTCTCGGAAATCAGCATGGGCTGTACCCGCACTTCGATTCCCGTCTCTGTGTTCCTTGCAAGTCCCAGCAGCTTGATCAGACAGCCCAGCTCTTTTGCATAGCGGATATCCTTTGCTGTGATATGGGTGATGCCCTCAGTGGTCACATCCTCAAAAGTCACCCGTGAGTTAAAGGCAATAGATGCCATGATCGCCATCTTGCGCCCTGCGTCATATCCCCTGATGTCCGCAGTCGGGTCCGCCTCCGCATAGCCAAGCTCTGTGGCCAGAGCCAGCGCCTCAGAGAACTCCATCCCCTCCTGGGTCATTTTGGTCAGGATAAAGTTGGTAGTGCCGTTTACAATGCCAATGACTTCCTCAATATGATTGCCGGCCAGACACTGCTTCAGCGGCCGGATAATGGGTATGCCCCCGGCCACTGCTGCTTCAAAAAGGAAATCACACTGGTGCTCAGCCGCGCAGTCTAACAGCTCCCCGCCATTGGAGGCCACCAGATCCTTGTTTGCCGTCACCACATGCTTGCCTGCCCGCAGCGCTTCCAGAATATAAGTCCTTGCAGGCTCAAATCCACCCATGACCTCGATCACGATCTCAATGGACGGATCCTCCAGAATGGCCTTCCAGTCATTGGTCAGTATGGAAGGATCTTCCACCTTGGCAGCCGCTTTCTTCAGATTGCGGACCAGGATCTTTTCCACCTGCACCACGGCTCCGATTTTTTTCTCCATCTCTTCTCTCTGGTTTTTCAGAACTTTATATACACCGTTTCCAACGGTTCCAAGCCCCAGCAGGGCAGCTTTTATCACTTTTTCACTCATAACTATTCTTCTCCGTCCTCCGGCTCCTCCTTTTTGGGTTTCACAACCTGCTCCACCCTCTCGATAAACCCTTTTTTCATCTTGTTATTCCGTTTAAAGGCCTTGCTCCATCCACCAATCTTGTTGTAGACCCAAAAGGAATGGACCAGAACCGCATTGGCCTTACCTATTTTGTCCTTGGTGGTCTTATTATAGATCTCGCCGCCGCACTCAAACTTGGTGCCTTTGATGATCTCCGTGATCAGATCCGATTCACAGGTAATGGTGTCCGGCACCTCTGTGTATGCTTTTCCCACGCAGTCAGCCCTGTGGGCGTCACTTCCGCCCGTGCCTGTCAGATTGTACTTCTCTGCCAGCCTGGCTGCCCTTTCATTGACCTCTAAGGATTCACAGGCATTAAAGGTCTCAATAAAATCAAATTCTTTTAAAATATCAGGATTCCTCTTATAGGCCTTGGCATTCATAAAGCTCATATATTTTTCCCCACAGGGATGAGCCGGTCCCAGGATTCCGCCATAGTTGTGTACTATGGGAATCAACATCTGGATGGGGATCCCCCGCAGCTCCAGCAGACGAAGCTTGATGCTTTCCGGCATAATGACAATAATATGTCCTGCATCCAGCGTGTCATACTCGATTCCTTTGAGCACCACAAAATCCGAGTATTTCTGACCCTTGATATTCTTTTTCCAATGGCGGAATCCCCCATAAGAATCATGATCCGTCACGAGCATTCCGCCGAATCCCTGGTTTCTCAGCATACGGATATATTCTTCGATGCTCACTTTGCCGTCTATAGATCCTTCTTTTGTATGGCAGTGCATGTCAATTTTCACGACAAAACATCTCCTTCCCAACAGGCTGCAGATCTCAAAACAAATCTACAGCTTTAAAATTCGTCTCGCATTCTCCCCCAAAATGGCTTCTTTTTCATCCTCTTTCATATTCATTTCCCGTAAACGGGATAAAAATTCCTTCTGACCATCCCATGGACTGTCCGTGGCAAACAAAATTTTATCCACGCCGTGTTTTTGGGACAGACGTATGAACTGTTCATCCTCCATATGTCCCAGGCTGTAAGCGGTATCAAAATAAAGCCTGCTGCCTGCCAGATACTTCTCCACATCCTCCCAGCAGTTCCAGCCGCCCATGTGTGCCATTACCAGGATTCCCCCGTCTATCTGGCGAAGCACATGTTCCACACGTTTTGGTGTACAGTGTACCACTTCAGGAAGCCCCACGTCCACCCCTGCATGGGCAACGACAATGAGTCCCCGCTCTGCCGCCCGGTCCATAATACGCATGTACCTGATATCGTCAATAAATACTCTCTGATAGTCCGGATGCAGCTTGATCCCCTTCAGACCCATATCCGCGATCTGGTCCACCTCTGCCTTATAATTCTCCGTGTCCGGATGGATGCCGCCAAAGGAGAGAAACTCACCGCCGCCGCAGAACTCTTCCGGAGTGATCTTCCTTGCGTAGCGGTTAATGGACGAAAACTGCTGCGGCTTTGTCACCACCGGCAGGACTACGGATATATCCACCCCGGACTCTTCCATGGATCTTTTAAGTCCGTCCTTGGTTCCGTCAGTATATGCCGGAGAATCGGATGCTTTTGAAAGCTTTTCTATGGTAGCCCCGGCTATTTTATCCGGGAATATATGTGTATGGAAATCTATGATCATTTTGGATGCCCCGCCTATTTGCTTTCTTTCTGGATTCCGAAACGCTTCAGCAGATTTTCAAACTGTTCACTCATGACAATAAGATTAAAGCCCTGGGGATTGACCACAACGCCTTTTGCCAGCGGAATTAATATTTTGTCCAGATTTTTAAATTCTACCACGACAGCCTTAAACTTCTTATCTTTGTTGAACTTTGCGAATTCGCCCGGGTCTGTAAAAATAGGCTGGAATACATCGCCGTTCTTGTTCTTGATATAGGGGACCTGGACATTTTCCTGGCCTTCCTCCTGCTTCTCCACTGCCACCAGAAATTTGCTCTTTACCAGATTGGCTGCCATCTCTTCTTCCAGCTCATTGATGTTCGCCTTCTCAGACATTTCCACGCCCCTTCTGAATTCCTGCATGAAATAAATGCCTGTGAGCTGAAGCTGGGGATTAAACAGCGGTCTCTGGTTCTCCGGGAGCTGGGAAAAATCCGGTCTGCGCACGATCTCCTCCAGGTCAAATTCCGTGGTCTTATCCTTTTCCACATAAACCACCTCATTGACACCCAGTGTAAAAAGTGTGGAATAAAAATTCAGGAAACTTTTGTTTTCCACCTTGATGGAGGCCACAGGATTTTTCTGCTCCATATACGGTTTTGCCTTTTCCTCCAAATCCTTGCTGTCCTCAAAGACCCACACCTGATCATTATATGTCTCCGGATCGCAGATGATAAAAGGATTGTTGGTTCCTCTGGAAAAAAGCACGTAAAAGGCTTCCATCTGCTGAATTTTCTTAATTGTCTCCATTCTTACTTTGTCCATTGTTCTATGTTCTCCTGTTGTATATTTTTTTAACGGCAGAAATCTGCCAGCTTTTTCTTCTTTTAGTATACACCCAAATCCCGTTCTTGTCCTCAAAAATTTGCATTCTGTGTTATGGCAGGAAATTTACAAATTACTGTTCACACGCCACTGTCCCGCGAGGTGTTTTCAGGCCGAAGGCATGAAAATCCCGAGACAGCCAGCGCGATATGGAGCAGAATGCTCCATATCTGTGCATCGCAAAGCGGGTTGCTGGGCACGCAGGGAACAGTAACCTCAAAACTCCAGCACCTGTCCGGTCTCCGGCAGGATACAGGAATCTCCAAATGCCGCTGCCATCATGCCTTCTGCCCTTTTTCCCGTACAGTGGACCGGCATGAGCACCGGGATGTTCATCTTCTGCAGGCTCTCAATCGTCCCTGTGATCTGTTTTTCCCCTGCCCTGCCAAGATGCATACCTGCAAATACACTGTAAACAGGTATATCCGGCAAGGCTTCCTCTGCCCGCAGAATGCAGTTGACCACACCTCTGTGGCTGCAGCCCATGAACAGGCACAGTCCTTTTTTTGTGCTCACGGCCAGTATCTGTTCATCTTCCATCTCATCTGCCCGCCAGCAAAGCCCTCCGTCTTTTTTGTCCCGGATCCAGAAGCCGGCAGGCCGCTTTTCAAAATCCGTGCGGTACGGGATCTTCCCGATCAGCCAGAAGCCTGGGGCAATCTCTTCCAGGTCTTTGGTATAGCGGACATGGGCCATCCAGTCAGCGTGGCTGTCCGGAATGCCGATGAAGCGCTTGTCTTCTTCCATACCGCTGTATTTCTTTTCAAAGGCGCTTTTTTGTATGTACACAGGAGGCATCCCGCCGCTGCCATCCAGATATTCCATGCCTCCGCAGTGGTCATAATGGCCGTGGCTCAGTATGATACCGTCCAGTTTTGTCAGGTCCACACCCAGGGTCTCCGCATTTTTTAAAAACACATCGCTCTGCCCTGTATCCATCAGAAACCTTCTGTCATTCTCCTCGATCAGAACAGACAGCCCGTGTTCTGCAAAAAGCCCCTGTCTGTAAACTGTATTTTCATTCAATATCGTTATCTTCATCTGCTGCCTCCTCTACTGCAGGGAAGGCATGGGGAAGGTCTGAAATCCGTATTCCGCTTCCCCGCTGTCCCATTTCACTTTTACACTGTAGATAAATCCCGGTTCTGCCTGCAGG
Source organism: Blautia sp. NSJ-175 (assembly GCF_022867815.1). NCBI lineage: Bacteria > Bacillati > Bacillota > Clostridia > Lachnospirales > Lachnospiraceae > Blautia > Blautia sp. NSJ-175. Next base: position 38,851 of record NZ_JALIFQ010000012.1, read on the forward strand.
ACACTGCCCTCTTCCCCCGCAGAGACCGCCACGGATTCCCCCTCAGGTTCTGTCCCTGACTCCCCTGCCTGTCCCTGCATGGAAGAGTCGTACCGGATCACCGTGATCTCTTCCGGTTCTTTTGAAAACACAAGTTTTACTTCCGTATGCTCCTGTATCTTTATCTCCTCATACTGGCTCCACTGCAGAATGGAAGGTGCGTCTGTGGTTTCACTGACCGTCTCACCGTCCTCATTTTCATATTCCCAGCGGTAGCCGCCGACAGTGTTTACTGCTGCTGTGACATTTGCCTGAGGCTGGCTGTACTCCAGATTCAAAAAAGGCAGGGAGGAGGCTTCTTCCTGGAAACTGAACTGCTTCAGAAGTTCACCGTATTGTTCCAGCAGCTCCCGGTTCTCTTTTTCCATCCTTACGATTTTGGTGATACCCGGATACTGACCCGGATAGGACATGGTCATAGCGCCGTTGCCGTAGATTTTTACCACGTCGCCGTTTTCAAGCTCCCACGATTCCAGCTCATCTCCCCGTTCATCCAGAACAGCACCCTCCGGAAGAGGGCCTGTAAAAGGGGTTCCGTTTCTGGTATCTACGAACAGATAGTTTCCCACCGTCTCACCGGTCCCGTCCCGCAAAAACAGGGCTTCCAAAGCCGCAGCTTCTGCCTCCCTGTCCCTTTTTTCCTTTCCAAACCAGAAAACCGAAACAGCCGCAGCAGCGGCCAGCACACCTGTTACTGCAATTATAATCAATGTCTTTTTTTTCATGGCGTTTTCCTTTCCTGTTTCTATTCCATATTATACCCTAAGTTTCCGTTTATTCCAATGACAGATATAACCATAAAACAATAAAAACACAAAAGCTGCCGCTCCTTCTCCGCCGGAGCCTGCAGCCTTTGTGCTTTTCTTTTCACAGGTCAGATATTCTTTTATTGATAAGCAAATCCGCCGTTGTGGGTGACCTTTGCTTCATAGAGCGCTTCATCTGCCGCCTTTGCCAGGGAAAGATAGGTATCCCCGTGTCCGGCGATCACAGCGCCTGCTGACAGGGTGATGGACGGCATATTGCGGCGTTTTGCCTCTTTGCCGATGGTGTTGTTGATATCCTCCATGATCCGTCTGGCAACCGAATAATCGGAGGTGTTGGCAATAAAGATTGCGAACTCATCGCCGTGAAGACGGGAAGCCAGATCCACGGTCCTGATTCGTCCGATGATCATCTGTGCGGTCAGTTTGATCACCTCATCCCCCACACTGTGTCCGTAGTTATCATTGATGCTTTTAAAATGGTCTCCGTCTATCATGACCAGAATACCTCTCTCCTCTTCCTCCATATCATCCAGGGCTGAGGTGATTTCCTTGCGGAAGGACTTGAAATTCATCATTCCGGTCAGGTCATCCACTGCCGCAGCCTTCTGGGCCGCGCTCAGGGCTATTTCAAGTCTTCTCTGTGTCTGTCCAAGCTCCACATAGGCATCTCTCAGCTCCCGGTTCTTTATTCCCTTGCTGACACGTCCTATGACGTAGATGAGCAGAAGTTCCGTCAGAAGCAGAGGAATCAGCCATACCGTCATGGTGGCCTTCACAATGGACATGGCAGGCACCAGAACAAGAAAGTTAAAATCCTGCTCCCTGTGCAGATATCCGAACTGTGACCTGCCGTTCAGGTTCAGACGGACCGTCTCTTCTTGTTTATCAAGAAGCTTCTCCATCCCGTTCCCCAGATCCTGCCTGAAAGCATAGAAAGCCTCTGCTGCTTCCTTCTTATCTTTGGCCTTTGCCAGTTCCTCCGGGTCACCGGATGCGGCATCCTCCATCTCTTTTTTGGCAGCCTCCACACTGTCTGCCGTTTCATCCAAAGACGCGTACAGGCTGCCTCCCAGATACTTTTCTTCCGTGCTTCCTATAACGGTTCCGCTGCCGTCGAATATCATTACCTGTTCCTTCTCATAGCGGTCGAGTCCGGATACCAGATTCTGGATATCCCCCATTTTGATATCATAGGCAAAGACAGTCTCCCCGTCAGGCTGAAGCTGTGAGATCGTAGTCAGAATGTAATGGTTTGCGTAGCTCATATAAGGGGGTGTGAATACAATCTCTCCTTTTCCCTCCACAGCAGCTTTGTACCATGGACGCTCAGTTGCAACATACCCGGTTTCCTCGTACTGGGAATATGGCGTGTCCCAGCTATAGAGATAGCGGCCTTTGTAATACATATAAAGCCCGTCAAAAGTGTCTCCCTCAATCTCCAGCATTTTAGAATCCATGCTTTTTAAATAATCCCAGATGGAGTCAGGCTCGGGATGGTTTCCGATCTCCTGGGTCATCATCTCTGCAAACAGCCGGAAGGAGTGCTTGTAATTCTCCATAATCTCATGGAAAGCCCTTCCCGTGTCACCTGCATGTTCTGCCAGATTTCCGTCAATTGCTCTTATCTCTCCTCTGCCGATCAGACAGACTGCCAGTATGTTGACCGCAAGAAAGACGGCTGCCATAACCGCCGTCTTTTTCCGGCCCTCCAGTTTTTTCCGCTGCATAAACGTATTCCCCCCAGGTATGTAGTCTTCCATTACACTTTTATATCCTTTTTACTTTTCCTGCATTTTATGTAATTATATCATATAACAAAGGAAGAGGTAAAGGTGAAGCGTTGTCCCGTTCTGTTCTTTTTTGTATATTTTTGTCATGTAACTGTGAGATATATACAAAAACAGCGGAAGGTGTATTTTCCTTCCGCTGTACCGGTTCCTATACTATTTCATTACTTCCTCATAGAGATTCCTGCCCTGGGAATCAATGACTACGATCACAGGGAAATTCTCCACCTCAAGCCGGCGGATAGCCTCTGTTCCCAGATCGTCATAAGCGATGACCTCTGCTTTCTTGATACATTTGGAGAGCAGAGCTCCTGCCCCGCCCACGGCTGCGAAGAACACAGCTCCGTTTCTGACAATGGCATCTGTCACCTCTTTTTTCCTCTTTCCCTTGCCGATCATTCCGGTAAGGCCCAGGTCAAGAAGCCTGGGCGCGTATTTATCCATGCGGCTGGCCGTGGTCGGTCCCGCGGAACCGATGGGACGTCCCTCCCTGGCAGGTGTGGGGCCCATGTAATAGATCACATTGCCTTCCATCTCAATGGGAAGCTTATCCCCTCTGTCCAGTGTCTGGTCCATGCGGAGATGGGCCGCATCCCTTGCTGTATAAATAGTTCCCGTAATATACACATAATCGCCTGCCTGGAGTGTCTTCACTTCTTCCCTGTCAAGCGGCGCTTTCAAATATCTATCCATAGCGTAACCTCCTTACTCTCATCAGATTCTGATCAGATTGTCCTCACAATATGCCGATTTACATGACAGCAGATGTTCACTGCCACAGGCAGGCCCGCAATATGGGTGGCATATGTATTGATATTCACGGCAAGGGCAGTGGTGTCTCCGCCCAGACCTGCAGGTCCCAGACCGATACCATTGATCTTTGCCAGCAGTTCCTCCTCCAGCGCTTTGATATGCTCCAGCTCTGAATGGGTTCCCACCTCTCTTGTGAGGGCTTTCTTTGCCAGAATGGCCGCTTTTTCAAAGGTGCCGCCAATGCCCACACCCACAACTACAGGCGGACATGCGTTTGGCCCGGCTTCCCGCACAGCGTTTATAATGGCGTCCTTTACACCCTCCACGCCGTCCGCCGGTTTCAGCATATAGATCTTGCTCATGTTCTCGCTTCCGAAGCCCTTAGGTGCCACCGTGATCTCCACCTGATCACCGGGGACCAGCTCATAATGGATGATAGCAGGGGTGTTGTCCTTTGTGTTCACACGGATGAGAGGATCCCCCACAACGGATTTCCGAAGATATCCTTCCTCATACCCTCTGCGCACACCTTCATTTACAGCCTCTTCCACACTGCCGCCCTCAAAATGCACATCCTGTCCGATCTTCAGAAAAACCACCGCCATGCCTGTATCCTGACAGATGGGGATCATATCTTTTCCCGCAATATCCAGATTCTCCAGAAGCTGTCCCAGAATCTGTTTTGCCAGCGGTTTTGTCTCCCGCTCACAGGCATTCTTCATTGCCCTGTCCATATCCGGGGCAAGATAGTGGTTGGCCTGAATGCACATCTCTTTGATGTTATCTGTTAAAAGTTCAACGTTTACACTACGAACCATGCCTTTTTCCTCCAAATCTTATTTCTTCCCTGCTCAGCTTAACTGCCGCTTCACGTCAATGCGGTTAAAGTCTGACAAATCCTCAGACCTGTGCTTACCGATCAGTCCCACCAGCATATAATAACCGGTTCTGGGATCAATGGGATAGTCTTTTACCAGGGTGAAATCCTCTATTTTTCCTGTGCTGGATACATGCATACGCGGCCCCAGACACTCCAGGACCATCTCGCCGATCTGCACGTGGTTCTCATCATAGTAGGATACAGATAAATCCTGCTTCACTGCATCCTTCACCTTTTTCTCCAGCTCATATAAATCCACATCCGGCTTTTCCTCAAACTCCAGCACGAATCCGTGGCGCACATCCGAGCGCGGGCCGTCCTGGGCAAAGCCGTCTCCCATATAGTACACGCACAGATCCTCCAGGGTATGGGCCATCTTCCTGTATTTTACGGATTTGTGCACAATATTCGCTATATTCTCCGGCAGAGGGCCGAACATGTTCGGTCTGGTGATGATGATCTCCTCGCCAATGCCTACAAGCAGATCCGCATTTCTGTGCAGCATGGGGTAGATCAGATCAAAGTGTTCCACAATGACCTGTTTCCCGTGATTGGCGGCATCCAGAATGGTGTCCGCCAGCACATGCATCTGGGTAAATGCGGATTCAAAGCGGATATCCAGATGATAAGTATGCGGGGAGAACGGGTCCGTCAGGTCCTCATGCAGCAGGGGCAGGGGCCTGATATTCACGCCCTCATCGTCATTGGTCAGGTCAATACCGGGAAACATACCTTTTATGAGCAGGCTCTTTCCCGCTCCGGCATCTCCTATGATTCCTATAATATGGTCAAAAGGGCTCAAATACATCTGACTGAGCTGCATTCCCAGATCCGCCATACGACGGTTTCCTCTGGGCGCAAAATAAAAGCTGTACAGGTTTCCTTCCTGCATCTGTTTTGAATATGCCATAGACTGTTCCTTCCCAAAATGCTGAAATAGCCGGACAATCCTGCAGGCAGAAGCCCGCAGAACCGTCTGGCATAGTCATTCATTTTCATTTAATTTGCTTTTTTCGCATTTCTAAGGGCAATGATCCTCTGCATTTCATTGTAGACGATCATGTATCCTTCGTCAACACCCATACCCGGTTTTGCCAGGATCTGGTCCGGTTTGGTAGCCATTGCGCAGTTTACGCAGACCTGTGCGGAACGGTCTGTCTCGTTGCAGGTACCTCCCTGATAAGCGCCGAAGCCTTTTTCCTTGCAGTAAAGAACAGCTTCCACAATGTTGTTGATGCCGCCCAGGTCAGGTGTTTTGATCTGAGCCATATGGCCTGCTTTGTTGTCTGCAAAGTATTTTACATCTTCCAGAGTGTTGCACCATTCGTCGGCAACCAGCTCCACGTCAATGCCTCTTCTGTCCACTTCTTCTCTTAATCCCTTTAAGCAGAGCATCTGTTTTTCTCTCTCCTCTGCGTCCATAGGTCCTTCGATCCTCAAGTGGAAAGGTTTTGCGGCCTCCTCAAGCTCTGCCAGATAATCTGCCATTGCGGTGTAGTTGTCCACGCCGAAGATAGCGCCGATGGTGCCGTATACGTCAATGTGGAATACAGGCATGTAATTCTCGTCATTGCGCAGTTTCAGCACACGGTCACTTAACCATTTTACATACTCTTTCAAAAGCTCACCGTGCTCGCCCAGTTTTGTCTTTACATTATTGATGAGGGCATGAGGCATAACTGCCGCTCCCTTTAAGATCATCTTGTCAGAGTTGTCATATCTGTTGTCACCGGACTGGGTAAAGATGGGAATCGGCTCCTCGGAAACGGTTGTGCCGTACTCATCTGCCACTACCTCACACATCAGTCTCTTGGAGGATTTTGCAACAGCATCCAAAATTGCCTGGCTTACACCGTAGCGAATGGCTGTGTGCAGTCTCTTACCGTCAACCTGCAGGTTTTCCAGCATTGCACACAGGTCTTTAAAGCTGTCTGCCTCTCTGCCTACCAGTTCCGGTTTGATATATTTTTCAATGATCGGAATAAAGTCCTCTGCTAAGAACAGCGGGTCTCTTCCGCCTGCGCCGGAATACTGAACAGCCGCGCAGTCTCCCCATGCAATCTGTCCGTCTTCCAGGATCAGCATAACGGAGATGGCTTCTCCTGCCTGTCTTACGGATTTGAACCCCGGTGTCACAGTCTCGCCAAAGTACGCGGAACCGTCTGCTACAGCACCTTTTTTGATCGCTCTCTGGTCATCAAAGAAAAAACCTGTTCTTGCTTTGGAACAAACAACGTCTACAATTTTCATGATACACTTCTCCTATTATTGTGATTTTCTGTAACCGCCCGGAATGTCCGGGCAGTTCTGATTTTCTATATTCCGGGTTATGCTGTGATTTTATTTTGGTTTACCAACCAGTCTGCCTTTGCTGATGGCATATACGTCATCAATGACCATCTGGAAGGATGCTTTTCTCTTCTCCATTTTCGCTCTGTGCTCAATCTTGCCCTGGTTAAAGTCTTTAAGCTCTCTTGGCAGCGGCACGTTGGCTACGTTCAGGTAACGCACAGCGCCTTCAAAGTCACGGGCCGGAAGCATCTTACCTGCATTGTATTTGCTGGGTGCAAACGGAATATCCAGGACACCTGCCTTCACTGCGCGGATGGCGCCCAGTGCCAGATCTCCCATGCCAAGCTCAAAGCATTTGTCCACGATCGCACAGGTCTCACCTTTGATGATGGCTTTTTCAAGCTCTAAGGCAGAGCTTTTCAGCTCCTGGTCTGCCAAAAGGGAGATAGCCTGTTTGGTACAGCGCAGTCCCTGTGCATTGGCTTCCATGGTAGGAACGCCCATAGCTTCATGAGGTGTCTTTACGATCACCTTTGTAGCTTTTGCCAGGGCTGCCACAGAGCTTCCCCAGGAGATAACCGCAAATGCTTTGGACTCATCCTGCGGGAAACCGCCCATCCACTGATGGAGCACGGAGGTAACGGTCACGTCCTCATAGCCGTATTTTTCCAGATATTCCTCTGTCAGCTCCTCTAAAACTCTGAGGGCTGCAACGTCCTGAACCAGGTTACCGCACTGGCCATAGCCTACTGTCACGTTCTTTACACCCTGTTCTGCCGCCAGCATGGCCTCAATGATAGCCACTGCGTTGGACATGGAGGGCGGAACCAGTGTTCCGGTCAGAGGGCCGTATGGCTCACGGTTGATGGAAACACCTGCTTCCTCGTAGATGCCTGTCAGACGGTCAACATACATCCAGTCATAAATCGTTCTCTCCAGGGGCACATCTTTGGCATAGGGAATATTATAAGAAATACCGCCTCCCTCATAGCTTGTGAAGCCGCCTGCATAACAAATCTCTGTCAGCAGTCTGGCATCCGGTGTGCCGTGGCGTACCTGTACCGGGGTATCCAGATTCTCGATAATAGAACGGCAGCCGAATACGCCATGGTTTACAGCCGGAAAACCGTTCAGCATGGATTTCTGTGTGTGGATAGATTCTTTGATCCCCACCTCAGCCTCTTCGTAGCGGTTCTGACGGGTATAGGAATCAATGGTGGTGGGCAGTAAATCTGCCTCGCCCTTGTCCTGCAGATACTGCAGCAGTTTGATATGCTCGTCGATCAGTGCCACACCGGCTCTTGGCTGGATCAGTGTTTTTCTCTCTTTTTTGGCATTTGCCAGTTTCCGTGAAAAGCTCTTGCTCTCCGGCATCGCTTTATGGTAATCTATGGCCTCCTCGAAGTTTACTTCTTTTCCGGTAGGCCACTGTTCCATAACCTCTTTCCGTATTCCATAGAACTCATCATCAGATAATTTCTTATTCCTTATGTCCATAATAAGCAATCTCCTTCTTCATGATTTCCAGGGCAGCCTGGGGGTACTGTTTTGATAGCAGTCCCATGGCAGCCAGGATATACTTTCTATCCACTAAGATTTCCGCTTTTTCCGGCCTTAATGAGGCAGGACTGCTTTCATCAAATAGTGCATACTTTGCAATTTCTTCTGTGTGTTTTGCATGGATCAATGCGCCCCCCGTAACTACCACGTATTTTACGCGGCGCAGATCCTTTCCGCTCTGTACAAAGGTCAGCCCGCTGGGGGTATAGACCTGTTCCAGAGAACCGGCATGGCGGGCAACCGCGGTTTCAACGGCTGCACATGCCAGTGCATAATCCATCTTTTCCATCTCTTCGCTGTCAGGAATGTAATCTGTGTGGTGTTCCAGATAGTCCACAAGCTCGTTTACCTTGTTCCGGGCAAGTCCCGCGATCTTGGCAAGCTTTCTGTCTCCTGCTGCTTCCATGATGCCCCTGACGCTGTATCGCATCCCTATGTCACCCTCCACGGTCCGCTTGGTGTAAGGCTCCTGCAGTCCCTTGATAACGGTCATAGTGTTGGCCGGGCTTCCTTCTGCCACAGAATATACGTCCGTGGTGGCTCCGCCCAGATCCACGCCCACCAGTTCTCCGATCCCGGGAATCTCGTCCCAGCCGTCTGAGAGAAGTTCCATGGCTGTCAGCATGGCTGACGGTGTGGGCATGATAATGCCGGACATCAGATCCATGGCCTGGGTCAGTCCCTTTCCCTGCACAATGCGGTTCAGGAAGATCTCCCGTATCTGCTTCTGCGTGGGTTCAATGTTCAGCTCGCCCAGCCTCGGCATCACGTTCTCACAGATGTAAGTGGTCCTACCGGCCAGGATCTCCTGGCAGTCATCCGCACAGCAGCGGTTGCCTGCAATGACCACAGGACAGTCATAGCTGAGTCCTGCCAGCATCTTGGCATTGTACAGGATGCAGTCTGTATTTCCGCCGTCCGTTCCCCCTGTAAGCAGGATAATATCCGGATGGTATTCCTCAATCTCCTTCATGTCGCCTTTTGTGAGCTGGAAGGAGTAGGTCTTCCATACCTTTGCGCCTGCACCCAGAGATGCCTCCCTGGAAGCCTGGGCTGTGAGCTCGGGAACCAGTCCGCAGGAAATCATTTTCAGTCCGCCGGCTGCGCTGGAACAGGCGTACGTCTCACCGAATTCCAGATGGCCTGTGGTCTTCTCCAGAATCTGTATGGCATCATGAAGACCATTGTTGATATCTGTCTCTACTGTTGTATATGCCGCCGCCGTTCCCAGAATCTCGCAATTCTCCACGTCAACAGCTGTCGCTTTGGTGTTGGTACTTCCAAAGTCCACCAAAAGAACTGGTTTCATTTTCCATCGCCCCTTTTATTCTGCTGCCTGCTGGTCTTCTTCCGGGATTCCCAGGTCCTCATAAAGCGCTGCAATGGTTGTCTCCGGTGCAGTGCCCGGCCCGAATACACGGTCAAAGCCCATGGCTTTGAAGCGTCTCTCCACCTCGTCAAAGGGCTGTTTTCCCACTACGATATTGCCGCCCACATAGAGAAGGATGCCTTTTAATCCGGCCTCATCACATTTGTCGCGAAGACCTCTGCAGTCCAGCTCTCCGTGTCCGTAGAGAGAGGAAACCATAATGCCGTCAGCATTGGTCTCGATGGCTGCTGAAATATACTCTTCCTGGGAAACCATAACCCCCAGATTGATCACCTCAAACCCTGCACCCGTAAATGCATGTTCCAGAATACTGATGCCTACCGCATGCACATCGGCTCCGATAACACCGATGACTAATTTTTTCTTATCCACTGTAAACCGCTCCCTTCCAGTTATATAGTATTTTTAATGGTATCCAAAAGTGTGCCGTCGCGGTACAGGACTTTCGCAACGACCCTGTCTCCCCGTTCTACGGCCTTCGGTACGCCCGCAATCTCTTCTGCGATCTTCTTTAATTCTTTGATATCTTTTACCGGAAGTCCGGCTTTTTCTAATTTCTCCCTCAGTTCCTTCTGGGCCGGATTGACTGCAATGCCCCTCTGCGTTACGATCACATCCACGGTGCTGCCCGGTGTGGATTTACAGAGCACCTGGTCCACGATAAGGGGAAGTCTTGCCCTTATCAGGGGAGCCACCACGATCGCCAGCTTGGCGCCTGCCGCTGTATCGCAGTGTCCGCCGGAGCCGCCCATAATGTAACCATTGGAGTCTGTATGTACATTTACATTAAAGTCCGTGTCCACCTGGGTAGCTCCCAGGATCACCACATCCAGGCTGTCTACCACGGCACTTTTCGCTGCCGGAGAAGCATAGCGCATAGCGGATATCTCCTGATGCTTAGGATTCTCACGGATGGATTCGATAGCTTTTAAATCAAAGCACTGCACATCCAGAATGGTTTCAAAATACCCTTTGTTCGCCATATCGACCAGATATCCGGTGATCCCGCCCATGCAGAAGCTGCCTTTGATATGGTCTTTTTCCATCATCTCCTCCACGTATTTGGCAACAGCCAGGGATGCACCGCCGGCTCCTGTCTGGAAGGAGAATCCGTCTTTTAAGTATCCGGAGTTCTTTACCACCTGCGCGGCCAGTCCTGCGATGCGCAGTCCCACCGGGTCACGGGTGATCTTGGTTGTTCCGGAGACAATCTTTGTGGGGTCGCCGATCTGCTCCACTTCCACCACATAGTCGATATATCCTTCCGCAATAGAGGTATCTTTCAGTGGGTAGGGCACCAGATTATCAGTCAGAACCACCACCTTGTCCGCATGCATGGCATCAGAGAAGGCATAGCCCAGGGAACCGCAGGCAGACGGTCCGTACTTGCCGCTGCAGTTTCCCATATTGTCCGCACAGGGTGCGGCGATGAACGCAATGTCAATCTTGGAGGAACCGTTCTCCATGTCCCCGGCCCTTCCGCCATGGCTTCTGAAGATCACGGGCTTTTCCAGGATTCCCCGGGAGATGGCTTTTCCCACCTTGCCGCCCATGTAGTTGCACTCCAGGCCAGTGACAACACCGCTTTCAATGTGTCCGATAATGGGTTCATGGATATCAAATATGGAACTTGCGTTCACGGTCAGATCCCTGATTCCCATCTCGGCAGCCTGGGCGAGCACCATGTTCAGCACATAGTCCCCGTTTCTCATATGATGATGGAAGGAAATCGTCATTCCGTCCTTCAAACCTGTCTTTTCAATGGCTTCTTTTAATGAGCCGAGTAATTTACTCATACTGCGCACCTCCATAAATGGCTTTCTCCATTTCCAGCACCTGGGAGGCGCGTTTTACTATGGGGGCATCTATCATTTTGCCGCGGAGGGAGATCACGCCCTTGCCCTGACGCTTACCCTCTTCAATGGCATCCATCACATCGTGGGCATAGGCGATCTCCGCCTCTGTGGGTGAAAATACGGCATTGACTATGTCCACATGGCGCGGTGAGATGACTGCCTTGCCGGCAAATCCCAGGCTCTTGGCAAACTCTGTGTCTTTTTCAAGGCCCTCCATATCCTCCACATCCGTGAACGGTGTATCGTATGCTTCGATGCCGCAGGCCCTGGCTGCACACACCAGCCTGGTTCTGGCATAGAAAATCTCATTTCCCTCTTTTGTCCGCTTACAGTGCAGGTCAGCGGTAAAATCCTCACCGCCTAAAAACAGGCCAATCACTCTGGCATCCGCAGTCGCGATCTCAAAAGCCTTCTCCACACCCATAGCAGTTTCAATGAGCGGAAGGATCTTAACAGTTCCCTCCTCTATTCCTGCTGCCCGTTCCACCTCTGCCATACAGGCAGATACTTCCCGGATCATGGCACCGCCGTTTACTTTTGTGGGCATGATCACATCCGGTTTCAGGGGAATGACAGCTCTCAAATCCTCTTTCCAGAACGCGGTGTCTGTGGGATTGATCCGCACCACAGTCTCACAGCCCGGATAGGACTGGTAGCGAAGGGCGTTTCTCACCAGTATTCTGGCTGCGTCCTTTTCATCCGGAGATACCGCATCCTCCAGATCAAAGATGATGGTATCAGCTCCCAGGGTGTCACCGTTAATCAGCATGTTCGGCGTATTTCCCGGCAAAAACAACATGGTTCGTCTCATGGCTGTTCAACTCCCCCTCTTTTTAATGCGGTCTCCATACGCGCACGGATCACACAGTCCAATGCGCCTTTGTCCTTGATAAAAACTTTCCCTGTAGACACTTCAAATTCTTTCAGTGTGTCCAGTACAGCGGCCCGAATGGAATCCATATACTGGTTGGCTACTACAGAGTCAATTTCCAGGATCAGCTCTTTGTCATCCGGTTCGATCTGAATGAACAAATCACTGGATTCCAGGGTTCCTGCTACTGCATTCTTGAGAATCTTCACAGGTTTTCTCCTTTCTGCATTACATATTCTTTTCTTTCTTTCCTCCGCGCAAAAATCCGTCGACTCCGGCTTTTGCAGAAACCTCCGCGTACACGGAACCTTCTGGAAAAGCCGAAGTCAATCGGCTTTTTCTCATTCCTCCACTGTGCTCTTGGAGACACCGGCCTGTGCCAGAATCTTTTTCTCGTATGCCAGAGCATTTTTTTCTATGACTGCGACTTCTTTGGCGGTCTCTTCCACAAAAGCCTCGTCTTTGATGGATTCCAGATTGATCTTTACATTGAAAAGGGCTCCAAGGACTGCAGTTCTGGCCATCATAGTGGCTACCAGTGCGTCGGTCACTGCTGTCTTGTTGCCTTTTGTCACCATAACTTCCGCGTAGGGCATAACCTCATAGGCACGTTTTGCCACAGATAAAGGAACCGCAACGGCTGCCTTTAAGCCGTCCTGCATGGCTTTCGTACGGGCTGCTTTCTCCTCCTCTGTCTCCTTTGGAAGGGTCAGGGCCTGCATGTAGAGGTCAAAGGATTCGCTGTCGCGCTTGATGTCATCCAGAAGGTGCTCACAGATCTCATGCATGGGAGCAACTGCCTTCTTCATCTCCTCCTCCACTTCCGCGTATTTTTTCTTGCCGATGGTGAGTCCTGCCACCATCTCTGTCAGCGCTGCCGCCAGGGCACCAGCAAGGGCGGAAATACTTCCGCCCCCCGGTACTGGTTCATTGGAGGCTGTCTGCATGGCAAACTGTTCTACTGTCATATTTTTCATGTCGTATAACCTCTCTTTATTCCACTCTATATTACGTGCAGTGTCCTGCCGTTTTCTTACAGACGTGTCTCCAGAACCTGTTTGGAATCAAAGCCTTCAAAGCCTAAGTAGTATTCTGCGCAGTCAACGATAGCCTGCAGCGGGATCAGTCCTACTACCTCGCTGCCCAGTACATTGACACCGTAGCGTCTGGCTTCCATGCGTACGGTTTCAAATACAGTGTAAACAGAAGTCTTTGTATAGTCTGTCAGGTTCATGGATACCTGTGCGATATTTCTGTCTTCCAGCATAACGCCCATAGCTTTGCAGAAACGGAAGCCGCCTTTTACGTGACGGATCTTATCTGCGATTTTCTGTGCGATCTCCACATTTGGAGTATCCAGGTTGATGTTGTAGGCGATCAGAGGCATTCTTGCGCCGATCGCTGTCACACCGCCGGTAGGATGGATGGTGTTCGGGCCAAAGTCCGGTTTCCATTTTTCCTGGTCTTTCATTTTCTCAGCCATACCCTCAAACTGTCCCTGGCGAACCTTTGCCAGATTCTCTCTGTGAGGAGCTGTCGCTGATTTTTCATATAAGAAGAACGGCTGTCCGAATTTCTCAGATGCCTCTTTTGCCACTGCTTTTGCCACTGCGTCAGCGTCTTCCACTGTCACGCCGCGGATGGGGATGAACGGAACAACGTCCACACAGCCCATGCGGGGATGCTGGCCCTGATGTTTTGTCATGTCGATCAGTTCCACTGCTTTACCGATTGCTGCAACCATTGCGTCTTTTAATGGCTCCGGCTCACCGATAACGGTTACAACGCTTCTGTTGTGGTCTTCATCGGAAGTGTAGTCCAAAAGTTTAACGCCCTCTCTGTTACGGAAGCAGTCAACGATCTTTTCGACTTTCTCTTTGTCTCTTCCTTCACTGAAATTAGGTACGCATTCGATAATTCTATCCATGATATTTTCTCCTTTATGTTTTAATGAATTTAGGGTTACCACTCTTTATGATAAACAGTATCGCCATTCTTGATGACCGTCTCCACCAGGTTGATGGCGGTATGATACGGCATGAAATGAATGGACGGGAATTTCAGGAAAATAATGTCCGCAGCTTTCCCCGGCTCTATGCTTCCCACTTTGTCAGCGCGGTCAACAGCGGCTGCGCCGTTGATGGTCAGAGCTGTGATGACTTCCTCTATGGACATATTCATGTAAATGCATCCAAGGGCAACCATCAGGGGGATGGAGTTGGAAAAGCAGCTTCCCGGATTCAGATCAGAAGCCAGTGCAACTGCGCAGCCCTCGTCGATCATCTTCCTTGCGGGGGCATACTCCTCCTTCAAGCCAAAAGCAGTCAGGGGCAGGATGGTGCTGATCACACCGGCATCCCGCATCTGGCGGATGCCCTCATCGGATGCCTTCAGCAGATGGTCTGCGGAAACCGCTCCCACTCTCGCCGCCAGTTCAGAGCCTCCAAGCTGGTAGATCTCATCTGCATGGATCTTCAGCTTAAAGCCCATCTCCTTTGCTTTTGTCATATAATACTCGGAGTCCTCCACGGTAAACACATTCTTCTCTGTGAAGATATCCGCAAATTCTGCCAGATTCTCTTCTTTTACCTTTGGCATTACATGGTTTAACTGTTCGTCCAGGAATTCTCTTTCTTTTCCCTTCCACTGGGGAAGTACGCTGTGAGGGCCCAAAAATGTGGATACAATGTCCACCGGATGGGTCTCATTTAACTTCTTCATGGCACGGAGCATTTTCAGCTCTGTCTCACAGTCCATGCCGTAGCCGCTCTTGCCTTCCACGGTTGTCACGCCGAATTCCAGCATGCGGTTCAGGCGCTCTTTGCCGGCTTCCATCAGTTCTTCCTCTGAAGCTTCTCTGGTGGGAACCACGGTGGCGTTGATGCCGCCGCCGCGTTCCATGATTGACATGTAGCTGTCACCTTTCAGTCTCCAGGAGAATTCATCTGCACGGTATCCGCCGAAAATGAAATGTGTATGGGAATCCACGAATCCCGGCATAACGGTTTTGCCCGCTGCGTCGATCACTTCGTATTCTTCCGAATTTACCTGTTTATCCAGTTCCTCTGTGGTGCCCACAGCGATGATCTTATCGTCATGGATGATCACTGCGCCGTCATAGATCAGGCCGATATCTGACATTTCTTTTCCATGCTTCGGCGCTTTGCCCTTACAGGTCACAAGCTCGGAGGCATGGCGGATGTAACGTTTCTTCATGTCTTATCTCCTTTTCCTGCTTCTCAGTGATGTGCGTGATGCTCTTCCACTACAACGTCTTTGCATACTCTCTCGATCATATCTTCATCTGCAAGGTACGGCATGGTGATGTAATCCTGCCCTTCCCTTGTCTTGTTGTACTCTGCTACGGTCTCGATGGAGTGCTCGCATCTTCCCCAGCTCCTTCTCGATACACCGATCATGGTATCCCACGGGATCGCTGCCCGTAAGATCTCGTCCACTCTCTCGCTTCCGTCCAGCACCATTCCGAATCCTCCGTTGATGGATTTGCTGATGCCGACTCCGCCTCCGTTGTGCAGGGCTACCAGGCTCATTCCCCTGGCTGCGTTTCCTGCATAGCAGTGTACTGCCATGTCCGCTGTGATGTTGGATCCGTCATAGATGTTGGAGGTCTCTCTGTACGGAGAGTCTGTTCCGCCTGTGTCGTGGTGGTCACGGCCCAGCATCACCGGTCCGATCTCTCCCTTCCTTACCATCTCGTTGAACTTCAGCGCGATGTCCCTTCTTCCCAGGGCATCCTGGTACAGGATACGGCACTGGGTGCCCACTACCAGTTTGTTCTTCTCTGCGTCACGGATCCAGATGTAGTTATCCCTGTCCTGGCTCCTTCTGTTCGGGTCGATCACTTCCATGGCTGCATGGTCTGTGGCACGCAGGTCCTCCGGCTTGCCGGACAGACAGCACCAGCGGAACGGGCCGTATCCGTAGTCAAACAGCTCCGGTCCCAGGATATCCTCCACATAGGACGGGAAGATGAATCCTTCGCTTGTGTCCACGCCGTTCTTGGCGATGTCCTTTGCTCCCGCATCGAACACGGCACGCATGAAGGAGTTTCCGTAATCGAAGAAGTAGGAGCCTCTCTCCACCAGGGTCTTGATCAGGTGGTAGTGTTTTACCAGGGTCTGGTCCACCAGCTCGCAGAATCTCTCTTTATCGTTTGCCAGCATCTCCGTGCGCTCCTCAAAGGTCAGGCCCTGCGGGCAGTAGCCTCCGTCGTACGGCACATGGCAGCTTGTCTGGTCAGATAACAGCTCTATCTTGATGTTGTTGTCCACTGCGTACTGCAGCAGGTCAACGATGTTTCCATGGTAGGCAATGGATACGGTCTCTTTCTTCTCCATATATTCCTCTGCCACACGGAATGCCTCAGCGGCATCCTCGATCACCAGGCTCACCCAGCCCTGGCTGTGGCGGGTCTCGATACGGGAGGCATCCACCTCTGCTACGATACCCACTCCTCTTGCGATCTCTATGGCTTTTGGCTGTGCACCGCTCATGCCGCCCAGGCCGCTCGTAACGAACAGATGGCCTGCCAGGTCCCCGTCCTGCGGTACGCCTAAGAACTTACGTCCTGCATTCAGGATAGTATTAAAGGTTCCGTGCACGATGCCCTGCGGGCCGATGTACATCCAGCCGCCGGCTGTCATCTGTCCATAGGAGGATACGCCCATGGCTGTGGCCTTTGCCCAGTCCTCCGGGTTGTCGAACATTCCCACCATCAGGCCGTTGGTCACGATGACACGGGGGCTGGTCTTGTGGGATTTGAACAGGCCCATGGGATGGCCGCTCATCATCACAAGGGTGTGCTCGTCTGTGAGCTCCTCCAGGTATCTCTTGATGAGCTGGTACTGCATCCAGTTCTGGCATACCTGGCCGGTCTCTCCGTATGTAACAAGCTCGTAGGGGTAAAGGGCAACATCATGGTCCAGGTTGTTGTCGATCATGACCTGGAATGCCTTTCCTTCCACACATTTTCCTTTATATTCATCGATCGGTCTTCCGTAGATCCTTTCCTTCGGCATGAAACGGTATCCGTAGATACGTCCTCTTGTCAGAAGTTCGTCTAAAAATTCCGGTGCGAGCTGTTCGTGCAGCTCTTCCGGCACATATCTGAGGGCGTTTGCTACCGCCAGCTTTATCTCTCTTTTGTTCAGGGTCAGCTCTCTTTTCGGGGCTCTTCTGACACCTTCTTTAAAGGTCGGGTACTCCGGCAGAACGGGATCCAGTTTGATTACCATTGCTTTTCCGATTTCCGCATTGTTCATTTCACATCGTCTCCTTTACTTTTTTTATGATTTTATCATTGGGACAGTCTAAAAAACGTCTATTTCTGATAAAGTTCTACGATGCTTTGAATTTTTTTTAGATAATTTAACCGAAATCCCTTCTCCATTTTAGTCTGATAAAGGGAAAATGTACTAATACACCAGAAAGTATTTTGGCTATTTTTGCAACAAATGCGATTTCAGGAATTCTGCTGCGGTCAAAATATACTTTATTCTGTTTTTTTGCTTAATTATCATGTGTCCTTCGTCCTCAAAGCAGAGGTATTCCACCTCTCTTCCAAGGGCTTTCAGACGTTTTGCCGCGTGCTCCGCCTCGCTCACAGGCACCCTGGTGTCATTGGCTCCGTGCACGATGAGAAGCGGACATTCCAGATTCTCAATGACTGCCTCCGGGGAGATGTCTTCCAGCAATTGTCTGTCCTGTTCCAGGCTTCCGTACTCAGCCTCCCTGGCAGCTCTTCGGTATCCTGCCGTATGCTTCAGGAAGCTTACCAGATTAAACATACCCACAACCTCCACTGCACAGGCCCAGAGCTTCGGCATCCTGGCCGCGCAGGAAAGGGTCATATAACCCCCGTAGCTTCTTCCGAAGACTGCCATCCGCTTTGGATCCGCAGTCCCGTTCTCTGTCAGATGCTTCACCAGCGCCTCGATGTCTCTCACTGCGTCCAGACGCTTTTCCTTATTGTCAAGATCCTGATAGGTCTTGCCGTATCCTGTGCTTCCCCGCACATTGGGGGCTGCCACTGCAATGCCTTCGCTGACCAGGTACTGGATGGTCTCCTCGTAAAAGCGTCGGATCTGAGATTCCGGTCCTCCGTGGATATAGACAGCCACCGGCAGATTCCCGGCGGGTATCCCCTTGGGGACATAGAGCCAGTATGGGATCTCCAGGCCGTCAAAGCTCTTGTAACGGCACAACACAGGCTCTGTCAAATCCTCCTGCCTTACAGTCATATGTTCATTTTCCGTCACCTGTTCCAAAATTCCCTTTTCTATGTCCAGCAGCCAGATATTCTGGATCCTGCTGCCGCTTTCCAAGGAAAAAAGCAGCCTGTATCCTTCCTCTGACCATGTGACAGGCTCCTCATCCCCAATGGTTCCCCTGGGGATCCGGGGAATCTCTATCTCTTTTCCTGTCTCTGTCTCCAGAATATGGATTCCGGAATCTCCGTCCTCATTGACCACAACAGCCAGATACCGGTCCTTTCCCGACACGGCTATATGCGTGACATCCCAGTTTACCTCATATACCTCCTCCGTCCGGCCTGTTTCCCTGTCCCAGAACAGAACTCGTTTGAACTCCCGCTCCCTGTCGCTGATAAAATAAAAGCCGCTTCCGTCCCCCAGCCACACCGGGCTGTCCTCCATGGCGCACTGACGTTTGGGGCTCACCTTTGTCTCCTGATTGGTCAAAAGGTTCCTGCAGTATATCTGCATGTCAGCAAATGAAGTTCTTTTACTATATAAAAGGAGTTCTTCATCCGGGCTTACACAAAGAGGAAGACAGACTGCGTCTTTTCCTTCTATTAATATATCTGTTTTTCCGTTCTCCAGATTCTTTCTGCAGATGTCAAAAATACAGCGCAGCCTTTTGTTGGAGGCATAGTACACCCATTCACTGCCCACATCCCCCAGATGGCTGCGCACGTTTCTCGGATGATATACAACAGGCGTGACCTCTTCGCTGTCTGCGCCGATGCTGTATATCTGTTCATTTTCATCCCCGTCCATATCCATGGCGAAGAATATCTGCCCTCTGCCAAACTGCATCCGGCTGATCTTATCGCTGTTATGTGTTCTTTTTCTGCTGTTTCCCGTACGCAGGTCCTTTTCCCAGATCTGAGGTGCACCATCCCTGGTATCCAGGAAATAAATGGTATCCTCCTCTCCCCATACAGGGCAGCTGCATTTTGATGCTGTCAGATAATCTCTTACATTTCCCATAATCCATCTCCGTTAGTCGGAGATCCGGATGATCTGTTCCGGCCTTCCTCTTGTCTTCCGCTGTTTGGTGCCCACCACCTGCGCGGCGCCTGCGGTCACCATCTTCTGAAGGTATTTGCTGGCTGCGCGCACTGTGACACCCAGGCTGTCCGCAAGGAGCTGGGCGGTTACGCTTCCTTCCTCCTGCTTCCGGGCCACTGTGCAGATCTTCTGCAGGGTCAGTGCCGATACCCCTGTCTTTTCTGCCATTTCGGCATACTTCTCAGAAGGGGTTGTGGACAGTACCATACAGTTTCCTGAGACCAGAGGGCCGATCAGGTTTTCGTTTTCATCGATGGCATAGCTGGCGCCCTGAGGATGCATCATGGACTCCTGGTTGGCGTTCATGGCCTCCAGTCTGGCGCGCGTGGTATCTCTTCCCAGTCCGTATCCGATGCATACCCGGGCTCCTGTTTTTTTCTCAAGATATATTTTCAGCATGCAGACAGAATATGTTTCCGTGATCCTGTCTACCACACCGGCACTGGTATAGACCTCATACACAGAGGCATGTCTCTGGAGCATAAAATCGCAGTCATATTCCTTTGAGAACTGCAGGATCGCAGTCTGCATAGCAAGCTCTCCCAGCTCATCCCGCTCCTGTCCGCCTCTGTCCGCAGTGATATTGATGACTGCAGGCATGCTCTCCTTCATCCTGTCCATCTCAAGGGTCATGAGGAGCTGCTTTATCACATCCCGCATGTAAGGAATGCCCGGATATACAAAGTGGCAGGGAATCCCCATCTCCTCAAAATCCTTTGCTGCTGTACTGAGCCTTGTGATGACCTGGTCGATCCGGCCTGCCTCCCATTTTCCGCGCACATCCTCCACCATCTTAAAGCGGAGTTCTTTTAACTCCTCCAGACTCATATGTGCCACCAGACTGCAGAAGTTCTCTCCCTCCGCATCCAGCGTGCCGTTCTCCACAGCTTCCCTGATATTTTTCCCCATCATGAAATCCGCATAGAGGCGCTCTGCCTTCAGATCCGGCTTCAGCGTCATGAGGCGAAACAGCTCCTGATAATAAGCCAGCATATCCACATGAAAGGTCTCAATGGGCTTCTTTGTATCCGGGCAGGCTGCGCGCAGCATGGCTCTTGAAATAATGCCGTTTACAATGAATCCGTCATACTTGTCTTCAATGCTTTTATAGATTTCCGGAATCTCCGATGATTTTTTATAATAATAGGTGGTAAACGTACAGTGCTCCTCAAAGGGAAGGACTGCCTCCTTCACCCTGGTATCCATAAATTCTGTACTGATAATTGCTGTTCTGTATTTCATCGTCTGCCACCTTTCCAAAGAATATTTTCCTGCGGCCTGCGCAGTAACCGCACAGACCTGCTATCGTTATATTCAGTTTACTACTACTTCACCTTCGCCGCAAGATATGCTTTCGCACCGCAGGCAAAGGCCGCAGCGCCGCTTACAAGGCTGGTCTCATCATAGCGGACTTTCGGATGGTGTGCTGAGAATTCATAGCCGTGTTTCCGGTCCCCGCCGCCCACTGCAAAGAACATGGAGGGTACCAGACGGCTCACCTCAGCAAAATCCTCTGAGCCGGAGGTCGTCTGATTGACACGGACGGCTGCCTTTCCCAGTGTTTCGGCAAATCCTTTTCCAACAATATCCGCGCATGCCTCATCCACTGTCAGCGCGCTGACTGAGGCGGGTATTTTCAGTTCTGCCTTTGCCCGGAACATTTCGGCGGTCATCTCCACACAGTTTTTGATCCTTGCCAGCAGATATTCCCTTGTCTCCTGTCTCACGGTTCTTAAAGTGCCGCCCATGTATGCCGTCTTCGGGATAATGTTCTTGGCATCCCCGCTGTGGAACTCTCCGAAAGTCAGGGCCGCCTGATCCTGGGGGTCTACCTCCCTGGCGATCAGCTCCTGAAGGGCCAGATGGATATGCAGGCCCACATTGATGGGATCCACCGAGTGATGAGGGCTTGCTCCGTGCCCGCCTTTTCCCTCAATGGAAATTTCCAGCAGGTCACTGGAATTACACACGACTCCCGCATTGTATCCCACAAATCCGGCAGGAGCCAGAGGCGCCATATGTACTCCCATGGCAGCATCTACATGGGGATTTTCCAGGATTCCGTCTGCGATCATGGCTTTTGCCCCTTCCAGGGTCTCTTCGCCCGGCTGGAACATGAGCTTAACACGTCCGGGAAGTTCTTCCTCCTGCTCTTTTAATATTTTTGCAGCACCCAAAAGCATGGCCGTGTGCATGTCATGGCCGCAGCAGTGAGCAGTATCGCCTTTAGCCGCAAAGGGAAGGCCGCTCTCCTCCTTCATGGGCAGGGCATCCATATCCGCCCTTAAAAGGAACACCGGGCCATCCTCTTTTTTGCCGATAAGGGCAGTGACGCCGCATCCTCCGCAGAGCTTCGGCTCAATGCCCATTTCACGCAGCTTCTCCATGACAAATTCTGTGGTAACCTTCAGGTTCATACCAAGCTCCGGATTCTGATGCAGAAATCTTCTGTTTGCGGTCATCTCCGGAAGTATTGCTTTTGCTCTCTCTAAATCGTTCATTTTTTTCTCCTTTATTTCTCTGTGATCGTTTCATTTTTTACGGCATTTGGCTGCTTTTCCTCTGCAGATGGCTGTCCTTCCTGTATGACCTTGACCTGTCCTGACTTAAAGAGCAGCCAGGAGGAGAGGATCATGACCGGAATGGTGATCAGCACACCGATTCCCCTGTTTAACTTTGTCACAAACACCAGAATAGCCAGCAAAAACAGAATGGGCGGTATCATCATCTTCCACTTTCCCGTGATCCTGCCGCCTGCCGGGTTCGTCACCATAAGGCGGATGAACATACATCCGAAGAGTGCCGGCAGCATATAAGAGGTTGCCACCTGAACTGTGGGGGAGCTTAAAAGCGGCTGCAGCGGAACCAGCATCAGCACGCCCACAATGACAACAGCAATGGTGATCAGAGAGGAGACGGCAATGGCTATGGTACAGACCGCATCCCCCTCGTCGGTATTCTGCTCTGCTTTGGCGATATCAAGGGCATTGAGTGCGCAGGGCAGCTTAATATTTGACACATTTCCGGTGATCAGGCTCATGTAAATGGAGGAGCCTAAAATGGGAGTGTAAGTGACAGACTCCACAATCCCCGTGGGAACATACAGAGCCAGAAGGCCGCCGCAGAACATGAGCAGATCTGCTGCTTTTGGCCACATGTCAAAATATGTACACATGGTAACCGGAATTCCCAGCATGACCGCAATGGCGATCACGGTTCCGATCCTGCCGATCCGATGGACCGAATTGGTGTATTCGCTTAATCCGTTTTTGTTCATTCTCAATTCTCCTTTATCCCAGAATGTTGGTGGCCATGACCGCAGCGATCATCCCCATGATGAGAGCCGCTGACATGATAAAACTGCCAAGCCACTGTATTTTGTATTTTCCCACAATATAGAACATGACAGCCGACACGCAGGCGCTTACGATCAGCACCACGATTCCCACAGAACCGCCCAGAATGATGTAGGGGATAAAAGCAGCGACCAGGGCCGCGGCAAATGAGAAATTGAAAACAGCTCCCCAGGCGCCTTTGCTTTTTCTGTATCTCGTCATGCTCACCTGAATTCTTTTCGCGCAGAAAATATTTGTTATCATTCCCGCCAAAATGCATATACTGGTTACGAACATAATTGCCCCGAACACCTGGTAATTATTGGCTGCAGCCATGGCTCCTGCTGACTGGAATCCCAGCGCGTCTGACACCATTTCCGCTGCTGTCAGTTCATAGCTCACAGCGCCCACCACGGAGAGCCGGAACCAGGACCAGGGAACTCCCAGCACTGCGGAGAGGGAGAAGAGTCCGATAATTACAGAGATGGATGGGATCGCGGTAAACACGGCAGAGGATTTGACAACCTCCAGGATCGTTTTTTTGGGGATTCCAAGTTCCAGTGCCCGCCTCCAGGCTTTGCGCATAAACACCACCACAAGTCCGGAAATGTACAGCAGCCCTATGCCCACCAGCACGTAGAGCAGTCTGCTGTTCGCCACGTCAAAATAATTCATTATTTTTCCTCCTGTTGTATTGGGTTCTCTTTTTTATTAAAAGAACATTTAAAGAACGTACGTTAATTGTACAATAAATCATTCCGGCATTTTAGTCAATATGTTTTTATATTTTTCTTCTGTTTCGTGAATAATATACAATTTTCAGGTGTTTTTTTCGTGGCATTTGCGGGGTAGCCAGAAATCTTTTTTGATGTACAATGGAAATAAAGAACGATTTGATAAAGGAGACAAAACACATGATATCACAGGCTTGTCTGCACGATGCCCTGTCCTACGGAAAATGCTTTACAGGACTCGGACAGCCGGCAGATTACATCCCGGAACTTGCCCGGGTAAACAAACACCAGCTCGGTGTCTGCATTGTAAATCTGGATCAGGAGATTTTAAAAGAGGGGGATTATGACAGGCCCTTCACCATTCAGAGCATTTCCAAACTGGTCTCTCTGATCCTTGCCCTGCACGACAGGGGTGGGGAATACCTCTTTCAGGACAAGGTGGGTGTGGAGCCTACCGGTGATCCGTTTAATTCGATCATCAAGCTGGAAACAAAGACACGCCCCTTCAATCCTTTCATCAACGCAGGTGCCATCACCGTGGCCAGCTGTATTGACGGTAAGGATACAGAGGAGCGGTTTGAACGTTTCCTCACCTACATCCGGCATCTGTGCAACAATGACGAGATCTGCCTCAACGAAAATGTCTATCTGTCCGAAAAAAGCACCGGGGACCGGAACCGTGCCCTGGCTTACTACCTGAAGGCATCGGGGATTTTGGAGGGAGATGTAGAGGAATGTCTGGATTTTTATTTCCGGATGTGCTCTGTAGATGTGACGGCCCTTGACATTGCCAATCTCAGCGCTGTGCTGGCAAACCATGGGACGAATCCTTTTACAGGGGAGAATCTCATTGAACCTTCCTGCGCCAAAGCGCTCCGTGCGCTGATGCTCACCTGCGGCATGTATGACGGTTCCGGAAGGTTTGCCATGAAGGTGGGATTTCCCGCCAAAAGCGGCGTGGGCGGCGGAATCGCGGCTGTGGTTGTGGACCGGATGGGTATCGGAGTGTACGGACCGGCGCTGGATGAGAAGGGAAACAGTATCGGGGGAATTAAAATCCTGGAATATCTGGCTGATAAGCTTGACTGCAGTCTCTTTTAGAGCGTGTTTGAAAAAAGCCCTCTGCAGATATGATTTCCATACCTGCAGAAGGCTTTTCATAAAATGGTTTATGCCAGATATTCCTCTATGAAATGGGAGGCCACAGCTCCGTCTGATGCTGCTGTCACAACCTGGCGCAGAGGTTTTGTTCTCACATCCCCTACTGCAAACACACCCGGCAGATTCGTTCTGGTCGTCTCATCCGCCAGGATATACCCCTGGCTGTCAAGCTCTGTCTGGCCGATAAACAGTTTGGTGTCGGGAATCCTGCCTATGGCTGCAAAGACACCGTCACAGGGGATTTCTTTCCGGTGCCCTTTTTTGTCCTCAACCACAACACCTGTCACTTTTTTCTCGTGGAGGATTTCTTTTACCTGGCTGTTCCAGATAAACTCCACGCTGCTGTTTTTCAGAGGTTCCAGGTAAACTTTGGAGGCCCGCAGCGTGTCTCTTCTGTGGACCAGATAGACCTTCTTACATATTTTTGACAGGTACAGGGCATCTGCTGCCGCACTGTTGCCTCCGCCCACCACAACTACCGTCTTATCGCGGTACATCATCCCATCACAGGTGGCACAGTAGGCAACACCACGTCCGCGCAGGGATGGTTCCTCAGGCAGTCCGATCTCTCTTGGGGATGCGCCTGTGGCGAGGACAACCGCTCTGGCTTTTACCTGGCCTTTGGATGTCTCAATGGTCTTGATATCCTGTTTCAGATCAACTGCTGTCACATTTACAAAAGATGTCTCAGCGCCGAACCGCTCGGCCTGGCGCTGCATTTTTTCTCCAAGCTCGAATCCGTCGATTCCCTCTTCAAATCCGGGGTAGTTATCCACAACACTGGTGGTTGCCATCTGTCCCCCCGGTGACATTTTTTCCAGAACCAGGACAGAAAGCCCGCTTCTGGCACAGTAGAGGGCAGCGGTGTATCCGCCGGGTCCTCCGCCGATAACTGCCACGTCGTATATATCCCGTTTCATTTGTATTCCTCCCTGTTTGTCAGATGACCTGATTTGTTTTTAACCACTCTTCTACCGCGTCCTGGGAGGGAGGATTGACCACGCGGTCTGCTTCCTTTCCGTCTTGAAAGAGGATCAGGGTAGGGATGGTGTCTATCTCGTACTGCCGGGCAATTTCAGGCAGTTCGTCGATGTCCGCTTTTGCCACTGTGACTTTGCTGCCGATTTCAGCTTCCAGCCTTTCCACCGCAGGGGCAAGCCTGCGGCAGTAGCCGCACCATGGAGCCCAGAAGTCCACGACTACCGGTTTTTCGGATTCTAATACCTCTGTTTGGAATTTTGTTTTTTCGATTGCGTTTACTGACATGCTCTATCATCCTTTCGTATTTGATTTCCGGGAGTACCGGAGATTGTTTTATCTGTATTGATATTGTTTACAGTTCCTTTACTGTCACTATATCAGTTACAGTTAAATTTGTCAATAGGCAGCATACATTTTTTTGAATGCTGTGGTAATTTGTCTGTTCTCCTGTCAGGGCAGAACCATGGCATACGAAAACAGACAGGCAAACCAGCCGATTTGCCTGTCTGTTTCTCTATTCGCGTTTTGCAGTTTTACAATTTTACGTCCACACCTGCATTCTGCACTGCCTTCAGGATCTCACCTTCTAAAATCAGGTTCTGCACAGCCTCGATATAAGGCTCCAGTGCGGCATCTTCATTCAGCGGCGGCATGACCTCCCTGATCTTCGCGTAGACCGCCTCGATAGCCGGGGAAGACTGGTCAGCCGGGTAAAATTCTTTGGCCTGGGCAGCGCAGATCAGCTCAATGGCAAGGATATACCGGGCAGTCTCCACCGCGTCACAGGCTTTTCTGGCGGCATTGTATCCCATGTTCACATAGTCCTCCTGGTTGGCGCAGGTAGGCACATTGTCTACCACAGCCGGATGGGAAAGAAGGCGCATCTCCCCTGCAAGGCCGGCTGCCGTGTACTGGATCATCATAAGGCCGTCATTGAAGTCTGCACTGGCATTTAAAAAAGGCGGCAGTTCGCTCAGATGCCGGTTGACCAGCCGGTCTGTACGGCGCTCTGCCATTTTGGTCAGATCTGTGAGGGCGATGCAGAGAAAATCTGAAGCCATGCCCAGGTATGTGCCGTCCGCGTTGCATCCCATAAGGGCCTCTGCCTCCCCGTTCTCCTCAAAAATAAGAGGATTGTCCACAGAGGAATTCAATTCAATATCAATGGACTCCAGGCCGTCCTTCAATGTCTTTTTCACTGCGCCGTGAAGCTGGGGCATGCAGCGCAGGGACAGGGCGTCCTGGACGCGGTAATCTCTGTATTTTTCCGCGATCCGGCTGCCGGACAAGATATGTCTGATATTCTCGGCTGTCTGCATCTGGCCCGGATGGGGCCTGGCGCGCATGAGCCTTTCATCCATAGCCTTTAACGTTCCCTTGAGCATTTCCAGGGAGAACGCCCCCGACACATCCGCTGTCCTGGCAAGAACCGTGCCGTCGTAATAGGCCAGACAGGCAAGGGCTGTCACGGATGTGGTTCCCGATACAAGGGTAAGGCCTTCTTTTGAGCCAAGGACGGCGGGCTGTAAGCCTGCGCGTTCTAAGGCTTCCGCGCCGGAAAGAAGTTCTCCTTCATACCAGGCTCTTCCCTCCCCGATCAGTACCATGCCGATGTGTGATTCCAGGCCGAGGTAGCCCACAGAACCGTGCTTCGGCACCCTGGGCGTGATGTTCCTGTTCAGCAGTTCCTTTATCAGTTCCAGGGTTTCCAGACGAAAACCGGTGTGGCCGCTTCCAAAGTGAAGGAGCATGACAAACATCATGGCCCTGACCCCCTCCTTACCAAGCGGCTCCCCCACGGAAACCGTATGGGCCAGAATATGGTTTCTCTGGATCTTGACTCTGTCCTCCTCGGGAATGAATTTCCTGCAGTTGTCCCCCAGGCCCGTAGTGATACCGTAGATTGCTTTTCCTTCCCTGCTGAAACGCTCCACATGTGCTCTGCACGCATTGACTCTCGCTCTGTATTCTGCGGAAAATTCCACCTTTGCCCCGTATCTGGCTACTGCCACTACCTGCTCCAGGGAATTTTTTCCTCCTAATGTAACAAGTTCCATATATACCTCCGCTGCTAAATGACGCACGCAGGGACAAGCCGCTGCGTGCGCATTTCAGTTCAGTTTTTTATTGTTCTCGTATCCGCCTTCCAGGGACACGCTCATGATCTTCAGCCTCCGGTAGACATCTTCCTCCACTTCCGCCTCATCCGACGGAATCTGGCTTATCGGCCTGCTCCCGAATATTTCACCCGGTACAAACACCTGACCGCCCGGTCTCATAGGCGGGCAGCCGCGCACATCGCCGGCCAGGGCATCCACCTCCTCTGTAAAGGCATCCAGAGTTGTGAACATCTCCGGGGAAAATGCCACAAACAGGTAACCCAGATCATACTCATCCCTGGCGTTGTAACCCATTTTCGCCCCCACAAAAGCACCGGTCATCACCTCCAGCGCATAACATAGGGCATAGCCTTTCGGTCCGCCGAAGGGCACGCCTGCCTCCGCTTTCTCCGGGTCTGTGGTAAAATTTCCCTCCCCGTCTATAAAACAGTTGTCCGGCAGAGGGCGGTTCTCCACAATCGCCTGACGCACTTCTCCCCAGACCTTCTGGGAGGTGGCAAAGTCAAATACATAGGGCTTTCCCCTGCCGCTTGGGAAAGAAAAACAAAGGGGATTTGTACCGAACATGGCTTTTGCCCCTCCAAAGGGAGCCACACAGGCCGGGCCTCCGTTGTTGGTGATCATACCCACAAGACCCTCCCCCGATATCTTTCTGGCATAAGGGGTGATCCTTGAATAGCGGCCCACATTTTTCAGCGCCGTGATTCCCACGCCGTGTTCCTTTGCCGCGGCGATGGCCAGATTGGTGGAATACAGTGCCGCGATATGGCCCAGTTCTCCGTTACCATCTACCTGGGCATAACAGCCCTTCTGTTTTAACAGCTTCATCTCTCCGCTTCTCCTGGAAAGGCCTGCATCCACCGTCAGGAATTTTGACAGGCCATGGGTCCTGTGCCCCTCCAGCTCTGATTCCAGATAATCGGAGATCATGAATTCCGCGTATTCCCCCGTAATCCCCCTTAAAGCCAGAGCCTTTCTCATCAGCTCTTTTATCTCTTCTATTTTTACTGTAACACCCATAACATTTATCCTCTCTGTAACTGTATCGTACCCTCACAGTTACTCTTCTCACAGAATTGCCAGAAGCTCATCCAGCATCTGTGTCTGCCGTTTATCATAGACAGGCAGACAGTAGGCATCCAGACGCTCTCTCACCATATCCTGGGCTTTTAAGATGACAGAGGGCATGCCGAGCTGCTTCCAGTTGTGGTAGATCTCACTGTTGAACAGCCTGGGGTGAAACAGCTCTTTCTGATACAGCTCCAGTGTCTCATCCTCCAGCATGTAGGTCCCCCCCGGTCCCACTCGTTTGATCATGTCCATATGAATGGCTTCCTCTGTTATATAATCGCAGTTCTCCACGGAGAATCTGGCTTCCAGCAGCTCCTCGTCCAGCACGTATTTTTCCAGGCTGAATACATTTAAACAGTCCATCTCACCAAACGCATGGAAAATAAAATCCGTATCACAGTCAAAGGTGGTCATGAGTGACACGGCAGTCTCCGCGCCGTCCTGCCAGTCAAGCTGCTTTGCGCCTGACAGGGAGCCTCCCACCCGGGAGGGAATACCGTAAAAATCAGCCATGGCCTTAGCGTACTGCATAAACACCGCAACCTCCGGCCCCCAGGAAATGGGAACTGCCTTGCGCATGTCCGCGCTGTAAGTCACATTGCCGTAGACCACCGGAACACCGGGATTTACCACCTGGGTCATAATAATGCCTGCCAGTACTTCCGCATTGTTCTGCACTACAGTCCCGCCCACCGTGATAGGGCTAGTCATGCCGGGTGCGGAACAGCAGGTGATGACAACCGGCTGGTTTTGCTTGACATAGGCCAGGGTCGCTGCCACGTCCTCCCTGCTGTATCGAAGCGGGGAGATGACATTCTCCACACCGATCGTAAAATATTCTCCCGTCTCACCGTAAAAGTCCCGGATGAATGCAATGGACTCCGCAGCGCTTTTTCCTGTTTCGCAGGACGCGATCAGTGGCTTTTTGGAGTATTTCAGGCTCAGGACCGTCTTTAACAGTTCCACCTTGCCGTCCGGAAGGCCCGAGGCATAGATACCCGGCACACAGCACAGATTGACAAAACGGCTGGTCTCATCCATCTTCGTGGCATCAATATAATCTTTTACTGTCGGGGTACAGATATCCCCGTCTCTCAATATGGTCATAGCACCTGAGGCAGTGGAGATGGCCTTTCCTCCATCCCCTATTTTCAGGCTGGCAAAAGGTGTCTCTATGGTAAAGCTGGGTTTCAGTCCTCTCAATATCTCCTCTGCTAGAGAGCGTTCAAAATACACCCTCTGTCCATCCACCCGGATTCCTCTTTTTTTGAATACCTCCAGAATTTCCCGGTGTTCAAAATTCACGCCCACACTCTCCAGAATTTCCAGAGACTTCTCATGAATCATCTGCACTTCTGAATCTTTAATCTTCTTCACGAGCATAGCAGGTTATTCCTCTCTTCCTGTGCCGGCTCTGCCATGGTCCCGGCCTTCAATCTATCACTTTTTCTTCACTGCAAAGACGTCTTCAGGATCTCCAGCGTGCCTTTTGTTCCGTCAAGCCTCACATAGTCTCCTGTCTTCACCCGCACGCAGGGGTCATCCTCCTTGGAAAAATCCACCACGGTGGGAATCTGCATAACAGCGCTTGCCACCCCTGCGCTGCTGTCTATTCTGGAAAATGCCCAGCCCTTTGGCGCAGAACCGGCAGCCCTGGCAGCCCCGAAATAACAGGACCATCCATTGGACCCCTTGCTGCCCGGCATGATCAGAATCTTGTCTTTTATGCTCTTCCCTTTGTTGATGTTCTCATAATCTTTTATCACACCGGTTTTAGGGTCAATGCCGCCCCATCCCGTAATACTGTCGGCACACACCAGTGCTTCCCCTTCCACAATGCCCGGTATGACGCCTCTGCCCTGCAGAACTATTTTTTCCACCGGTATTCCTCCTTCCACACACCGGAAACTGCCGCATCCATGCAGCGGTATTTATCCGTATAATAAACACGCTCGGCACAGCCGTCTGAACGCACGCTTCCGGACTGCTTCAGGCTGTCGTAAGCCTGGCCTTTGTAGTGCTTCAGGAAACAGTCTCCGATGGTGACCGGACAGGTACTTGTCTGTATGGTTCCCCCGGCATCTTCGATGATCTTCGTATATCCGTTTAAATCCGCCATGGCCTTGATCGGATACACGGTCCATACCATAAATCTTACACCATCGTGTATTTTTTTTCCACAAATATAATCAGCGACTTCCTTGATCTGATGGATATCATAGTGGGGACAGCCCAGGCTGACCAGATCCACAGAACCTTCTTCCGTCTCACAGAGCGCCTCATAGGCTGTGCGGATATCCTTTTCTGTCAAAGTAAATTCCTCCTGCACCTCATGTCCCATGAAAGCCTCCTCCAGTGTATTGGCTTCCGGCGTGATTCCCACAATATGGCACATCCGGCAGTTGGTGGTAATGGCAAGGGCCGTAAAAAAGCTTTTCAGCTTCACAAAATCCACGCCCTCAAAATTGCCGGTGAGCACCGGTGTACATCCGGTCAGAGGCAGGCGTTTTCCCATGGCCTTGCCGAGCACTTCCCATTCAAGGGGAGAGTCAAGCGCTGCATCCACATGTATGAGATGGGTGCCGTAACGGTTTTCCTTCACATGGTATCCCCAGTATGGTGTCCTGCCGCAGATTGCTGACCAGAAAGCCGCCTCTATCCCATCCGCGTTGCAGCATGCGCCCCAGATGGAGTTGCCTATAATGGTAACCCCTGACTCTGTCGTCACAAAATGCTCTCCGCGAACAGGCAGCCACCCCATCAGATAAGGGGAACAGGAGCCGGCTATGGTGACCCCCGCTTTTCTGGATTCCTCCAGATAATAGCTGTTCTTGTCAAACTCCTCCTTCGGCTGGTCAAAGATCTCATAGTCAAACTGATCGCTGGCAGCCACGCAGGACTGCACATAACAGTCCTTATCCACGCTGTCAAAAACGATTCTCTCATCGCGTGCCAGATTCATCCTGGTAAATACATCATGGAAATCCCCGCACTCACAGACATTCAGGTAATTGTGATTACCGCAGAATACAGTGGCTTTCGTCACTTTACAGAGCTTTTCGGCGCCGAGCACCTGAGCATAGCGCACAATATTCTCCAGTGCTGTCTGACGGAGCCTTCCCTCTCTGCCGTCCAGGATATCCTGCTCTTCCTTCGTCAATTGAATCACTTGCTCTCCTCCGTTTCCTCCAGGATCTCAATGAACCCCCGGTCCGCATCTACCACGATCCTGTCTCCGTCCTTCACAGTTTCATAAAATGCAGGCTCTACTCTGTCCACCATGGGCACCTCCATGATGATGGCACTGGATACCAGAACGGTTTCGGGGTGCTCAATGATCATAGCAGCCGGTGCGTTTTCCTTCAGGTTTAACTGGTAGAGGCCGTCTGCCTGTACCACGGAGCTGCCCTTACCGCCCGGGAAGATAAGCACCTTATGGGCAACGGATCTTCCCTCCAGATCATGGGCCTTCTCTATGACGGTGCCTGTGGCAGGGTCTATCAGATAGAACATAATATGGTCTTTTGACACAACGGCCTGCGCCTCTGCGCGGCCCTCAGAAATTTTATGGCATGTAAATCTTTTTCCCATGTTATTTTACCTCCCCTGTGAGTGCTGCTTCGATACATGTATCCAGGTCGCGGATGACAAAATGAATGCCTCTTCGCTGGGGATAGTAAGCACATTTCGGTGATTCCGTGATGCCCACCTTGCCCGTCAGGTGACGCCAGCAGGGCTGGTCCGGGCAGCTGTCCGGCACGATAAAGCCCCCTGCTTTCGTGATAATATCATCAAATCCCATACGGACTGCCATTTCCTTTACATGGCTGGATGTGAGGATCCACATTTCCTTTTCCAGTTTCTTTCCTGCCAGCTTCTCCGCAATATATTTTACTTCCTCCAGGGTGAAGTGGGGGCATCCGAACATGGCAAAATCAATTTTTCTGCTGCCGTCCAGAGAGATTTCTTTTAAAATCGCTTCCTTATCTTCATTGGTAATCACAACGGTTCTCTTTGGTGTCCTGCCTCCAAACGCAGTTTCCAGATCAGGCGCTTCCGGTGTAAATCCCACAATATGATACATGCCGTAGGCACCTGAAGTATTGAGCTGGGCACCCAGATTTCTCAGTGCTTCCTTGGTGATAGTCTCTTTCGGAAAGCCGGTGAATACGGGAATCCCCTCCCCGATCTTCTTGCCCAGCATGCCGATGATATGATAGTCAAAATCATTCTTCACATCTGCCCGGATCTCCACCAGAATATCGCCCTTTCTGTTCTCATCCAGCAAAAGGCCGTACTCCGGCACATAGCCTGTGATGGCTGCACAGAGCGCGCTGTTTGCGCCCTCCCGGTTTGTCCTGGCACCCCACACGGCATTGGCATAAGGTGTGGCGCTGGACTCAGAAAAGGCGATCACTTCCCTGTAATTCGGTACATTGGTGTCAATATAAGGGGTACAGTTGTAGGAAAGCTGTGCGCCCAGTGCTTTGTAGGCATTGTGCGTTCTCTGCATCAGATCCGCATACTCCGGTGCTACCATATCCCTGTTTTTGAAAAATTCCAGACAGAAACCCGGATTGACGGTAGGTGTCACGCGGCATTTTGCGCCTCCTGCCAGCATTTTCTCCGCAAACCACAGGTCTGCCTCCTGATTTGACAGGGCCACATGTGCCCTGGTGATGGGAACCATCCTCTCTGCTCCGAAGGACTCACCGATGGCCGCCTGTATTTTCATGGCGTACGCTGTCCCTTTTCCGTATTTTCCATCCAGCATATCCTGCTGGTGCTGTGTTAACTGCATTTAAAAACCTCCGTTTATTTTACTTTTCCAGTACAACGCGGGCGCTGTTTAAAAGTCCGCCGTCGTGAATCCAGTCTTTTAATTTTTCCAGGTAAGGATAGATATAGATATCCTCCTCCATGACAGGAACCAGATTTTTCATCACTTCCAGTACGGCTGCTGTTCCCTCACCCCTTGCCAGGGAAGCATCCACAAACTGCTGCGCCTGATAAGCGGAGAGCAGTTCGATGGCCAGGATATACTCAAATTTTTCCGCTATGCTAAGCGCCTTTTTGCAGGCATTGTATCCCATGGATACATAGTCCTCCTGGTTGGCGCTTGTGGTCACACTGTCCACAGATGCAGGGGCGGATAAGATCTTCATATCATTCAGCAGACCTGCCTGCGTATACTGGGGTATCATAAGGCCGGAATTCAGGCCCGGCTTTTTGATCAGGAAATAAGGGTGCGCAGACAGTTTTTCGTCCAGGAAACGGACATTTCTGCGCTCTGACATTTTCGCTGCCGCTGTGGCTGCAATACAGGCGGAATCCATCTCAATCCCCACATAGGAGGCATCCGGATTCCCATTGGAGAACACCTGGGGATCGTCCGGCTCTCCGCATACGATCGGATTGTCCGCGCATCCGTTGATCTCCACCTCAATGGCTGCCCAGGCATCCCTGAGGGTTTTCTTCACCGCGCCGTGAAGCTGCGGGATGCATCTGAGGGATAAGGGGTCCTGTACATGAGTCCCCTCTGCCTTTTTCGTCACCTGGGAACCGCGCAGCATACGCTTGATGATATCCGCAGTCTCCAGAAGCTCCTTCTGGGGACGGCAGTTCAATACTCTCTCGTCATAGGCGCGCAGAAGTCCGTTCAGCATCTCAAAGGACATGGCAGCCACCACGTCAGCGGATTCCACGGCTTTTAACAGGTCATATATACCGATGGCAGCAAGGGCAGTGGGGGAAGAAGTCCCGTTAAGAAGTGCCAGGCCCTCCTTGTAACTGGGGGCAAAAGGCGCCATTCCCGCTTTGCCAAGCGCTGTTTTACTGTCTGAGAGTTCTCCTTTGTAATAGGCCCTTCCCTCTCCCAGTAATACCGCCGCAATGTGGCCCTCCGCACACAGATATCCCACAGAGCCTTCCCTGGGCGTGTAGGGAATCAGATTCTTGTTCAGGAAATCCCGGTAATGCTCCAGAAGCTCTATCCGTACACCGCTGACTCCCATGCCGAGACTCTGCAGGACCATCAGGATAATAGCCCTTACCTCCTCCTCCTTAAAAGGTTCTCCGACACTGGTAGAGTGTGTCAGAATAATATTTCTCTGTAATTTTTCCGCGTCCTCTTTTCCTATGGTCTTTGTGACCAGAGCACCGAAGCCTGTGGTGGTGCCGTACACTACCCGCGCCTCATTCACACATGTCTCAACGATCTTTCTGGATTTTTCCACACGCTCTCTGTACGCTTCCGAAAATTCCACCTCCGCGTGAAAACGTGCCACTGCCATGAACTCTTCTATGGTCAGTTTTTCGCCTAATACTACTTTTTTTATCTCTTCTGCTTTCATCTGCTTTCCCCTTTAAAAATTTCTGCACACTATATTTCCATCTGCCGCTATGGGCATATATCTTGCCTTTGTCCCTTCCACCATATCTCCATAGATAGCAATGTAAAATGGGCGGTAGACCTTGCGCTCCTCAACGGGCTTTATAGATAAATTCCTGCCCATATGACGCCTCACCATCCGGGTTGCCATAATGGCGCCGCAGTCGGTGAGTCTCTTGTCTTCGTAATACGTGGGCTGGATATCATTTTCTTCTATTTCTTTTACTTCAGTTTCAATGTCATCTTCTACATAAGATGCACTGCAGGTGGTAGCTTCCACCATAACACGGATCTTCTGTCTGTCCTCTTCTTTTTTCTTCTTGATCGCCTTTACAATAATATTATCTTTGTATGTCATTTCATAAGTGATATAACGGCTCTCCAGATACATAACACGGAGGTTGATCTTCTTTCTGCCAAACAGCGCCCGTACAATAGGGTTCTTTCCTCCTTTTGCGATTCTGAGAGCCTCTTCCTCTTTCATTTTTACAGGAAAACATTCTATTTTCATAAAGCCATACCTCCGTGCAAATCCTTATCTTCCGGCCCGCCATGAGCCGCCGTTCCTCTGTTACGTTCTTTATCCTGTACAGGGCTGCGCCTTCTTTGCACTGCAGCCCTGCACGAAGCATCTTTGTTTTGTGTTTTCTCTATTCTTTCTTTGACTTATCGCCGCCCTTTTTGCCTGTGGCAAAAGAAAATACCTCTGTACAATATTTCAGGAAAACCCCCACTGTGATGAGGATTGCAATTCCCGGGGCCATAATTCCAATGATAAAATCAATGCTGTTCAGCATTCCGTATCCGTAGATACATGCCAGCGCAATATAGAGCAATACCAGGGCACCGTCTACTCCCAGCCATTCCACTTTCAGTTCTGATTTTTCCTGCTCAGTCAATTCACTCATATCTTTTTTAGAATCTTTCATATTTTTTCCTCCTTACAACCCTTTCAGCCTGCGTTCTGCGTTCAGATCCTTTCCAAAACGGTTTCCGATCAGGAAAGCCACAAAGGAAAGAGGCAGACCGATGAGAACGGGATCGATCGCTACTCCTGATATAGACACAGGGCATACATACTGGAACAAAATCCAGATGACACCGCCCACGACCATACTGGCAACACCTGCCACCGTAGTCTTTTTGCCGTCATACATAAGAGCTGCAATAATAGGCACAAATAATAGTGTCATACTGATACTGCTTAAAAACAGATACGCATCATACACCCGGTCAAATCTGAATGCAGTGAAAAGACCGATAATACCAAAGATCACTGCTGCTATTCTCGTTATTGTAATACTGACCTTATCTTTCAGCTTTCTGTCTCCTCTGAGCATGTAAATAATATCATTGGAGATGATTTCACCGCCAATCAGATAGTAACTGTCCAGAGTTGAAATAATGGCTCCCAGAATACCTACAATGAACAATCCTTTTGCCACTACAGGCAGGTATTCCACAACAGTTGCCACATAGGTAACCTCCGGCTGAACAGCCAGTGCAGTATCACGCACGCGGATAATGGTTCCTGTCATAATAGTTACAACATCAAAAGACAGCCAGATAGAGAAGCATAAAAGCATGGCTCTTTTACCTGTTTTCGGAGAGTTGGCTGCTGCAAACCTCTGATAAAATGTTGGGTCTTTATACAGGTTGATACAGAGAATGATGAGGATTGCCGCCTGCGGAATAGGAATTCCGCCGAATGCAGTGAGCATCTCGGGAGCCGGACCGCTCAGTGCTGCCTTGATGCCATCCAGTCCTCCGACACTGAAAAACAGTTTTGGAAATGCAGCCGATACACAGGTAACCATCAGGAAGAAGAAAATCATATCCGTTACAGCTACCCCCATCAGACCACCCAGACAGGTAACCCCAATGGAAAGGGCTACCACGATAGCTGCAACCAGAATCTTATTTGCGTGCCATGCACCCTCTCCTACATACCCGACTGCTGCGATCTCGCCTATAGAAAGACAACTGATAACAATAACAACAGCACCTAAAACAGCAGCAAATTTACCGTAATTAACCCGCAGAAGGTCCGGAATGGTCCCCTTTGCCTTTACGGAGATTCTGGGCGCCACCCACAGAGCCAGCGGAAAACGCACCGCATGGGCACCGATGGACCAGATAAAGAATCCCGCAAAGCCCATTGTAGTGGAATATCCAACCGTACCCACAACACCTGCGCCGCCGTACCAGGATGCCATCAGCGTGCCGACTACCAGTGACCAGGGCAGGGCCCGGTTCGCTTTATAGAAACTGTCCATATCCTGGGATGTTTTGGAAAAATAATACCCTACCAGCAGAATGCCGATGAAGCATACAACAACTACTACATTATCAATAATGGTCATAGAACAACCTCCCTCTTCTTTTGCTTTTCCTTTTCAGCACACAGCGACAGGCTGTATGCTCTCATTCTGTTACAGGTCAAATCCCTCAAGAGCTTTTTTAAGCACAGCCTTCTGTTTTTCTGTATACTCCGGCGCCGTGTATTCTTTCAGGCGTTTTTCCACCCGTTCCTTTGCTTTCTGCTCCACGGACACTCTTCCGCTGCGCTCCCACTCCGCATAGTTTTCCATGCTGTAAAGCTCCGGATAGTAAATTTCCGTGCGGTAGCGCAGAATGGTTTCCTCCTCTGCCAGGTAATTTCCTCCCGGTCCTACTTCCTGAATGGTTTCCAGGTCCATATCTTCCTCTGAGAAAATGTCGATACGCTCCACGGACTTTCTGGCTTCCATGATCTGCTCATCCAGCACATATTTCTCGAAGCTGAACACATTCAGACCGTCCATCTCGCCGAAGGAGTGGAAAATAAAATCTGCCTTTACATCCAGGCTGGTCATAAGGGACATGGCTGTCTCCGCGCCGTTCTGGTAATCCAGTTCTTTTCCCATGGACAGGGAACCGCCGGTACGGCAGGGCACGTGATAATAATCCGCCATTGCCTTTGCGTACTGGATAAACAGCGCCTCCTCACAACCCCAGGAAACCGGCATGGCCTTTCTCATGTTGGAGACATAGGTGGTATTTCCGTA
Source organism: Blautia sp. NSJ-175 (assembly GCF_022867815.1). Classification (NCBI taxonomy): domain Bacteria; kingdom Bacillati; phylum Bacillota; class Clostridia; order Lachnospirales; family Lachnospiraceae; genus Blautia; species Blautia sp. NSJ-175. The sequence continues at coordinate 77,217 of NZ_JALIFQ010000012.1, forward strand.
GACAACCGGGGCGCCGGGGTTGACAAGCTGGGTCATGATGACACCTGCAAGTACCTCTGCATTATTCTGGACAATGGTGCCGCCCAGAGTCACAGGACTTGTCATGCCGGGAATCGCGCAGCAGGCGATCACCACAGGGAGATTTCTCTTTGTATAGGCAAGCTGTCCTTCTATGTCATCCTTTGCATAGCGCATGGGTGAGATCACATTTCCCACACCGATGGTATAGTACCCCTCGTCCGTGTCGTAAAAATCTCGGGCGAGCTGTATGGTCTCCTCCGCGTCTGTCTTTCCGAAACAGGACATGATGACAGGATGCGTGGAATATTTAAGCGTAAGTGCTCCCTTGATCACCTCTGCCCTCTCCTTTGGAAATGCAGGGATATAGGTAAGCGGTGAGCTTGACAGATTGATCATGCTGCTTGACGCATCCAGTTTGCGGATATTCACATAATCCTCAGGAGTCGGGTCGTATACCTGATTGTCCCTAAGAATCTTCCTGGCCCCTGACGCGGAACTGATAGCCTGTCCGCCTTCCCCGATCTTCAGTTCCTCAAAAGGTGTTTTCAGCACAAAACTGGGCGGTACTGTGGACAGTGCCCGCTCCACTGTCTTTCTGTCGAAATACACACGGTTTCCCTCTGTGCGGATGCCCTGTTTTCTGTACAGCTCCAAAAGCTCGGGATGTTCAAAATCCACACCCATATGTTCCAGCAGATACAGGGTCTTTTCATGAATCGTTTCCAGGTCTGTTTGTTTTATCTGGTTTATTAACATATGCCATCCTCCGTTTACAATTTTACAATGGCTCCCACTTCAATCTTCATACCGCCCCACAGTTCAAGGGCAACGCCGCATCTGGCAGGGGGGCATTCGGTGCCGAAAAATTCTGTATATATTTCATTCATGGCATCAAAGTCTTTCATTGTAGATAAAAACACATCACATTTCACCACATCCTCCAGCGTAGCTCCCATCTCCTCCACCAACAGTTTCAGGTTACTGAGGGCTGCTCTCGTCTCCTCCCGGATGGTTCCGTGAATGATCTCACCGGTCTCAGGATTCAGGGCGATCTGTCCCGAAACAAATGCAAATCCTCCTGCAATGGCTGCCTCAGCCACAGGTCCCCCGAACACCTTCATTCCTTTTGGGGTGAATACTTCTTTCTTCATTTCTGCTGTTACTCCTTTCCGTTTTTTGTCATCTGACTGATAAACTATTTGTACCAGCAATTCGTCGGAAAACCGTCTGCTGTCCAATATTTTTTTCATAATCTTAAGTTTATCTAACAAAAGACACGAGGATCTTCTCCCCGTGCCTTTCTTAATTTTCCATGCTCTTCAGTTCTTCCCACAAAAATCTGCTGTCCAGTTTTCTTGCTATCCTGTCCGCAAGTTCCCGGCGGCGTTTTCCCTCCTCCGGTTCCCCCTGGGCCTCCTTGATCAGCGCACAGCAAAGCTCCGTTTTCGCCTCTCCCCACAGGGATCCTGCCCGGACAAAACAGGTACGGGCTTTTTCGGCAAATCGCTCTGCCCCGCTCAAGTCTCCCATGTGGCACAGCGCAAGGCTCATATCCGAGTAGAATACCCCCGCCTCACCGGAAATCATGTATTTTTCCCCGATTTCCACGGCTCGTTTCAGGCACACACAGGCCTTTTCCCACTTTTTCTGACGGATATAGCAGATGCCCATATCGTGGTGGCAGGCCGACAGCTCCCTTCTGTAGCGTTCCGTACTGCCATCCGTATGGTCCAGACGTTTTACAGCCTCCATAAAAAGCTTCTCCGCCTTCTCATACTCACCATCTTTCATCATACAGATGCCCAGATACCGTATGAGCATACACTCCTCCTCCAAATGGTGGCGGGTGCAGTCTTTCATAAACTCCATACAGGTCTCGATCACCTGACGCATATACGCGTTCTGCCCTGTCAGGTCCCCATACAGAATGAGCTGCAGGTAATTATAGAAAATGTAGTCCCTGTCCGGGATCTCCTTTGCCAGTTCAAGGCTTTTCTCAATGCAGCTTCGTCCTCTCTGAGAGTCCCTGACGAACATCTCATAACGCCCCAGCAGGTATTCCACCCGCATGCGTATGGGTGTCATCCCGGAATCCGTCTCCTGCAGTGCCCGAATCTCCTCTGCCAGCTCCACAAGTTCATCTTCCTTAGCCGAAAAACCGTCGATATTGCCGCTGAACACGGCTTTTCTGGCCAGCATGGGATAGAAATCGTAGGAGATCCGGTAGAACGCCTCCAGATATTCCACCTTATACCAGTACATTTTATACCGGTCATGACAGCACTCATAGTGATGGATGACCAGGGAACAGGTTCCCAGATTTTTGTCCTTCCCATACTCCTGTTCGTAATATCTGGCTATGTAATTGTGGTATATGTCCTTCTTCTCTTTTGACAGGCTGCTGTATACATACTCCCGGATGATCTGATGGCGGAAGCCATAATGCACCTCTCCGCCCGCCAATTTTTCATAGAGAAGCTTTTTATCCAGCAGCGGTTCCAGTATCTGCAAAAGCTGCTGCTCCTCCATCCCCAGAATCTGATTGATCTCCTCTTTTGTCACGGGCATGGAAAAGATAGAGATAATATCCAGCATGACCCGCTCCCGCCTTGAAAGGCTCAACAGACGGCTCTGGATCACATTTGTCATCCTGTCTGTAAATGCAGCGCCGTCCTCCTGCCGTGCAAACAGCCGCAGGGACTCCATAAAAAACAAAGGATTCCCCTGAGTCTTCCTGTATATCTGCTCCACAAGCTGCGGATTGTTTAAAAGACCCGCATCTGTCTCCTCTATGATCTGCCTGGACTCCTCCAGGGTAAATGGCTTTAACTCGATCTCCTTTAAGATTCCCCTTCCGATAAGCGGAATCTTAAAACTCTTGATATCATCACCGTCATCCTCCCGGCTGGCAGCCACCACAAGTATCTGCCCCTGCCCCATCCGGAACAGGAGATTACTCATAAGCCGCATGCTCATGGAATCCATCCACTGGATATCATCAATAAATAAGAGGATTTTTCTGTCCCGGAAATATTTTGTCAGGTACCGGAACACGGACTCTGTCAGGATCTCAAATCGCGTCATAAAAAACTGCACGTCTGAGGCATTCTGCCGAAGCAGGATATCGGTCGGGGACTCTACATCCAGCCCGTTTCGCTTACAGTATTCATCCACCTTCGCCATGATCCCATGCCAGGGCATCAGATACAGGTCCTTCTCCGTCTCACAGCAGACCCAGGTAAACACCAGATAGTCTGAGTCCTCCACCATCCGCTGGATTTGTTCCAGGAGCATGCTCTTCCCCACGCCTGGTTCCCCTGTGATCAAAAAAGAACGGCAGCGCCTCTCCGAATCCCCGTCTTTTGTGTTGATTCTGGAGTAAATATCATAGAGAATATCCGCTCTTCCGAAAAAATACTCTCCTCTCTCTTCCGGCAGGCGTTTCAGCCTGTTTTTCATATCAGATATTTTCTCATAAAGCTCCTGTGTCTCCTCCTCCGGCAGTTCCTCCACTTCCCTTTCCAGAAATACTTTCAAAGACTGGAAAATCTCCATTGCCTGGACATATCTTCCCGCCTCCGCCAGTTTTTTCATGATGCTGCGGTACAGTTCTTCATCCAGGACTTCAGACTGTATGAGGATCCTGCCGCTCTCCTCCAGAAAATCAAGGCCCTGTCCCGTCTTCTGCCCCATGATCTTAAGCTGCAGCGCTTTTAGATAAGTCCGTTTCCGCTCAAAACGCTCTCCCTCCGCCCACGCCTCAAACTCATAGCAGTTCTTCACAAAGAAAAACTGGAGGAATTCTCCCTTCCAGCTTTCCAGCAGGTTTTCCCTTGTGACATGTTCAATGTCGATATCAATATCCATCTGGCGGTTCAGGACAATCAAGGTGTTGCCTTCCATAGTCAGAATGTCCTGCCCCAGCACTTTTCTTATATTATAGACAGCATCCCGCAGGTTTTTCCTGGCTGTTGCCTCACTGCTCCCTGCCCACAAAACACTGATCGCCTGGCTTCTGGATATCTGGTTATTCACACATAAATAATAAAACAGGCCCTCCACCTTTTGATAAGGAAAAGAGACCTTTTCCCCCAAAAGCAGTACACCCGGCCGTCCTAAAAGCTGAACTTCTATGTCATGAGAATATCTTCTATCCATGTTTTCACCTTTACCTATTTTCCGTAAGATTACTTCCCGCTTCTCTTCTTCAATGTAATTGCGCCTTTGGGACAGTTTGCGGAACAGATGGTGCAGCCCCAGCATTTTTCAGGGTCAAACTTCACTTTCCCTTCTTTGTCTTTATAAAACGCTCCGAAATTACAGATCTTCGTACATTTCCCACATTGAATACAAATGCTTTCATCCCACAGGGTCTCATAGTGGGATGTGGGATAGTGAAGCCTTGTTCCCAGTATCCTGGCCATTTTCGTGGGATAACAGTACACGCCGTCACAGTTGCACAGCACGTTATTTTCCCCTGACTGCATCAGTCCTTTTTTGTTAATCTGGCGGATGAGTTCCTTGGTCTCCTCCAGGGTCAGAATTTTGCCCAGTTTTCTGTCATAGGGAGTGTTCGGTCCCTTTTCCAGCTTATTGATACACACATTCACAGGCTTTTCCGTACATCTGCCCATGGCTTTGCAGTTACACGGAAGGATCAAAATTTCCTCCCCCAGGGTATCCATCATGTCATAGGACTCCTGCAGAGTCAGGTACTGTGTCTGGTGCATGGGCACATCCTTTCCTGCCGCTATGTCAAGGGCCGCCTGTGAGGTGCAATCCATGTATACCTTCAGATCCCAGGCATTTAACCGGTCCACTGTCTCCTGGGAGAATTTCCCGTAAGCTTCCGGTTCATACTGGGCAAAATACGGATACCGGGTATAAAAATCCGTCATTTTGTAAAATGTGCTGCCGCTTTCGTTCCCCTCGCATTTTTCCAGTACATTTCTCTGATAACTCTCGAAAAGCAGCCTCTCCGGCTCCGCTTTCCCCCATTCCTTCAGCAGTCGGCAGATTTCCTGTCCGGATACGGGATTTCTTCCGAACATGACGGCAAGCTCCGCTTCATAACCGCGGTACATGGGAACCGCTGCCTCATAAAACTCTTCCGGGACTTCCCAGACTTCCATTGCTTTTTTGTAATTATCTTTCATGCTTCATCCCCCAATTCCTGTTTTTCATCCGTAAATACAGTTGTAACTATTCAGCCGACTGAATAGTTACAAATAGTTAGAAAAAGTTAACAAAAGCGTACCGCCCGATTGTCGGAAAAATGTCGGCTGGCGTCGGTTGGAAATCTACTCTATTCTACCTGATATCAGCACCTGTGTCTACAGCATAGCCCATGGGCAGAAAAAGCCGGGGAAACCTCCTATTGATGTCTCCCCGGCCCTGCACGGTTCTTTTTATTCTTCTGCCTCTGCTTTCTTATCCCAGAACTCACAGTCATCCCTTCCGATCACCTTTGAAGTAAAGGGTGTCCCGTCATGTTTCTTATAATGCCTGGTTGCCCGGAATACATACTTTGCCCCCACATATACAATGGGAACGTTGAAATACACGATCAAAATATTCCCCAGATCTGAGAATGCCCACAGGTTTCCCAGCTCCAGCCCTGCAATGTTGCAGAGGATTCCGAAAGCTGCCACAAAAAGCGCGATACACCGCACGGTATTCATGCAGATTTTATCTTTCCTGATCCTGTTTGCCGCTATCTCGGAGAAGCTGATCATCCCCAGCAGACAGGTAAAGGCAAACAGACAGAAGCACAGCGTCACCAGAAATGTCATGACAGCATTCATGGCTGTCCCCGGTGTCAGCACGGCAATGGATTCCGTGAATTTCGGAAGCTTATCAAGCGCTGCCCATGACTCCGCCCCTGCACCGCTCCAACAGTGAGCCATGACCACTACAAAGCCTGTCAGTGTACAGATGACCATGGTATCCAGGAACACACCCATGGAGGCGATCATACCCTGCTCGCAGGGATGCTTTGCATCTGCGGCTGCTGCTGACATGGTGATGGTACCCTGTCCGGCTTCATTGGACATCAGTCCTCTCTTTACCCCCTGCGCCAGAACAGTTCCGAAGACACCGCCGAAAAAGGCATCCGGCTTAAAGGCACCGGCAAACACTGCCCGGAAGAAATAGGGAATGGTTTTAACATTCATCACAACTAAAACCAGCACCACCACAATATATAAAACTGCCATGACAGGCACCATCTTGTCTGTCCACTTCGTCACCTTCCTGATGCCTCCGAAAGCAATCGCTGCTGTCAGGAGAATAATGCCTGCCCCCACCAGATAATAGAACAGGGAATCTGTTGAAATGGTGGTATTCGTCACGATTTCTGCCATCCGCCCCACAGATGATACCACATTAAATCCCTGGGCCGGAAGACAGCACAGAGCGTAGAGTATATACAATACAGAGAGAAATATACCGACCCAGACCTTATTGCCCAATAGTCTTCTTCCATAGAAAGGCAGACCGCCTACGAACTCTTCTTCTTTTTTCTCCTTGAATATCTGTGCCAGCACACCCTCCATATAGGCAACTGCCATTCCGAAAAAAGCAGATACCCACATCCAGAACAAGGCTCCGGGTCCGCCAACGGCGATGGCTCCTGTCACACCGATAATATTGCCGGGTCCCACACGCATGGCTGAGCTCAGGAAGAATGCCGCAAGCGGGGAAATTCCTGTCTCCACGGAACGTTTTTCGGTAAGAATTTTAATTGCCTTTTTAAAATGCGTGACCTGCATAAATCCAAGTTTAAAACTGAAAAAGATACCGGACCCTAAAAGCAGGATGATCGCAAACGAAAAACTTCCCAGAACAGGGATGTTGGCATACCACGCAAAGTTCGTGGGAAAGTCCCACAAAAAATCAGACAGCGGCCCGATAAAACCGAAGACACTGTTGATTCCTTCAAATACTGCTTCCATACTTTACCCTCCTAAGTTGTCAGCACTGCAGAACCCTTCTGTGATTATGGAAGGGGTATTTTCTGTCAGGCGTATAAATCTGTTGTTACTACAAGTATATGGGATATTTTTTGCAATGTAAACCTTTTGTGTGTTTATTTTATTGCATATCGTGTTGCGTGTTCGGAATTTTCAGACTTGGCAGAAACAGTGTGCAGAGTCCACGATTTATTGACAGACAAACACAAACATCGTACAATATAGATAGAAACACAGGGAAATATAGGAGGTGCGTATATATGAATAAATCAAAGAAATTTGCTTTGGCTGCCAGTGCTTTTCTGTTGCTTGCAGCAGGATTTTCTTCCGTCAGCTCCGGAACGACGGAAAAATTTGTACCTTTATCGGAATATAATGAACAGTTTGCCGGCCAGGAACAGATTTTAATCCCCATCAATAACTATAATAGACAATTTTCATCCCTGGAGCACAGTTTCGTTCCTATTGCAGAATACAATGATACGTTCTCCGGCCAGATACAGAACTTCGTTCCTCTCACGGATTACAACAATACGTTCTCCGGTCAGGTACAGGACTTCGTTCCTCTCATGGATTACAATGATAGGTTTTCCAACCGGACTCAGGACTTCGTTCCCATCTTCCAATACAACAAAAAATTCTCCGATTAGGCTCATGAATATCCGGCTACACCCAAACAATCAAGTTACACCCATGCCGCCCCATTATGACACAGCGCCACCATGCACACCGTCCAAATTTCATTTGACAAAGCTGCACGCATATGCTATAGTTGTCCGCATCAACAGTAAGGAGATTCAAAATGGGTTATCATTTATCAAACCAACCAAAACCAGTTGCCAAGACCATCTCTGTACCATCCGCACCGATGAAACATTGTACAGAGTATGGCATATCATATACGCTATAGATTTCATCGGGAAATAAAAGAATAAAATTTCAGAAGAAGGGACTGCCCTGCTGGGTCAGCGCTCTCTTGTTTTATTGCTTTATTTCCCGTTATATACTGCGTAAAAGGCTATGGACAATGTTTTGTCTGTAGCCTTTTGCTGTTTTACAGAGATATGCGTGCAGACGCAAGCAGATCATTTCTGCTTCCCACAATCTGTGTCATCAGCAGAAGGCGGATACATGAGAATGTATCACTGCCCTCTGCTTTTTTGTCACCCAAACACGGCTGCAGACAGACCGGATCACACAACTTAGAATTTCAGACTGTAAAAAAAGAAAGGAAACATATAACCATGAGTTTACTGGAAATCACCGGCCTGACACACACCTTCGGCGAAGGCCGGCTGTTTAAAGATGCCGAAATGACACTCAACAAAGGAGAGCACATAGGAATCGTCGGCCAAAACGGTGCCGGGAAAAGTACCCTGATCAAAATCTGCACAGAACAGCTCATCCCAGACGCAGGCCGGATCACCTGGCACCCGAAGACAACCGTGGGCTATCTGGACCAGTATGCACAGATCGACCCCTGCATGACCATGGAGGATTTTCTCCGCTCCGCGTTTCACTCCCTTTATGTTTTGGAAGATAAAATGAACAGCCTCTATGAGCAGGCTGCCGGGGACATGGACGCGTTAAAGGCAGCAGCAGGCTGCCAGGAAGAACTTGAAATAAGCGGATTCTATACCATAGATACCCGCATCGAACAGGTAGCCTCCGGCCTCGGCCTTTTATCCCTGGGCCTTTCCCGACCGGTGTCACAGATGAGCGGCGGTCAGCGTGCAAAGGTCATTCTGGCAAAACTGCTGCTCCAAAAACCGGACGTCCTCCTTCTGGATGAACCCACCAATTTTCTTGACAAAGAACATGTTGCCTGGCTGGCAGACTATCTCTCAGCCCTTGATAATGCCTTCCTGATCGTATCACACGACTATGATTTTCTGGAAAAGACAGCAAACCGGATCTGTGATATTGACAACAGCAGAATATCCAAATACTATGGCACCTATTCTGAGTTTTTGAAGAAAAAGATTCTGCTCCGTGAGGATTATATCCGTCAGTATTCCGCACAGCAAAAAGAGATCAAAAAGACCGAGGAATTTATCCGGAAAAATATAGCCGGCCGCAAATCCCGGATGGCCCGGGGCAGACAAAAACAATTGGACCGTATGGATAAAATGGAAGCGCTTGATTTAAAAGAACTGAAACCATATTTCCGTTTTTCCGGCCTTCCGCTCACTGCAGCGGAGCATCTGTCTGTACATCGCCTGTCCGTGGGATACCATTATCCCCTTTTATCTAATCTGGATTTTTCCATTACAGGCGGACAGAAAACCGTAATTACAGGATTCAACGGTATCGGTAAATCCACACTGCTCAAAACACTGCTGGGACAAATCCCCGCAAAAAAGGGCAGCTATACCTTTTCCGAACAGGTAAAGACCGGATATTTTGAACAGGACCTGCTCTGGCCAAACAGCACTCTCACTCCGGTCCAGATCGTATCTGACGCGTTTCCCGCCATGAACGTAAAAGAGATCCGAAAACACCTTTCCCTCTGCGGCATTACAAGCAAACACGCATCCCAGGCCATCGGGACACTGAGCGGCGGCGAACAGGCTAAGGTCAAACTATGCCTGCTCACCCTCACCCCCTGCAATTTTTTGATCCTGGACGAGCCCACAAATCATCTGGATATCCAGGCCAAAGAATCCCTGCGAACTGCCCTTCTCGACTTCCCGGGCAGTATTCTTCTTGTCTCCCACGAAGAATCCTTCTATGGGGGCCTGGTCCACAGAACCATTGACATTGAAAAAATCATGCGTAAAAAATAATGCCAAAGCGTTATAGAAACGTTATCTTTTCATGCTACGATTCTTCCTGTAAAAGAAACAGCCCCATTACAAGAAAGGATAAATACACATGAAAAATTTAATTCTTGAAACTGAAAACTTATCCAAACAATATGGAGAACAAATGGCTGTCCGCAATGTTTCCCTGCAAATTGAACGAGGCAGTATTTACGGTCTCCTCGGACCGAACGGCGCCGGAAAATCCACAACGCTGAAAATGCTGGTTGGCCTTCTCCGCCCCACAGGCGGCCGGATTATCCTGGACGGCAGGCCGTGGCAAAGGGAATCCCTTTCCAAAATCGGTTCTCTCATTGAGTCCCCTGCCCTGTACGGCAACCTGACAGCGGAAGAAAACCTTCTGGTGCATACCAGACTTTTGAAGATTCCCAAAACTAAGATCACAGAGGTTCTGGAAACCGTCAATTTAAAAAACACCGGCAAAAAGCGTGTCTCGCAGTTTTCCATGGGTATGAAGCAGCGGCTTGGCATTGCAGCCGCCCTTCTCAGTGACCCGGAACTTCTGATCCTGGATGAGCCCACCAACGGGCTTGACCCTTTCGGCATTCAGGAGCTGAGGGAACTGATCATCTCTTTTTCCGAAAAAGGAATGACCGTAATCCTCTCCAGCCATATTTTGTCAGAGGTTGCCCAGGTTGCGGACACCATCGGCATCATCAGCGGCGGAAAGCTTTTATTTCAGGGAATGCCGGATTCCGATGAAAATCTGGAGAACTTCTTCACAGAGGTTATACTGAAAGGAGGGAAAAACTGTGAGTGGACTGAAATCTGAGCTTTTAAAATATAAAAGAACATTTATGGGGAAACTGATTATATTCATTCCTGTATTTTTCGCCGTATACGCCCTGGTCACCCAGACATCCCTTATGGAAAATCCCATGTCTGAGAGCAGTTCCTGGAAATGGGAGAGTCTTTTAGCCCTTATTTTTAACTGGTGGCCCTTTGTGTTCCTGCCCCTGGGCTATGCGCTCTTCGCCGCCCTGGCTGCTGCCCAGGAAAAAAAATCCGGAGATTACCGTGCTCTGCGTGCCCGCAATATCCATCCTATGGCACTCTGGATCAATAAGATCACAGCTATGGCTTTCTTTGGCCTGCTTTCCACTCTTGTCCTCATGGCTGCGGCTGTCACGGCCGGCCTGCTTACAAATGCGGGAGCCCTGCCCTTCGGGAAGATTTTTACAGCCGGCATGGTCTGTTGGCTCTCTTCCCTCACACTGATTCCCATCCAGCTATGGGCTGCTGTGTGGAAGGGATTATTTCTCAGTATGGGAATCGGATTCCTGGGTATGATCACAGGAGTCCTGGCAGCGCCAATGTCTTTTTGGATGGCAGTTCCCTGGAGCTGGGCCACAAGAATGATGTGTCCCCTGATCGGTGTACATCCAAACGGCATCCTTTTACATGCAGGTGATCCCCTTCTGGATTTTTCTGTGATTCCTGTGGGACTTGCTGTCTCTCTGGCTGCGTTTTCTGCATTTACACTGCTCACTGCAGCCTGGTTCGCAAGAAGGGAGGCGAAATGATGCGCTTTTTATGTTCAGAATGGCTCAGGACAAAACGGACGGCGATCCGTTTTCTCACATTCTGTATGCCGGTCCTTTTTTCCCTTTGTGCAGCCGCCTACCTCATATCACATCCCGGCAGTACACAGGCATTTGCCTTTGAAGGATTTTTTACCATATGGACCGTATTTTTCATTCCCATAGGGGCAGGTGTCTTCGCAGGATTTCTTGTACATGAGGAAGAGCTTGCCGGCAGTTTTAACGGATTTTTAGGAACCGGTATTTCCAGAATCAAACTTTATATGGGAAAGTTCTCGCTTCTGCTGTTCTGCCTGACCGCCTGTACCTTTACAGCGGTGCTGACACTTTGCGTCTGCGTAAAGCCGATAATGCCGGAAGTTGTCTCATTCCGGCTGTTTCTTCCGGCTGCTGCCCTTATGGTGGTGGGAACACTTCCCCTCCTTGCCCTCCACCTGTGGATAAGTTTTGCATGGGGCATGGGCGCTTCCATCGGCATCAGCATGGGCGGTCTGCTCATGGCAGCCATTCTGGGACTCACCGGCATGGGATCCCGGATCTGGCCCCTGATTCCCTGGACATGGCCGGTAAAATTAGGTATGCTGCCGGGTGCTCTGATTCCGGAAGAAAGCGCTGCCATCCGATCCACAGAGATTTTTTCCGGTATCATGCACACAGCCGCCGTGGGATTCAGTGCAGCCGCAGCCGGCCTGCTTCTCTTCCTGGCAGGCGGAATGATGTGGTTTCATTTATGGGAAGGAAGGAAAAACTGCGAGTAACCAAAAAAAGAAAGGAAAACTATCTTGAGCAGAATACTGATCATTGACGATGAAACAGACCTGGTCATGCTGCTGGAGGACGAGCTGCGCGCAAAAGGCCATGACGTACTCACTGCCTATGACGGACAGACCGGCATAGAGCTCTCCAAAAAACAGCCTGATCTTATTATACTGGACATTATGATGCCCGGAACTGATGGATTTGAAGTCTGCCGGGCAATCCGGGACGAGGTCCTGTGCCCCATTATTTTTTTGAGTGCCAGACAGTCCGAGACGGATAAAGTCAGGGGACTGACCCTTGGCGGTGACGATTACGTGACAAAACCCTTTGGTCTTCGGGAACTGATGGCACGGATTGACGCCAATCTGCGAAGGGAAAAGCGCTCACAATATATCAATGCAGAGCATAAACGCTCCAAACTCTATTTCGGAACGCTCTGCCTGTACCTGAAAGAACGCGCTGTCAAAATTGAGGGCAGCAGGATCGATCTGACCAGACGGGAATACGACATTGTGGAGCTCCTTGCCCTCCACGCAGGCCAGGTCTTCTCAAGAGAACAGATCTATGAAAAAGTCTGGGGCTATGATTCCGAGGGGGATTCCGCAACGGTTGTGGAGCGGATCAAAAATATACGCGCAAAATTTGCCGCAGTGACCCCCGGCAGAGAATACATTTCCACAGTCTGGGGGATCGGATATAAATGGAACAAAATGTGAAAAGGCGGGAAAATAAAATGAAGAACAAATCACTTGCCGCCCAGTTCAGGCATACATTTCTTATGACCCTGGCAGCCTGCCTGACAGCCACCGTGCTGACTTATGTGCTGGCTGCCGCCCTGTTTGCCTATGCTCTTGACAGGTATATTTTACCGGCAAATTATTATCAGCAGCAGGTTTCCGATGTGGCCGCATACGTTCGTGAAAAAAACAGGGCACTGCTGTCCCCATCAGAGGAAAGTGGATTAAAACATTCTTTTCAGGGGGACGGCATGCTCTATCAGGTGGTGGATTGCCGGGGTAATCTCCTGTACGGCACCAATGTCCAAAAACCCTTTGCCTCAGCTGAGGAACTTTTTGACAGCTTCGCGGATGAAACCGTCATCCGTCAGGGGTATTACATTTATACAGTCCCCATCACAGAGGAAAGCGGAGAATATGCAGGTGCTGTACTCCTCTTCTACCATATAAGCCCCACATTTGCCAATCATAAAGGATGGATGGTCTCTGCCGTTCTTCTTCTGGCTTTGCTCTCTCCGTTTTTCTACATGATTGGTTTTACCCTGCTGTTTTCAAGAATCTTTGCTAAAAATGTAAATGCGCCTCTGCAGCTTTTGACGGAAGCCTCTAAAAAGATCAAAGAAAAAAATCTGGATTTTGAAATCAACTATTCTTCAGACAATGAACTTGGCAGGCTGTGCAGTGCCTTTTCAGAGATGAAGGAGGAACTGAAAAAATCCCTGTCCGCCCAGTGGGAAATGGAACAGGAACGTGTCTGGATGGCGGAATCCCTGGCGCACGATTTAAAATCCCCCCTTTCGATCATACTGGGGTATACAGACTCCCTGCTTGAAAACACACCGGACGACACGGAAAAGCTCCGCAGATACCTGACTGTCATCAGGAACAACACAAAGAAAAGCACTGCCCTGGTCCAGCAGATGCAGTATGCCTCCGATCTTGAAAGATCCGGCCTCCGACTGGAACCGTCCCCACTTGATATCGCTGTATTTCTCACACAAAAAATTCAGGACTACCAACTGCCTGCCCGCCAAAAGGGGATCACCCTCTCCCTTCACCTGCCTGAACGGATACCACGTTCTGTCTGCACTGACGCGGATAAACTGGCACGTATCCTTGACAACGTCATCTCCAACAGCCTGCAGTATACCCCGCAGGGCGGCCGAATAGACATTTCCGTAAAGGCGGAAAAAGACCGGCTGCGCTATATTGTCTGCGATACAGGAAGCGGCTTTGCCCCGAAAGATTTGAAAAAGGCGCTGGATAAATTTTACCGCGGTGACGAATCCCGGCAGAGTAAAGGAGGCCACTCCGGCCTGGGCCTGTACATTGCCGCGCAGCTGGCCGGGCAGCTTGGCGGATCTGTTGAAATCGGAAACACCAAAGCCGGCGGCGCATGTGTGACCTTCTGGCACAGCATTTAATCATAAGAAGAAGGCTGATCTTCGCGAGACCAGCCTTCTTTTTCTGTTCTGCTGTGCGCAGATATTTTTATGCTTTTGTACCTGTCAGCGCAATGCCCTCAATGAACTGTTTCTGGAAAATCAGATAGATCACGATCATAGGCACCATAGCCAGCACAGACCCTGCCATCAGGTTGGGGTAATTCACGGAAAACTGTCCGCGAAGCGTCGACAATCCTGAGGAAAGCGTCAGCATATCCAGCTTGGTATTTACGATCAGCGGCCACATCAGGTCCGCATAGGCAAACAATGCCGTGAACACTGCGAGTGCCGCGATTGCCGTCTTCGTAAGCGGAAATGCAATGCTCACAAAGGTTCTGAACTGCCCGCATCCGTCTATTCTGGCTGCCTCGATCAGATCATCCGGGATTCCCATATACGTCTGCCTGAGGAAAAAAGTACCAAAGGCACTCACAAGTCCCGGGAACACCAGCGCGAAGATGGAATCCGTCCTGCCTATGGCAGAGATCATTTCATACTGGGGAAGAATAAACACCTGCGCCGGGAACATAAGCTGTGATACCACCAGCGCAAAGCACAGATTCTTCATGGGAAAATGTACTTTTGCAAAGGCGTATGCCGCCATGGACGAAAATACGACTGCACAGACCACGCGGATGAAGATCATCATCAGCGTATTATAATACAGTTTCAAAAACGGAAGACTGTTCGTCACCTGTATATATGCCGCTGTATTCTGAAACGACTCCGGGAAAAATGTAGGCGGCACCAATGTCGTCTCCGGTACACTCTTAAAACTTGTCAAAATCATCCATAAAAATGGAAAAATCATTATTACACTGCCGAGTATCAGCACAAGATATATAAAAATATTGGCTTTGCTGATCTTTCTGCCATTTCTGCTTGCTCCAGCCATCACCTGTAACCTCCTCCTGCATCACACATCGTAAGTAACCCATTTTTTCTGTCCGATAAACTGAATGATCGTTATAACGGCGATCAATATCACACACCAGACAACCAGCGCAGAACCGTATCCCTTATTATTTTTCACAAATGTTTCCTGATAGAAATTATAAAGGATTGTCTCCGCACTGCGGATCGCAGGGTTTGTCTTCTCAATCATCATATAGACAATATCGAATACTTTCAGGGATGCCATCACACGCATCATCAGGACAAAAAACAGGGTTGGTGAAACCAGGGGAACCGTGATCTTCCGAAACTGCTGGAATCCTGTGGCGCCGTCTATCCTTGCCGCCTCATAATAGGTTCTGGATATACTCTGCAGCCCTGAAAGAAGCAGGATGGCATCATATCCCACGCTGCTCCAAATCGTCACGATGGCGCAGGTCAGAAGCGCTGTCTTAGGGTCTGCGATCCAGTTGATATCCGAGGGAAGATGCAGCGCCCCAAGTACGGTATTGATGATTCCGTACTCAGAGTTAAACAACCACTTCCACACCATGGCTACCGCCGCCGGAGCAACTACCATGGGGAGAAAGTAAATGGCTCTGAATACTGTTTTTCCCTTGATCTTCTGGTCCAGCAGAACCGCGATGATAAGGCCGAAGATCACGGTCACCGGAACCGTAAGGACCATAAATACCAGTGTATTTTTCGTGATGGTCCAGAAGCCGGCGCTCTGGAACATTTTAATATAATTGTCCAGTCCCACAAATGTCCACTTTCCGAAGGCTCCTGATTTGAAAAAGCTCATATAAACCGTCCGAAGCAGCGGATAAATGTTCAGGATGATCAATCCGATGACGGTTGGCATCACCATAAAGAATCCCGTTGCCGCACCTTTGCTGTATTTTGTCTTTGTTTTCTGCTGTCTTGCCACCTCGTCCACCTCTCATTCTCAGTGTTCTGTAGCCAGGCTCTCATCCACTTGCTGCTGACACTGTTTACATGCATCCTCAAAACTCATATTTCCGCTGTATACCTCCAGAAGTGTTGCCTCAACCTCCGGGAACCAGGTGGATTTTGTCTTGGAATAGGGATACTGTACGCTGTACGCAAGCTGGTCTACATATGCCTGTACATTCTTACCCTCATAGTTTTTGGACCAGGATTCGCCTGTTCCGTTGAAGGCCGGGATCGCTGCTCCGTTTTCTCCGTGGATAATGGCTGCCTCCTCGGTTCCCAGGAATTTCAGGACATCTTTTACCACATCCAGGTTCGGGTTATCTGCTGCTGTGGCGTATGCAAGTCCGTTGGAAATGCTGGCACGTCCGTCGCCTTTGACCGGATCCGGGCATTTTGGAAGCACTGCCACATCCCAGTTCAGGTCAGGATAATTGATATACAGGTTGTTGATGCCCCAGCTTCCGAAATACATCATGGCACCCTCGCCTGCAAAGAAGCGCTCTGCCTTTCCCAGGTCGGAAAGCTCTGACTGATTCGGTGAGAAATCATAGGCAAGCTGCCAGTCCATGTACTCTTTTAAGCCTTTTTGGGTACCCGGGTCTTCAAAGCCCGCTTTTGTCTTGTCCTCATTTACATAGAAACCGCCTGCCTGGTAAATGGTATTCAGCCAGCCCTCCTGCTCGTTGTGATCAGCCATAATACCGTATTTTCCTGTCTTGTCGTGAATGGTCTGAGATGCTTCCACCAACGTATCCCATGTCCATGTATCATCCGGATAGGAGACACCTGCCTCATCGAAAATGTCCTTATTGTAGACAAGCGCCACAGTATCTACATCTTTCGGAACACCGTAAACCTTGTCCTCATAGGTAAAGTTCTGGACCAGATTCTCTGCAAAGTTCTTGGTGTAATAATCTTTTCCCTCATCGTACAGGTCTGTCAGATCTGCCAGAATGCCTGCTTCCGCATATTTGCTGAATTCATTTGTGTGCATCCAGAAAATGTCGGGGAGAGAGTTGCTGTTTGCCATTGCCTCCAGTTTTGTCCAGTATTCACTCCATGTGGAAATCTGTACGTCAATGGTCACATTGGGATGCTGCTCGTGATAAGCCTTTGCCAGTGCCTCCATACCTGCCTGCTGGTAGATCTCCCAGCCCAGCATGGTGAGCTTCACTTCTTTGTCGGAAGAGGTTCCCGATGCCTCAGTACCGCTGTCCTTGCTGCCGCCGGAACTTCCCTTGGAATCCGTACCTCCCCCGGAGCCGCATCCGGCCATGACGGACGCCAGCATACATGCTGTTAAACCTAATGCCCAATAACGTTTTTTGTTTCTCATAACTTTTCCTCCCATATGTCATTATTTTTTACACATTTCTTTTTGCATTAAGGAAATATGTCTCATATATGATGTTTATCATTATAACATTTCGTCATTTTCCACAAAACATCATAAGCTGGCAATATGTGTACAATTTGGATGTACAAAGTAGTATTTTGTATATACATGCGCGATTTTGATAGTATATTTAAATTACAGCCTCTATTTTTCGCATTTTTTCATTATTTTTTTCTACTTTACAGTTTTCTTTTCAGTCTATAAAATAACAATGCAATCTCCGCTTTTGCGAAAATTCATTTTTACTCAGGAGGCATACATATGGAAAGCTACATCTTTAACTTTAATGAATACCAGGACTTAAATTTACTGGAAATCGGCGACCAGCAATGTACCCCGCTTTATTCTTTTGGTCCGTACATCAGGAATGAATATATTTTCCATTATGTGCTTTCCGGAAAAGGCTATATCTCTTACGCGCCGTCCACCTGCTCTGACAACAAGATCCTGGCAGACATATCCGGCAGTATCGAGATCAATGCAGGGGAGGGATTTCTTTTTGAGCCGCACAGCAAACACATATATCATGCGGATGAGAAGGAACCGTGGCATTACATCTGGATTCTCTTCAAGGGGTTATGCGTTCCCCAGTACCTGCGTGCCTGCGGACTGAACCACGGTTCGCCCGTCTATCATCCCAAGGATTACAGCGCACAGACCACCACAAGCATAAAAGAGCATCTGTCCGCCATCCTGCAGCATCCCCACGCCTCCAAGGCATTTATCATAGGGCATCTGCACCTGTTTTTTGACACCCTGATCAAAAACGCGGCAGGCTCCATCAAATCCGGGCACGCCAATATCCGCATCGCCGACCTATACATATCCGAGGCGGTACGCTACATAGGCGCAGAATACGCCGGCATCCGCTCTCTGGACGAAATATCCAACTACTGTAATGTGAGCAGAAGCCACCTGACCAAATTATTCCGCGCCAACCTGCATATGTCCCTGCAGGAATATCTGATCCAGTTTCGGATCAACAAATCTCTGGATCTCCTGGCGAGTACCAATCTTCCGGTCTACCAGATTGCTTATCATGTGGGATATGAAAATGAATTGAACTTCTTAAGAGCGTTTAAGAAACAGATGGGTATATCACCGAGTACGTGGCGGAAGCAGAATAAGCTATGACAGCCTGATTCTCCGTTGGCTCCTACGCCTCGTATCCGGTGCGGTTTTTGTTGATGTAGTGCTGACCATAAACAAAAGAGACCGCCGGCAAGCCGGCAGCCTCTTTTGTTTATTTAGGAATGAATATTGTGGCCTTTATTTTTCAAATCAGTGGTGTGCGTGATGCTCTTCCACTGCAACGTCTTTGCATACTCTCTCGATCATATCTTCATCTGCAAGGTACGGCATGGTGATGTAATCCTGCCCTTCCCTTGTCTTGTTGTACTCTGCTACGGTCTCGATGGAGTGCTCGCATCTTCCCCAGCTCCTTCTCGATACACCGATCATGGTATCCCACGGGATCGCTGCCCGTAAGATCTCATCCACTCTCTCGCTTCCGTCCAGCACCATTCCGAATCCTCCGTTGATGGATTTGCTGATGCCGACTCCGCCTCCGTTGTGCAGGGCTACCAGGCTCATTCCCCTGGCTGCGTTTCCTGCATAGCAGTGTACTGCCATGTCCGCTGTGATGTTGGATCCGTCATAGATATTGGAGGTCTCTCTGTACGGAGAGTCTGTTCCGCCTGTGTCGTGGTGGTCACGGCCCAGCATCACCGGTCCGATCTCTCCCTTCCTTACCATCTCGTTGAACTTCAGCGCGATGTCCCTTCTTCCCAGGGCATCCTGGTACAGGATACGGCACTGGGTGCCCACTACCAGTTTGTTCTTCTCTGCGTCACGGATCCAGATGTAGTTATCCCTGTCCTGGCTCCTTCTGTTCGGGTCGATCACTTCCATGGCTGCATGGTCTGTGGCACGCAGGTCCTCCGGCTTGCCGGACAGACAGCACCAGCGGAACGGGCCGTATCCGTAGTCAAACAGCTCCGGTCCCAGGATATCCTCCACATAGGACGGGAAGATGAATCCTTCGCTTGTGTCCACGCCGTTCTTGGCGATGTCCTTTGCTCCCGCATCGAACACGGCACGCATGAAGGAGTTTCCGTAATCGAAGAAGTAGGAGCCTCTCTCCACCAGGGTCTTGATCAGGTGGTAGTGTTTTACCAGGGTCTGGTCCACCAGCTCGCAGAATCTCTCTTTATCGTTTGCCAGCATCTCCGTGCGCTCCTCAAAGGTCAGGCCCTGCGGGCAGTAGCCTCCGTCGTACGGCACATGGCAGCTTGTCTGGTCAGATAACAGCTCTATCTTGATGTTGTTGTCCACTGCGTACTGCAGCAGGTCAACGATGTTTCCATGGTAGGCAATGGATACGGTCTCTTTCTTCTCCATATATTCCTCTGCCACACGGAATGCCTCAGCGGCATCCTCGATCACCAGGCTCACCCAGCCCTGGCTGTGGCGGGTCTCGATACGGGAGGCATCCACCTCTGCTACGATACCCACTCCTCTTGCGATCTCTATGGCTTTTGGCTGTGCACCGCTCATGCCGCCCAGGCCGCTCGTAACGAACAGATGGCCTGCCAGGTCCCCGTCCTGCGGTACGCCTAAGAACTTACGTCCTGCATTCAGGATAGTATTAAAGGTTCCGTGCACGATGCCCTGCGGGCCGATGTACATCCAGCCGCCGGCTGTCATCTGTCCATAGGAGGATACGCCCATGGCTGTGGCCTTTGCCCAGTCCTCCGGGTTGTCGAACATTCCCACCATCAGGCCGTTGGTCACGATGACACGGGGGCTGGTCTTGTGGGATTTGAACAGGCCCATGGGATGGCCGCTCATCATCACAAGGGTGTGCTCGTCTGTGAGCTCCTCCAGGTATCTCTTGATGAGCTGGTACTGCATCCAGTTCTGGCATACCTGGCCGGTCTCTCCGTATGTAACAAGCTCGTAGGGGTAAAGGGCAACATCATGGTCCAGGTTGTTGTCGATCATGACCTGGAATGCCTTTCCTTCCACACATTTTCCTTTATATTCATCGATCGGTCTTCCGTAGATCCTTTCCTTCGGCATGAAACGGTATCCGTAGATACGTCCTCTTGTCAGAAGTTCGTCTAAAAATTCCGGTGCGAGCTGTTCGTGCAGCTCTTCCGGCACATATCTGAGGGCGTTTGCTACCGCCAGCTTGATCTCTCTTTTGTTCAGGGTCAGCTCTCTTTTCGGGGCTCTTCTGACACCTTCTTTAAAGGTCGGGTACTCCGGCAGAACGGGATCCAGTTTGATTACCATTGCTTTTCCGATTTCCGCATTGTTCATCTCTCATCTTCTCCTTTTCCTGTTTATTACATCGAATCTTTATATAGACTTTACCATACAGTTAGTCAAGAAAGCGTCGAAGAAGACGCCGAAACTATTAAAATTTTGTGAATTATCAACTATTTTTGCCTTAATTTCGTCGAATTTTTCAAATATCCTCCAGCCAGCGGATTTCATAGGCCCCCGGTATTTCCTCCAGACACCGTCTTGCCCTCTCTTTGTACACCTCCACAGGCTCTGTCAGGATATCCCTGAAATCCTCCGGAAAACGTACCAGCAGTTCTGCCTCAGTCAGTGCCAGAAGCCCTTTCGCATAGGGTGAGGCAAACTGGTGCGCGCTCTTCATGGCTTCCTCCAGATACCGGACCGCTTCCGCCTTATTTCCCTTTTCTGCCTCCAAAACCGCCAGATACCCTTTGGTAATGGAACGCCCGATAAGGGTAAAGGACTCCTCGTACACACGGTCTGCCTGATAAAGAGCTTCCTCGCTCTGTCTCGTCTTCCCCATTGCCAGATAGGAGCGCCCCATATTGGAATAGAACGTGGCGTTGCAGGGACAGTGGTTGCTGTCGCAGGTGGCAACCGCCTGTCTGTAATATCTGTTTGCCTCCTCAAAATCCCTCTGTTTTCTCCGTATTTCGCCCATGTAATTATAGCACGCAGCAATATTCAGCGCATAAATTCTGGACTTAAGCGGAGCATTCTTAAAAAATTCCAGGGATTTTACCAGATACTCCATCCCCTCCTCAAACCTGCCCTTCATAGACAGATAGAGTCCATAGAGACGGCAGGTTATGGCATGATCCTCCTGCAGTCCGTTCTTTTTTGCCAGCACAAGGCTTTCCTCCAGATACTCTTCCGTGTGCTCTACCTTCCACAGATTGGTCTGCTGATATATGAGAAAACGCAGACATCTGATCTTTTCTGCCGGGTCATCTCCTGCAAGGACATTGGACTTCAGGGCCTTTTCAATATACTGTGCCCCCTCCTCGTAATATCCCTGAGGAATGCAGTATTGGGCTGTAGCCTGCATAAGGCTCACATGCAGCTTCAGATATGACTCCTTCTGGGGATTTCTCTGGCTCAGCTCCAGAAGTTCTTCCTCAAGCTGCCTGCAGTAATCCAGCACGGAATCCATCTGCACTTCCTTTTTCCCTCCGGCAGGGAAGAGAGGATACAGCTCATAATACCTGTAAGAATATTCTGTCAGTGCCCGAATCCTGTACTCCAGCGCCTTCTCCCTGTCCCCGCAGAGAGTATAGTGGTAAATCAGACGCTCGTATCTGTTGGCTTCATAGAGCGGCAGCCCCTCAATATATTCTGCCAGTTTTCTGTGGAATACACGGCGTTTGGAGGGGGACATTTTTGTATGTACAAACTTCTGTATGCTGTCATGGCAGAAAAAGAACCGCACTTTCTCACTGTCCTGCTGTTCTTTTATAAATCCCTGCTCCTTCAGTTCATCCACAGCATCCAGGATCTCCATCTCATCACATTTAAGAATCTGCATGCAGGCATCCATATCCGCCCAGGCCTGGCAGGAGGATATGAGTTCCAGCACCTGTCTTGTCTTTTTCTGCAGCGCTGCCATCTTCTGCTCCCACACCTGGTTCAGAGGCGTGATATCACCGGCCTCCAGCCTTCCGTCCCCGCAGCAGTCCAGCAGCGTCTTCAGATACAGGGCATTTCCGGATGTCTCGCTGTAAATAGTGTCTAAAAACTCTTCGCTGACCCGCTCCTCCCCCAGTCTCCCTGCCAGAATTTTTCTGACAGCCTCCCTGGTAAAAGGAAACAGCGTGATCTCCTGAAGACATTCCTCCTTCAAAAGAGGCTTCAGGGCTGTCCGCAAAGGCTGGGTAAAGATACAGGGACTGGTGGCCAGTACCATAATATTGGGATTCTTGGCCCGTATGAGCAGGGAGAGAAATTCCAGGCTCGTCTCATCCATAAACTGTATATTGTCGAAAAAAAGTACCACCAGCACCTGTTCCCCGATCTCCTCAAATAATTTTATGAGCAGATTCCTGGTTGCCCGGTAGCTGTAGGAAATCGTGGTATCACCCAATACCGGTTCTTTCACATCCTGGGTATCGAAAAGCGGAAACAAAAGCTCTGCTGCCTGCAGATATTTTTTGTCCAGAGCAAAATCCTGCTTTTTCAGAAGGGAATTTACCTGCATCATAATGGTATTCCATGGCTGAAGCACGATATTCTGTTCATTTTCCAGACAGACGGCCCGTAAAATGACTGTGTTTTCCTCTGTGATCTCTTCCAGGAACCGCTCTGCCAGATAAGTTTTGCCCACACCGCTTTTGCCGGAAAGCAGAACAGAGGTGGGCGAACCGGACAAGAACTGACGGTATGAGGCCTGGAGAAGCTGCAGTTCGCGCTCGCGGCCTGTACATACTTCCCCTGAATGTTCCTCCTCCTTCTCCCCCTCCTCTGACCAGACGTGGAGAAGCTTCCTGTAAAGTTCCCGTATTTCCCTGCGGGGCGCCACCCTGAGCTCTGTATTCAGCAGATTCACAAGCTGCTGGTACAGGCGGATGCCCTTGTAGTAAAGATGCGCACTCTCATATATCTCCATCATGCGCAGATATACCCGCTCGTCTAAAGGGTCCTCCTGTACATAGCGCTCGAACAGGGTTTCCCCTTCCGCCACGGAAAGATCTGCTTCGCTCTGCATCTTCTCATAAATGGCTCTCAAAAATGCCTCTTTTGCCAGCCCTCTTTTCATGGTCAGCCATTCTTCGTAAGGGTACGCATTTTTTATATAAAATCCGCCCAGAAGCTCCTCCCGGTAGAGAGACGGATCTCTTTTTTCCATGAATGCATCGTAATCCACAAGAAACATAAGTTCCGGATTCAGCTCCAGGGTCTGCCTTGTCGGTGAGGAGACAAGATCTGTATGAAATATTTTGCGAATGGTGTACAGTGCATGCCTCAGATTCTTCTTTGCGGTGGCCTCATCACAGGAATCCCAGAGAAGGGCCGCAATCTGGTCCCTTGTGGCCTTTTTCTCAATGGCCATATAGAACAGAAGCGCCTCTGCCTTCTTATAAGGCAGTATGACCTGTTCCCCATCCAGTAAAATCTGCGGTGTCTGTAACACATATATCTGAACTGTTGACACAATTTTCTCCTTTCCGAAAAACCTGTTGCTTCTGCACTCCATTTTATACAAAATCCGACATAAAGTAAAGCAAAAAGGCCGCCGCTTCGGAAATTCACCAAAGCGGCGGCCCTGCTGCCGATCATCTTTATTCTGCTTTTTTTACTTTACAGATACCGAGTTTTGCGGCGGTATCACCCGTACTCTGTACGGCAAGCGCTTCTTCCCAGTTTTGGCACAGAAGCAGTTCGTCCTCTTTCACCGTATGATCCGAAACACAGATACATCCCTCACCCACGTAGACAGCCAGCAGGTCAAACATGCCTTCCGGCTCCAGCATACAGGACTGTCCGGCCTCCAGTATAGCGGCCTCCATCCTGCCGTCCGCGCCGTTTTTCAGCATCAGGTTAAAGTCTGTCACTTTCCCGTAGCTGACTGTGGGCACACCTCCGTCAAAGCAGTCTACCTCATATGGCTCCAGCTCTGCTTTGGTGTTGACACCGTGAATCATATCCAGATGTCCCTTCAGAGTCATCAGATAGCGTTTTACTCCGGGAAGGCTTGTGAAACTGGATTTCTGCAGTTCCACTGTGGCACTGCTGATGCGTGCCTGAAAGGTGCCCTCCTTGTAATCCCCATCCTCAGGATAGATAAAGAGCTGTGTTGTGGTTCCTCCTGACCAGACAGAAGTCTGATACTGCTCAGCGTTTCTTACAGTGATACTGGCATTCATGACGTTTTTCCCCTTTCTTTGCCTTCGGCTCAGGGTTCTTACAGAATTCCCTCTTCCGAAACAGGCTTCTTAAAAGCACCATCCAGCCCCAGGAAATTGTAAGGGCGGGAAATGCTGATAAAATAATCCCTTTTACGGGAGATATTTCCGTAAATGTAACCGGCCCGAAAAACATCACAAATACGACAACCATCATGATCACCAGCGTTATCTTTTCTTTCATGGTGTTAGGCGGTGTCAAAAATATCTTCTGGAGATCCATCTCCACTCTTTCCGGTTCTTTTTTCATACGCTCACTACTCCTATCCTTTAAACTATACCGCAAAAAATCTTATCTGTAAAGCAGCAGACAAAAACTCAAGTTCAGGCTTTTGCATGTTCCTCAAGCACCTGAGGCTCCACATCGACCACATCATCCACATCCTCAATGATCTTATCAATAAAGAAAATCTTAAAGGTGGACGCAAGCTGCAGGATGAAGATAGGCAGTACGCAGAATCCGCCTACACCCGACAGATATTTCACGCCTTCCACGCCCTGCTGTCCTCCGCCGAAGATTACCATGATCACGGAAATGATACCGATAGAAACGCCCCATACGATCTTCTGCCAGTTTGCAGGCTCCTCATCGTAGCTGGAACCCTCCGTACAAATCTGGGAGATGGTGGTGGACATGGTATCCGCCGTGGTTGAGAACGCCGCTATCATGGTGATCATGATAAGAGGAATGAGGATAAAACTGATCGGCATCTTCTTAAGCAGCTCCCACAGACCGGACACCGCAATGCCGTTCTGGATCGCCCCAATCAGATCCGCCTTTCCGATATCCTGCCAGTTGAGTGCAGTTCCGCTCCATACGGAGAACCAGATAAGGCCAAAGGTAGACGGCATGATCCAGTTTACGATCATGAACTGGCGAATGGTTCTTCCGTAGGAAATCATAGCAAAGAAGATAGCCATCAGCGGCGCATAAGCGATCCAGCACGCCCAGTCAAACATGGTCCACCAGGTAACCAGTGCCTCACCGCCTACATTTCCGGGGTCAAGTCCCCATGAGAGGAAGTGGTCGCCCCAGTATCCGATACCTGTATTCATCATGTTCAGTATGTACACCGTCGGTCCTGCGATCAACAGGAATACAAGAAGCACATAGAAGATCTTGGAAGTTCCGTTCGCCAGCCACTTGATACCTTTATCAAGGCCAGCCACAGAGGCAATGGTAAAGGTGGCCGTAATGATCACGAACAAGGTGATCCACACAACCGGTCCCTGCTTGATACCGTAAGCTGCCTCCAGACCGGAACCGATCAGAGCCAGTCCCATACCCAGATTACTGGAAAGTCCCAGTGCCAGAGCCACGATGGAAATTACGTCGATGATGCTTCTCAGTACACCGTATTTGACTCTCTGTCCAAATAGAGGAGTCAGGGAAGCTGCCACAGACAGTTCTTCCTTCTTGTTGAAATAAATGTAAGCCATTGCACATCCAACGATGGAGTACATTGCGTAAGGGATAAATGTCCAGTTGTAGAACACACGGCCCATACCGAACATGGCAGCCTCCTGGGTCAGCGGCTCAATGCCGTAGCCTCCCAGTTCCCCGTAAATACTGCCGTAATAAATCATTACCTCATTGGCACCGTACACGATACATCCTGTAGCGATACCGCCTGTCAGCGTCATGGCGAACCATGAACCAAAGGAGTGCTTTGCCTTGGCATTGCGGCCTCCGAACCTGACCTTGCCCAGTTTGGAAAATGTAAGTATCATTACCACAACCAGACAGAAAATAGCTACCAGCTGATACAGCCATCCAAAGCTCTTCAGGGACCATCCGAAAATAGCTGAGCAGACTTCCGTCAGCCACTCATTTTTCAGGATTCCCAGAAGTGCTCCGCCGCCGATGATAATGAACGCAGGAATAAACACACTCCATCGAACAGCTTTTTGTTGTTTCTTTTCTCCACTCATAGAATACCCTCCTGGTGATATAATTTTTTCCCGCGGCTCCCCGGTATATGACCGGACAGCCGCTTATGTAATGCGGATTGGTCTTTCCGCTTTACTGCAGTCTTATTTACTCTGTCTTATAAGATTTCAGGAACTCATAAGTCTTCTGGATGTCCACCGACATGTTCCTGTCATTGTCCAGATAGGGGACCACTTTCCTGTAGGACTCAAACAATGGCTTTGTCCCCTCCCCAAGCATGGGATTCTCTCTTAAATCCACGGCCTGGGCTGCATGCATCAGCTCAATGGCTGCCATGTAGTACAGGTTGTCAATGATCCTGCGCATATTTGCCGCTGCCATGGTGGAATTGCTTGCGGTATCCTCTATATGGCCTGCCATGCTCAGGAAATCAAGGGAACATGGATTGGCATACATGCGGTTCTCCGTATCCAGATAAGACACGGTCTTCTGAATGGTTCCGTAGGCAATGACCGCGCCCTCCACAGGTGTCAGGAAACGGTTCAGCTTTGTAAAGCCCGGGTCACCGATCCTTAAAATCTGCTGGGAGATCATCTTTGACATATGTGCCAGTCCCGTGCTCGCCATCTCCACAGCCAGTACCCAGGTAAGCGGTTCAAAGTTAGGGCTTCCGCACATTCTGTCCTCCTCAGGAAGCAGGCATGGATTGTCATCTGTGGCATTTAACTCCACACTAAGCTGCTGTTTCAGGTAGCCCAGGGCATCCATCACAGAACCTGTGATGGCGCTCTGGCACCGGAAGCTCAATGGGTCCTGAAGGGCTCTGCCCTCCCAGGGTTTTTCCAGATAACTGCCCTTTAAGAGCTCCTTACATTTTCTGGCTGATTCTATCTGGCCCTGATAGCCCCTCTCCCGGTTCACGCTCTCGTCCATGGGGTCAAGCACGCCGTTCAGCCCCTCAAGCGCCAGGCAGAATACCCTTCTGTAACGCTCAATAAACTGTTCCGCCTCAATGACTCCCATGGCTGCGAAAGCGGCTCCCTGGGCATTGGAGGAGACAATGCCCAGGCCGTCTTTTGGTCCCAGCTTCAGCGGCTCCAAACCTGCCAGCTCCAGCGCTTTCGCACTTTCCATGCGCTGGTTCTGGTAATAAGCTTCGCCTTCCCCGATGGCTGTCAGTCCAATGGCGGGAAGGGTTGCGATATCTGCTTCCCCCACGCTGCCCCGGCTCTTCATGACCGGATGGACGCCTCTGTTTAAAAATTCCACATAATACTGCACAATCTCCGGGGCCACACCTGTGTGACCGCAGAGAAAACCGTTCAAACGGACAGCCATGATGGTTCTTGTCTCCGGAATGCTGCACTCCGGCCCCACACCGATCATATGGCTTCTCAAAAGATTCTTGTTGTAGGCGTCGTATCGGTCTGCATACACCACCTTGTCCTTGTTCCAGCCCACACCTGTATTCAGCCCGTAAACTGCAACACCGCGTTTATCCAGCTCAAAAATCAGCTCTCTGGCTTTCCTGACCTTGTCCATGGCTTCTGCATCCACTTCCACTTTTGCATTTTCAAATGCGATTTCCTTGATCTGGGAAATCGTCAGCTCACTTCCGGTCAGCCGAATTACCTTCTCCTGCATGTTAATTGCCCTCCTTACGTTTCTCTTCCAGATATGCCACTACCTTCTCCGGTGTGATGGGATAACTTGCAAAGCAGCTCCCCAGCGCGTAGTTTATGGCATTGGCCACTGCCGGCGCCGGTGCCACGGCTGCGATCTCTCCCAAACTCTTTCCTCCGTATGGGCCATCCGGCTCCCCATCCTCCACAAAGATGGAGCGCACCTTTGGCATATCCGGCGCATTGATAATATGATACTTGGAGAAGTTTTTGGTCTTGACCCTTCCCTTTGCATCATAGGAAATCTCTTCAAAGAGAGCCTGCCCCAGACTCATCTGGGCACCGCCCTCCACCTGGCCTTCAGACAGCGTCCGGTTCATGACCTGTCCCACATCATGTACGCAGAGCAGGTCCAGCACCTCTGTCTGCCCCGTATACTTATCCACCCGCACCTCAGCAAAGGCACAGCAGTAAGTTCCCGGGTTGGACGGCGGCTCGTATTCCAGCTCTGTGTGCATGTAACGGCAGCACTTAAGTTCATAGTCAAGCGCTATCTGTTTATAAGACTTCTCCTCCTTTTCGCAGCGAAGGATTCCGTCATCGGCCTCTATCTTGTCCTGATCCCATTGATACATCTCCACACAAGCCTGTTTCATCTTGTCCAGAAGCTGTTCTCCTGCCTTCTGCACTGCCCGTCCGCACACATAGGTGACACGGCTGGCCTGTGTTCCTGCCGCGTCATATGGGGTGATAAAAGTGTCGGCCTCGTGGATCTTGATCCGGTATACATCCATATGCAGCGCTTCTGCTGCTATCTGCTGCATGGTCATAACCGTTCCGCAGCCCTGGTCATGGATTCCGATCTGCACCTCCACGGTTCCGTCCGGATGCAGGGATATGGTCACATTTGTAAACTCCGGATACGCGCCCTTATAGCCATTTCCATGGGCACCGCAGGCCATGCCTACTCCATACGCGTACCGTCTGGTATCCTTCTCATGGATATGTTCTCTTTTTTCTTTCCAGGAAAAGGCCTCCATGCCTTTCCGGATACATTCCTTTATCCTGGCATTTCCCAGATTCGTTCCCCCTGTGGGGTCATCATCCATAGGATGTACAATGTTTTTCAGCCTGAGTTCACAAGGGTCCATACCGATGGCATTTGCTGCCTGGTCCAGATTTACCTCCGTGACAGCATGAGCCTGGGGAGAACCGTAGCCTCTGCAGGCGCCCCCGGAAATGGTATTTGTATAGAAGGTCCGCACATGGCAGGTCTGGTTCTCAACATGATACATGCGGAACAGTTTTTTACAGTACGCCATGGCAATTGCCGAAGCATTGGTATAATAGGCACCTCCGTCAATATCCGCATCTATTCTGCGTCCTCTAATGACGCCATCTCTGGTAACCGCTGTTTTTACACGGGTTTCCGTGGCATTTCTGCTTCTGGTTCCCATGACTGCATCCTGCCTGTCCATATACAGCATGACCGGACATCTCAGTATCCATGTGGCAAATGCACAGGCCGGCTCCACCACGGTCTGCCCCTTTCCTCCAAAAGAACCGCCCATCACAGCTTTTATAACACGGACCTTTGTATAAGGGATGCCCAGCAGATGGCTGATATGGTATCTGACCTGGTAAACCGTCTGGCACGGGGTCCAGAGTACCAGATTGCCGTTCTCGTCAATCTCACTCAGTGCAATATGGGGTTCGATGGCGCTGTGGTGGATTTTCTGGGTACTTCCCTCTGTGCTCACCACGATCAGCTCATCTTTTGCTTCCCCATCTCCGGTAAGCGCCTCATAATCCCCGCAGCTAACCTCTTTTTCAAATGCAAGCATACCCTCTGTTTTCCTGGCAGCATTAAGGCCGATGACGGGGGCAGCTTCATCATAATCGATCTCCACCAGACTGACTGCCTCCTCCACGGCTGCCTTGGTTTCCCCTACGACAAGGGCCAGATGGTCTCCCACATAACGGGCCTTTTCGCTTAAAATATACTGGTCCATGGGAGCATCCAGACAGGCAGACCAGTTGTGCGGGTTGTAAGGTATTTTCGGCACATTCGCATGGGTAAACACTGCCCGGACGCCCGGTACCTGTTTTGCCTTCTCCGTACGGATTGAAATATCCGCATTGGCTTTTTCACTCAGAACCAGCTTGGCATAGAGCATGCCGGCAATCTGCCTGTCACAGGTGTACTTTGTCTTTCCCCTGGCCTTGTCATACACATCCTCACGGATATAGCTCTTTCCCACATATTTCAAATCGCTTTTATTTGTATCCATTATCTGCCCACCTCCTCTTCTGCCCTGCGAAGGTCATCCAGTATCTGGTCAATAACCCCGAAAGCGGCTGATTTTTTATAATGCTTTGACGGCCGGTTCGGAATATTCTCCTCTATCTGGGCGTACACGGCATCCCGAATCTTTTCCTCGTCACAGCCGGAAAGTGTCTGTCCCTCCAGGCACGCTTCAATCAGACGGGCACGGCCCGCTTTTGCGCCCACGGCCCCCAGATATACCACAGGGTGCATCATACATCCTTCTTTTATCTCTGTACAGATACAGCCGTTTATCTTTGAAATGGTAACTGCTTTTCTGGCACCTACTTTTGCAAATGCTGAAAGCACATGCTGTTTCTTCACAATAAACTTAAGGATGACTTCTCTTTCTCCCAGGGTGGTCTTCTCCAGGCCTTCCACAAAATCATCCACCAGACGTTTTGTCACTGCACCTGTCCCGTCCAGAATCTCTGCCTCTGCGCCATAGGCAAGCAGCACCGGGGTAGTATCTGAACTCTGGGATGCGTTTGCCACATTTCCTCCCAGGGTGGCCCGGTTCCTGATCTGGGTGGAGCCTACCATGGATGCGGCCTTAGAAAGAGCCGGTATCCATGTCCTGACAAGGGGACACTGTTCCAGCTCTGTCATGGTGACACCTGCGCCGATGATCACAGAATCCTCTGTCTCTGTGATCTGTGACAGCTCCGGCAGATGTGTCAGGTCAATCAATGAATAATGAAATTTTTTTTCTTTTCTCAAGTGGATGACAAGGTCTGTTCCCCCTGCGCAGAGATAAGTATTCTCATCTTTTTCCCTGAGGGCAGCAGCCAGTTCATCCAGATTTTGCGGTATTCGGAAACTCACTTGATTTCCCCCTCTCCCACGGCATTCACAGCCTTCACGATTTTCTCATACCCTGTACAGCGGCACAGATTTCCCTCGATGGCTCTCTTGATTTCCTCCACTGTGGGGTGGGGATTCTCATAGAGCAGTGCCTTACAGGACAATATCATACCCGGTGTGCAGAAACCGCACTGGATAGCTCCCATCCGGATAAACGCCTTCTGCAGCGCGTCCAGCTCACCGTTTTGCTCCAGGCCCTCAATGGTGGTGATCTCCCGGTCCATGACCTGGCCTGCAAAAACCGTACAGCTTGTCACAGCTTTTCTGTCCAGCAGTACCGTACAGGCACCGCATTCACCCTCACTGCAGCCCTCCTTCACACCGGTCAGTCCGCAGTCCTCACGCAGAAAATCGAGCAGACGTTTTGTCGGCTCTGTCTCTTTCTCTACCTGTTCTCCGTTGATCATACATCTGAGCAGCATTCTATTCACCCTCTCCTGCTTTTTTCTTATATCTTTTACGCCTCTTTGTGCGTTTTTCAGTCTGTCCATTGTCTGATGAGTCTATTGTATATCACTTCCGTTGAAAAACCGTTGAAATCCCTCTGGTTTTTTGTCTATTTTCCAAGAAACTCTTGACGGAAATGGTTTTTTCTTAAATAATGAGTAACAGACAGGAGGTTTTACTATGGAACTGGCAAACAGTTACCTGGAGGAGGGCTTTCCCTTCCGGGGCCGAAAGAGAAAAAAAATGGAACAGTTTCTGGAAAAAAGCGGCCTGACCTATGACGCGCAGATCATCTACTCTGTCCTGCTGTGCAGGGGGGACGGGGAGATCATAGGCTGCGGTTCCAGACATGAAAATATTTTGAAATGCATTGCTGTGGATGAAACTTATCAGGGGGAAGGGCTTCTGCAGCGAATCGTCACACAGCTTATCAAACAGGCTTATACCTGCGGCATTCCGCATCTGTTTTTATTTACCAAACCAAAATACCGGGTTGTTTTTGAGGATATGGGCTTCTACCCCATAACGGAAACAGATACCATGCTGCTGCTGGAGAACAGAAAGGATGGTATCTCCCATTATCTGGAGGAGGAGCTTGCCAAATTTCCTCTCCCTCCCTGCAAAGACGCGGGTGCCATTGTCATGAATGCCAATCCCTTCACCAGGGGGCACCGTTATCTGATCGAAACCGCGGCACAGGCGTGTGACGTGCTCCATGTCTTTGTGCTCTCCGCTGACGCTTCGGAGTTTCCCGCTGATGTCAGGCTTCGCCTTGTCAGGGAGGGATGCAGGGATCTTGAAAATGTCATGGTCCACGGCAGTTCCGAATATCTCATCTCCCATGCCACCTTTCCCGACTATTTCCTGAAAGATAAGGCAGGGGCTTCGGACAAAGCCGCGGAGCTGGATTTGAAAATTTTTGCAGACTATTTCAGGGATGCCTTTCATATTAAAAAGCGTTTTGTTGGGGAGGAACCCTTTTCCCCGGTCACAAGAGCGTATAATGAACAGATGAAGCAGACCCTTCCGGCCTGTGGGATCGAGGTTGTGGAAATTCCACGGAAGACATGCGGAGATACAATTATCAGTGCAACCCTTGTTCGGGAGAAATTCCTGGCAGGCCATATGGAATCCCTTCGTCCGCTGGTGCCGGACAATACTTACCGCTATCTGGTATCACAGGAGGGGATTGCCCTCAGAAAACAACTATTGGAGAGACAGTCATGAACCATACAGATTTATGCTCCGGCACTCCCATTACCCTGGATCAGGTGCTGGATGCCAGAGAACGGCGGGCAGCCATTCAAAGAGAAATGCTGAAAGATATACAGCGTGATAACACTGCTCTGATCAGCTTTACATTGAATATCGTAGGGCCAATCAAGGTCTTCCCCTATACCATTCTGGCCTTTGAAGCAGGTCTGGAAGCCATCCGGGAATGCCTTCTCTGGCTGGAAGCGGATATCACCGCTTTTCGGGAGGTTCGGGAAGTTACAGGATATGAGGCATTCTTTTCTGTTAAAAAGGAGTCCGGTCTTGCCCGTATATGTAAAACACATCTCACAGAACTGGAGGAAACCCATCCTCTCGGACGTCTCTTTGACATTGACGTGCTGATGCCCGACGGAACTAAAGTCTCCAGGGAATCCCTCGGATATGCCGGGCGCACCTGTCTGCTCTGTGACAGACCTGCCTTTCTGTGCGGACGCTCCCGGACACATACAGCTCAGGAGCTGGTGGAGCGGGAGATTTCTCTTATGAGAAATTTTTTTGTGGAACGTTTTTCCGTCCATATCGGACTGCTGATGCAGAAAGCGCTTTTTTATGAGGTCAATACCACTTTAAAGCCCGGCCTTGTGGACCTTATGCATAACGGTGCGCACACAGATATGGACCGGTATACCTTCCGTGACAGTGCCTATGCTCTTACTTCTTATTTTATTGAGGTGACCAGGCAGGGGATGGAATTCGCCCTTAAGGAGGGAAAGGAGGAGGACCTGCCGGAGCTGTTCGCATCCATCCGTCCGCTGGGCATAGCTGCGGAGACGGCTATGAAACAGGCTACGGGCGGGGTCAACACCCATAAAGGCATGATCTTTTCCGGGGGCATTCTCTGCTGTGCGCTTGGCTATGATATGGTTTCCAGAGACGCGGGCGGCTCTTTCCGCCTGAAATACGCCAATCCCGGGGAGGCCTTTCCCCATCTGGAAACCACAGTGCGGCAGATGCTGGTTCATCTTCCGGATGACTTTCAGAGGCTTGACACCTCCCATGCCGCAAGCCACGGAGAGCGGCTGTACAGACAGTATGGCATCACCGGAATCCGCGGGGAGGCTCATCTTGGTTTCCCATCCCTCTTTCACATGGGATATCCCCTCTTTCTCCGGGTACTGGCCCATGGCGGTTCCCTGAATGAGGCGGGATGCATCACACTTCTGCACTATATGGCAGAGACAGAAGATTCCAATCTGATCACCCGCTCCGGCTATGAAACAGCGGCGAAAATCCGGAGAGAATTAAAACGATTCTTAGAACATGCCTCTTACGAAGAACAGCTTGCCGTTCTTCCCCGGCTGGATGATCATTTTGTATCAAACCATATCAGTCCGGGCGGAAGCGCGGATATGCTGGCCCTCACATATTTTTTATATTTTACAGGCATTTTGCCCTGCAGATGGAATTGAGAGGCTGCGCAGAAAGGAAAATGAAATGGAGTTTCAAATAAGAAAAGCAGATTACCGTGATATTCCTGCCATTATGCAGGTGATGGCCGAAGCTCAGAAGGCCATGGAACACCCGGAGTGGTTCTGTTCCGACTGTGAAGAATATATGAAAAAACACATTGAGACATGCGGCTTTACCATTGTCGCAGAACCTATCTCCCAGTCTTCCCTGGCAGGATTCTTTCTTATAAAATTCCCGGGGCTTGCAGAGGAAAACCTCGGTCATTTACTTGGCTATACGAAAGAAGAACTGGAGAAAACCGTTCATATGGATATGGCGGTGGTGCATCCGGCATATCAGGGAAACCGCCTTCAGTCCCGTATGCTTCATAAAGCTGAGGAGGTTCTTGCCGGCTCCCCTGTTTTGAGGAACCGGCTTCTGGCAACCGTACATCCTGACAATCGTTTCAGTCTGAACAATATGCTGAATAGTGGCTATGAGATTGTAAAGACCACCCGCCTATACGGCGGCCTGCCAAGGCATGTGCTTCAAAAAATATTGTAAATTTCATTCCGCATTTGTTATAATTTATCACATTCTCCGCAAACTATATGCATGGAGGTGATCACAAATGGAAAATGATTATCAGGTAGCTTCTATTTCAGAGGACTGTGTCTCTGAAATCAATGAGCTTCAGAACAGATTAAATAAAGAGACGGATAAGGATATTGTACTTATCGCTTATCAGTCTAAAGCAGACGACTAAAGCTGCTGTGCCGGAAGAGGCGCTGCGTTTTCCTTCCCCATCTTTGAATCGGAAGCGATCAGACGGCCGCGCCCCTCCACTTTGACCAGCTTTTCCAATTCTTTCAGGGCATCTTTTCCTATCCATTTCTGGGCCTTGTCTCCGTTTTCTATCAGCTCATGGGCCAGCAGCACTGCTTTTTCCTGGTAATCAAAATCTCTTTTTCCGATCTCTCTCAATGCCCAGGATACGGATTTTTTCACATGCTCTCTCTCATCATCCGAATATGTGCGGATGAGGGAAAGGTAATGGTCCAGTGTCTCGTTTTCCAGATTCTTTTCATGGATGGCAGCGGATGCCATAAGGGTATAGGCGGCACGTTTGACGTATACTGCCTCCGCGTCGCACCATTTTTCAATGAGATCCTCGTATCCTTTCAGCTTGATCAGCAGATTCTTGCACAGATGGTCGCACAAATCCCAGGAGATGACATCATGCATGAATGCCTCTCCCTCCTGCAGTGTAAACTTCTTTTTGTCAATTACCAATACGGCAAGCAGCCTCGCCTCATGGTAACCTGTGTTCCACAATTCATGAGCCAGAGCATTGTCTTTGCCCGCCTTTTTTGCAAGTTTTCTCACATCCGCAGTGGATACGCCTATGCTGCACGCCTCCGGTATGCCCAGTTTCACCACGTTGGCTTTGTATTTTTCTGAACTCATTGCTCTTAATTCTGACAGGATTTCATCACTTGTCATGCTTTTGTTCCCCCTTTGATATGTAGTTTTTCGACAGGTTTTTGTCTGAGATTTTCACAACTGCAGTTCCCCCACCGGGATCACCGCCCCCGGTTTATCTGAATGTTCCTGCAAAAATTTTTCCATCCACACCACATCAAGCCAGTGTCCGCCCTTATATCCGCATTTCGTAAAATGTCCCACTGTCCGATACCCCATTTTTTCATGGAATCCTATACTCTCGGGATTCGGATATGTGATGCAGGCATTGGCATTTGTTATATTCTGTCTTCTGAGAATATCCTCCAGAGCAGTATAGAGCTGCCGGCCTATTCCATTTCCTCTTACATTTACCTTGAGATATACCGTTGTCTCCACAGCCCAGTCATAAGCCGGCCTTCCCTTAAAAGGTGATGCATAGGCATAGCCCAGGATTTCGCCATTCTGCTCTGCTATAAGGTATGGATATTTTTTCAGGGTTTCCCGGATTCTCTGTGTAAATTCCTCCACAGAAGGTACCTGATATTCAAATGTGATGCAGGTATTTTTTACATATGGCTCGTAAATTTTAAGCAGTGTTCCGGCATCCTCCGGTACTGCCATTCTTATGTAGATATTCTTTCTATTCATGAACTTTCTTTCCCTTCTATGATCAGATGTGGTTTGTGGTGTTTCAGATAATCTGCAAGTTCTCCGGAATCCTTCACCTGCTGTTCCAGTATAATGCCCCCAAATCCCAGATTGTCCATAACATGGAAATCACTGCCGGACACCCGTTTCAAATCAGGATGGTCACAGATCCATTTCTCCAGTAGGTCATTGTGATTATTTCCATTCGGTCGTTGATTAAATTCCACTCCGTCCAGATATGCAGGATTCTGCGGACTGCATGGTGGACGGAATGGATGTGCCTGATACAGAAGTGCTCCATTTTCATGGCATAACTCGTACAATTCCTGCTGAGTGAGAAAGCACAGATTGGGATGGGCAAACAAAAACTCTCTATCCGCCCCATAGATAAGGAAATCCTCGGCATAAGGCTCCAGCCGGATTTCAATTCCCAGTATCACCGTTAGTCCGCACTCTCTGCCTGCCTCATGTGCTATGTCATATCCCAGGAGGTAACGCTCCATACGCTCACGGTCCGTACTTCCGAAATTCTTTAAAAGATCCTTATCAAAATGATTCGTTATAACTATACCGTCATAATCCGTCTGGCTGTACGCCTTTACTACTTCCCTTGCCAAAATCCGGGCGCAGGGGCTTCCTTCTGCTGTGTGGGTGTGCATTTCCAATTTCATTTAACGTCCTCCTTTTCAGTATAATATCATGATCAAAACCACGGAACATCATACTCCTCCACCTTCTCCGCATCCAGATCAACAGAATACCCTGTAGCTGTATCCGATTTTTCATGATACTTTTTATACATGACAAACAGAAGAGACTTCCCGTCATCTGAAACTCTGTCATACACTACCGTCACTTCGTATGGCCTGTCCGCCTCATTTTCGTACTCAGCAGTATCGCCTCCCAAAATAGCGTAAAAGTTTCCTTTTGCATTATACGTTTTTTCTGATGTTGTATACTGCTCTGACAGTTTTTTCTCATACAGAAGGTCATAGGAGCGCTCCATCCGGTCAAAATATTCTTTATTTTCATCCTCCGTGTCTTCTGTGATCTGGTCTATCCTTTCACTTTCTTCCAGGGATTCCAGCAGTTCATTGTAAGTCTGCGCCAGCGTTTTTCCGATATTTTCGGCATCCGTATAATAATCACTGCGTTTTTCCTGATCCGAAGATTCCGATGTACCTCCGAAGTACAGGCTGCATACTCTTTTATTCTCTTTTACCTCGATCTGTACCTGCAGATCACCGGTAAATTTCTCAAATATGGGGTCTTCCATGGCATCGGAGATCATCGCGGCAGCTTCTTTTGACGCCTGCTTTATCTCCGATTCCTTTTTCACAATAAGATGGTATCCTTCGGTTCCGTTCTCCTTTGTTTCACTCCACTCTGTCTGAAACGCCTCCGCTTCATAAGTCTTTTTAAAATGATCACACGCAATATTTTCAATAAAATCATCAGAAAGCCCGCTGCCGGAAACGGTGGGATAGCCTAAAATATGTACCGCGATCTGCGGATATTCTTCCGTCACATACGCGCCGGAATTCTCCGCAAATTTCATTCCGTATTTGTCCTCAAGAAGCCTGATATCTCTCTCCTCGTCCCATTCAAACTGCCTTCTTCCGAAGAAAGATATCTTATCCCAATAGGTATAGCCTGTTGTATAACCACCTGACTGCTCTGCCACGCAGATCATACCCAGGCCGATATCATGCTCCGAGGGCGATGTCAACAGGAAGTAAACAAAGCCTCCTATAAACACAATCACTGCCAAAACAGCATAAATAACTGTCAGTACAACAGCCAGCACCTTATACTTTATTCTGGTCAGGTAATATCCGATAAGCAGGGCCGGAAAAAGGAAAACCAGCGCCCAGAACAGGGCCTGCACCCACAATCTGAACTCAACCCCAATCCCCCGCAGGATAAACCTGGCAAGTACGAATCCCAACAGGCTCCCCAGATAAATGATCCAGGGAAGCGCATATTTTATCTTACGTTCCATATTGTCTCCTATCCGAAAAATACAGTCTCCAGATTGCCGTAGGCTAAGCCGTTTTGAATCCGGACAGCATATTCATGACACAGGCTGTCAAAGTAAGAAGTCCATATCTGTCTGCCGGACTTTTCAGCAAGAACCCGAAGCAGCATTCTCAGTTTTCCCTCTGTCCTCTGCAGATCATCCCCCCGGAAATATTGTTCTGCTGCCTCCATATCCTGACTGCAGAGCCGAAGCTGTGAAAGCTGCCTGTCCGTTATCATGCAGCCAAATGCCGTGACGAGCACCAATTCACTGAGATTCCCCATATATCCAGTACTATTCCCTCTCTGAACACGTTCCAGAAGCTGCCTCACAGCCTGCTGCGGAAAACATTCCAGAAAATCCTTCTCCACTACTATATCACATAAATACTGATAGATGACATCAATTCCGCACATTTCTCTTTGAATATTCACGGTCGGATAATCCAGTGTGAGCAAATGGTCCTGCGGCCTGAATCTGGCATCATAGGCAATAAAAAATGCAGGCATTCCTTTCAGTATCGTCTCCCTGTAGTTGCTGCAGCCGTAATCACAGAAATCTTTGATCAGTTTATCGTAGATTTCTTTTGCCTTGCGGGTCTTTTCTACTACCCTGTCATAGCCGATTCTATATGCATCTTCCGCTTTCACTGTATGTTCGGACACTAATGTATATTCTGAGGTATCCCGGCATTCCCTCACACAATAGAGCACTGCCTCCATCAGCATCTGCGCTGTCTCATACGTCACAGAACTGCTCTCCTTGGAGGTGTATTTCTCCGCAAGCCGTGCTGTCAGCGGCAGTAATTCTTCCAATTGGTATTCCATTTGCTTTTTCCCCTTTCCAAATTACAGATAACACCCTCTTTTTACTCCCAGAAAAGCTCCCTCAGGACAGACTGATAGAGTTCGTCATCCCATCTTTTTTCCTCACTGAGTGATTCATATTCGTCGAATCCACCGCTTTCCGTAAACCCCTGATAGCCTTCTCTGACAGCCTTTGCAAAGCGTTCCAGGCACGTATCTTCCAGATAATCCAGGTCCCCGAAGCACACAGATTCAAACTGCTGCCTCATAAAATTCAAAAGCTCATCATCTGTCATTTTATCCTGAGACTCGTTCTTAAAATGATAAAAGATGTCCTGCAGTCTGGTGAGAACAGCGAGATAATTTTCCTGGCTGACATATTGGGAATCGCAGAAGTTATAGACGATCTTGTCTAAAATTCCCCTGCCGAACTCAACTCTGCCGTACTTTTTCAGACTTTCATTTCGCCTTACGATCAATTCTTTTGCCTCCTGCTCCGTAAGTGTAAGCCCGAATTTTTCCGTCTTCTGATTGTACGCGTCCAGCAAAGCCAGTTCATCCTTCTGCCTCTTTTCTGTAAGCAGTTCAACAATCTGTTTTTCCATGACTTATCTACCTGTCCTTTCCTGAAAACCTTTAACCGGTGGAACTATTAGGCCGGCCAGACAGCTGCCGGCCGGTTTCTATAGCTGCTCATTCATTACTGCTCACTCTGTGCCCGGCAGTGCACTTCGCGATACACAGACACAGAACATTCTGTTCCATATCTCACCGGCCGCCGCGGTCTCTGCATGCTTTGGGCAAAAAACACTTGGCAGGACAGTGGATATGAATGGTAACGCTCATTATACAGTCGCAGAAAGTCCATTACAAGCCTTGAAAAAAACCCTGTTTTGTGGTAATATAATAGTGCAAAAGGAAGCAGAAAATAAAAATCTGCTTCCTTTTTTCGTTTCTGTATTCTATTCTTTTGCCTTTCACGCTTCCGCCATATTGATGCGCGGTATCTTACGGGATACTGCCGGACTGATTAGCCAGGATATTTTCCAACCGGATGCTCCTGCGCATATTTTCTTCCGTAGGAGTGCAGTTCATCCATGACAATGCTGTTATTCCACTCCCTGAAACAGATGCCGTTTGGTATGGATGGATAAAATCTTCCGCCCGGGCAATAGGTATCAATCGCTCTTCTGACCTCTGCCCTGATCTCCTCCTCCGTGATATTCTCAATATCTACTTTCGGGCCGTCAATGCCTCCGACCATAGCAAGCTTTCCCTCTGTCACTCTCTGGATTTCCACAATATCATTCTGCGCGATCGTACCCTGCCAGATATCCACGCCGATTTCCACCATATCTGTGACAATGGGCTGGCAGATGCAGTCCGCATGGTGCATATAAATCATACCGCAGGCATGTATGGTATCCGCGATCTCTTTCTGCAGAGGTTTTATGATTTGGCGCCATACCCTTGGCGGAAGAAAAACATTTTGCTTGGAACCCCAGTCATCGTGATAAAAGATTATGTCAGGGTGGATCTGTTCTGCCACCATCTTGATATACTTTATTTTATAATCAGCAATCACCCGGAGCAGTGCTGCCATCTCATCCGGATACTCCAGATAATTTACCAGGGCCTCCTCCATTCCCATCAGATGGTGAGAGCGCTCAAAAAGGCCTCCGGCGCACATGAATCCCACAAATTTTTCCCTGCGGTCCACTTTAGCCGCTTCCTCTTTCACCAGCGTCCAGTCCAGATGATCCAGATCCGGTACGGTGAGCTGCTCCTCCCATTTTTCAATATCCTTGATGACAGCATTTTCACTGTTCACCCTTGGATGAGGGCCGGGGGCACCCGGCTTATAAACATAGACCGTTCCCCAGGAATCCTTGTGCTCCAGCCCATCCTGAGGGCACATGTCTCCCATGAGCACAGGGTCCGGCACAAGTACGATGGCATCCATCAAATCCCCGTAAAAATCCGGTTGTTCCCTGTTATAAATCGCCATAGCGTTTTCCCGCAGATTCATATGATCGTTTCCTCCTTTGTCTTCCGAAAACTTTTTATAGGTAACTATTCAGCCAGCTGAATCGTTACGGGTATTCGCCCATTAAAAATCGCTTCGCGATGGGGCGAATACCTGCTGCCACTACTCTTATGCACGGTCAGCGCAGTAAATGCGCAGACCTGACTGAACAGTTACTTTTATAGTTCTATTGTATAACAATCTATGTTTTCAGAAAATGTACAGACTGTATCTGTTTTTCCACTCCTTATAGGCACTCTGCCCATACTTTTTCTTGACAAATAGAGGCATAAATTATAATATTTTGACAAAGGAGTATATTCTTATGAAAATCAATCTGGATATCATCGCAGAAGAATTATCTGCCTTCTCCCCCAGACGGGCAGGCAGGAAAAAATCAGATACTACAGCGCCAAACCTGCAGGGTGTCGGCCTGTACCATTCCCAATCCTCCCTGTCGCCGGAAATCTGTTATGCCGTGGATGCAGACAGTATTTCGGATTCTTTTAGCTGCCCTTTTGGCATCACACTGGCTGTCATGGGAAATACAGCCGGGCTTTTGCCGGATACAGCGGACGCGGATATTCTGATACTGGATCGAGGGGATGCACAGTGCACATTCAGCGACATGTTCAATGCGCTTAATTCCGTTTTCCTAAAATACCAGGCGATTGACACGCGGCTCAGTTCTGCTGTCATGAAAAACGCCCCTCTGCAGGAAATACTGAAAATCGGTGAGGCCCTCTTCGGAAACCCTCTCATTCTTTTCGATAAAAATTACTGCATTTTAGGGGAAGCGGATTCCCGCCTGGAGAAACTGGAGCTGGTGTGTGACAAATGGTCGGATTCCAAAATGCTCTCCATTGATACAGTCAATGCCATCAAGACTTCTCCGGAATACCGCAGAGCTTCTGAATCCTCTGATATTTGTTTTGTATCGGAGGAATATTTTGCATACAATACGCTTTTTGCCCCTGTGGAGGGAAGCGGCTCCCCTTTGACCCTGGCTGTTATGGAGACGAACTGCCCTCTCACCCGGGTACACCGGCAGCTTGCCCTGTACTTTTCCGGTATTCTGCGGCTTGCCCTGGGAAGAAATCATTTAAGCTCCGGACATTCTCTGCGGTTTGAGGATTTTCTGAAAGAGCTTCTGTACGACACGCAGATTGAACAGGCCGTGATAGACCGCTATCTGCTGGCTATGAATTGGAAAAACGGGGACAACTACCTGCTGGTTACCTTTCAGACTAACCGTTTCGACAAGATCAATTCTATCTACAATAACATCTGCGGAAACATTGAAAAACAGATACCTGAGAGTTTTGCCTTTTATTTTGAAGACAATCTTCTCACTGTTATCAATCTGGACCAGGCCCGCCTGACCAAGACGGATGCTGTCCATATGCTCTCTATTTTCCTGAGAGAGGGATTATTTCACGCCGGCATCAGTTATATTTTCTTTGATTTCAGCACTTTTTCCAGCTATTATAAACAGACTCTGGGAGCTCTTGAGATGGGAGAAAAATATAGTCCTCATGAGTGGTGCTATGATTTTGAGGACTATGTGCTGCACTATTTTATGCACTACGGCACCAGCCGGATCGACGGAAGACATCTGTGCCATCCCGGTGTAGTGCAGCTTTATATATATGATTCTAAGAATAAAACAAATCTTCTGGAAACATTGAGGGCTTATCTGGACTGCGGAGGAAATGCGGTTCTGACCGCGCAGAAACTCTATATCCACAGGAACACCCTGTACCAGAGACTGAAAAAAATAAACGGCATCATCCATACTAATCTGGATAATGCCAATGTCAGGCTGTTTATTATGATGTCCTATACATTTGTAGACCTGCTGGGGCTGACCCCTGTGGAATCTTAAGGCATACCTCAAAGCGCATTCCGTCATTCATGCCTGCGGCAGGCACGCTTTGCGCGGCAAGGGATACTCTCCCAATCGCTTTTCAGCATGCGGTATTCCATACGTGTTTTCATTTTACCGTCATGCCATTCGTAGTCCACATGTTCTGCCTCCCTGATCATGCCGCATTTCTGCATAACACGCTCGGAGCCTTTGTTTTCCTTGAGGCATCCGGTGGTGATGCGGTATACGCCGCCCTTTGAAAAAGCAAAGTCCATCACCTTTTCCAGCGCTTCTGTCACATAACCGCAGCCCCAGAATTTCGGATATGTAAAATACCCCAGGTGCACCAGCTTTCCCACAGGTGTTGTATCCATGACCGTATATCCGATACTGCCGATTTGTTCTTTTGTATCCTTTTTCTGCATGTGCAGAAAATATCTGCACCTGTCTTTCCCCCGGATATCCTGCAGAATATCCGCAAAATACTTCTCCGATTCCTCCCTGGAATGGTGCTGGATATCCTGAAGATAATACATCACCTCGTCGTCTGCCATAAGTCTGCTGTACTCTTCTGCATCATCCTTTGTATAATCCCGTAAAATAAGGCGTTCTGTTTCTAAGTATATCAATGCATGTTCCTCCTATACGACCACTTCGGTGATTATCTTTCCGGCTTCGTTGATTTTTTTAATTCCGGTCTTCTTTTCCTTTGCTTTATTAAAACAGAAACTGACCCCAGCCATCCTTTATTTTGCTCATAGCTGTCCAGATAATCACAGAGCTGCTTTCGACCTTTTGCCTGGTATTCTTCACCATGCCATATTTTCAGTTCAATGATATATTGTTTTCCATGGTAATCTACAATGATATCTGTCCGCCGCTGGTCGCGTGTTCCGGCATCCACATAATAATGTCCTGTACCGTTAATGATTGGTTTTAAAAATGTAAGAAACAGAAATCTGCCATCTTCCTCCAGGAATTCCCAATCTTTTTCTCCATAATAAGAAGTATAATGAGCCTGAAATCGTTCCAAAACTTTATCCATATCCAAATAGTGTCCTGAAATAAACTGGTTTCTTTCAACTGCCGCAGCATCCGCCAGCCTGCTGTTCTTTGTTTCATTGAGATAAAATAAATCATACAGATACGTTTCAAAAATACGGTTTGTTATGGATACTTTATAGTCTTCTTCTTTCAAATATCCAAACATTGTGCCTATTTGAATTGTATTATCCGCAAGCGAAAACGGGTACGATTTTCCGCCCAGAAGTATATGATGGAGCATCTCATTTAAGTCAGGATACAAGTCAAGATTTTTGTTAATATCATCAAATAGTG
The DNA here is from genome assembly GCF_022867815.1 of Blautia sp. NSJ-175. NCBI lineage: Bacteria > Bacillati > Bacillota > Clostridia > Lachnospirales > Lachnospiraceae > Blautia > Blautia sp. NSJ-175. Next base: position 121,951 of record NZ_JALIFQ010000012.1, read on the forward strand.
TACTCCGGCTCATCAGCATATATTTAACAGCAGCTCTTACTCCTTCCGGGCACCACACAGAGGCTCTGTCACCAAAATCTTTATTTTTCCAGACTGATTCATCCAGCAATTTGCAGATTTGTGATACAAGGTATGGATATCCGGACGTATAGGCATATATTTCATTACTTAATTTGTCTATATCCATTCCATATTTATAATCTGCCTCATACTCTTCCAGCATTGTAGCTATTTCTTTCGGCGAAAAGGACATATCTACATCAAAACTTTCTGCAATATTCCATGGACTGTTATATCTATGCTCTGCATCCGGCCTGATCTTCAATTTTAAATTTTTTATGTCGTAAACACCCGTAAGAATCACGTTATGAAAAAAATTCTCTTTTCCCTTTTCTCTGTCCAGGTATTTGTCTCGAAGTAAACTGAGAAAAGAGGGAAATATCTGATTGCTTGAGCTTTTGTCAACTTCGTCAATCAAAAGGATGATTTCCTTATCTGAATCCGTACATAACCGGCTTATCTTATCGCCGAGGTTCTGAAAAGTCAGCTCATCTTCTTCATAATGATTCCATTGTTCAATTACATTAGCATCTAAACTTTCATTTTCCAATTCTTTGGTGACCAGCTGCGCAAATCCTCTTACAAAATTTTCTCTGGAATCAAATAAATCATCTGCGCCTTCAAAACTGATACTGATAATCATGTACTGATCCTGCAAATATTTTTCTAACTGATACAGCGTTGTGGTTTTCCCGTATTGTCTGCCTCTGTTAATTGCAAAATAATACCCTGGCTCAATGTATTCTTCTACAATTTGTTTTACTTTTTGTGATATGTCTACCATATAATGTTTCTCTGGTATACAGATTCCGGTCACGTTATAACGCTGTAAACCTCCTGGGATGTATTATTGTTGGGGAATCATTTGCAAGATGATTTTTATGCATAAATGCGATAAAAATTTGAATTTGCAGTGCTGATTATTATCTTTATGTCTTTATTAAACGTAAATATAAAATGTTGAATAAATGGTAGGTGATCATGTCTTGATTCTAATTTAAGTGGACGTTAATTTCAAGGTACGAATTTTGTCCGGTGTATTTAGTGTTAATACTATTGTGACTGTCTTCGGTGTGAAGCTAAAGACAATACCTAAAACTGTGGTTGTATTCCTACAAGCATTTCTATCTGCTTCGGCTCGAAGCCGGAGACGTAATTGTCCAAGAGTAGAAGCAGATGTTGCATATTTCAATTCACTCCAGCGCGAAGCCGGAGACTTTATCAGACAAAGCATTAAAACAGATGTTATCAGCAATTTCAATCCACTCCAGCGCGAGGCCGGAGACATATCTTCTAACTTTTTATCATGTGTGTTCTCCATTTCAATCCACTCCAGCGCGAAGCCGGAGACGAGATTTATTTCTATGATTTGAATGACAAAGTAAGATTTCAATCCACTCCAGCGCGAAGCCGGAGACGCAGATTCATGGTTAAAGCTGCCTCTTTAATGAATTTCAATCCACTCCAGCGCGAAGCCGGAGACTCGAACTTTGCAGCGTTAATCTCCACCTCTCCCAATTTCAATCCACTCCAGCGCGAAGCCGGAGACCATTCAAACGTGGGTGATATGTCGCCATATAATAGATTTCAATCCACTCCAGCGCGAAGCCGGAGACGGACAGCTGCATCCAGATAAATGGGAAAAGAATAAATTTCAATCCACTCCAGCGCGAAGCCGGAGACTTAGAGGTGGAGGAAATACCTGGAAGAGCATAGATTTCAATCCACTCCAGCGCGAAGCCGGAGACCAAAAGCATTTCCCACGTTTGTCTGTATATTAAACTCATTTCAATCCACTCCAGCGCGAAGCCGGAGACAAGTCAAGATGAATGTGAGTTACGATGTAGAAATAATTTCAATCCACTCCAGCGCGAAGCCGGAGACAAATTACATGAGGAATCTCTTTATGCGAAAATAATTTCAATCCACTCCAGCGCGAAGCCGGAGACGGAAAAGATTAAAGATATACCAGGGTGTGAGAGAATTTCAATCCACTCCAGCGCGAAGCCGGAGACACGTTTTAAGCATTGTAGCCAGTGTGTCTGTCGATTTCAATCCACTCCAGCGCGAAGCCGGAGACAGAAGGAGATATAGTAAAAGGTACAATTTACGAAATTTCAATCCACTCCAGCGCGAAGCCGGAGACAGTGGAGGCCCTGGACAAACAGGAACAGCCGCCTATTTCAATCCACTCCAGCGCGAAGCCGGAGACAGTACACTCTCCAGCCTGCCTGCTGCAAGCTCCGATTTCAATCCACTCCAGCGCGAAGCCGGAGACTAGGAAGAAATGCGAAGACATAAAGGCGGAGCTTATTTCAATCCACTCCAGCGCGAAGCCGGAGACGGAAGGCCATGATAAATGGCTCAAGTCTGTTGCGATTTCAATCCACTCCAGCGCGAAGCCGGAGACTTCAACCGGATCACATCCGGTCATAAAAACACAGTATTTCAATCCACTCCAGCGCGAAGCCGGAGACAGCAATTATTACCAATTTTCATCTATATTCTACACATTTCCTTATACAAATCAACCAATATTTTATATTCTCCACCCCATTCCTCCACCAATCCCTCTATCACAATGCGCTTTTTCCAGTGCGAATCCCCTAAGAAATTAATGTCCACTTACGTTTCGCACCACCAAAGCACTATATCATTATAACACACCTAATCCAAATATTCCAGAAAAGCATCTTCGCCTCAAAAATATTTCTCATATTCCCCATCCGGGAATTTACCTTCCAGTCCCAGGACTCTGGGCCAAAGGCCTGTCTCTGCTGTTATAACGCCCATAATCATTCCCATATGCGTATGCAGATGCCTGTGCTGCGCCAGTATAAGTGTAAATCTTTTATACTTACACCCTTCCGGTTTCAAAAGCAGCATATCATCCTCCAGATTTTCCGTATAATTCTTAATTTTCTTCTCAATCTCCAGAAAATACGCCTCCAAAGTCTCACGGGAAAGCAATTTATTCGTAACCACATCCAGATTATTCAAATCTTTCTCATGAAACCAGGGGTTTGCATACCCCGGGTCATCTGGATTTATAAACCACAAATCCAGGGAGTGCAGCATATGGTACACATGTTTCCACAAAGGCATTCCGCAGTATTCCTTTTCCCACATCGCATCCGGAATGCAGGTAACTACATTTTCCACTTCCCACAATGCCCTGTTTGTCTGTTCTTTGATAATATCTGAATATTTTTCCTGAACCATTGCTGGCGATTCCCCTTCCGCTCATTTACCTCTCCATCATACCATTTTCCTGCAGCCATACCACAGACTCTCTGAGTGCCTGAACAGTCTTTGTCTCCAGCACACATCTGCAGTTTCTTTTGCCGGCAATCTCAAATTTCTCTTTCAGGTCAATTTCTCCTGTCCCCAAAGCCAGATGATTCTTATTTCCGGCCGCATCATGCATATGAAAATGTACCAATTTCTTCTCATGCTCCAAAATAAAGCTCTCAAACTCTTTGGAATCCACATGGGAATGCCCTACATCCCAGGTCAGGAAAAATACCCTATTTTAGGTACAGCCTCCGCACCAACTCATCATACCCCGAACTCCCATCCAGTATATTTTTATATGTACTGATCCAACAAGGCTTCAATCCCGCCCGGAATGCTGTTGCCTGGGATGCTGCATTTGAGGAAGCGACGCAGTAAATAGGCAGAATATCCCTCTCCAGAATATCATGCATCAAATGATTCACCAGCACTGATGCCAGTCCACCCTTACGATACCTTTCCTTTACATCCACGCCGATCTCCCAAACCCTTCCGGATTCTATGGAGGCCCCGGCAAGCCCTGCAATCTCTCCATGTATTTCCGCATAAAACACTATATATGTATTTGTTCTTCCCTTCTCATCAAACAACAAGGAATTGTCAAATCCCTCTGTTCCCTGAAGCTCCCCAAGTTTCTCCCCTTCCAGCCCCCTGTAAGTGTACCCCGGCAGAAACTCTATTCTGTTGCTATGTTTTGCATCCGGTATGTAATAGATGGACTGCCCGTAAAGCAGGGGACACTTCTGTCACCTCTATACTCCCAGCTCTTTTTTCAAATCTTCCGCATACTTTTTCTGCTGCCTCTTCAGATACATCCCCGCTGCAAACTTCATAAACGGTTTCTTCAGCTCCACATCCTCAGTAAAATCTATCTCCGTGCCATTTCTGCTTTCACGGAGCAGGCCTGTCCAGTGGCCCTTCATGTTTTCATTCTCCATGTCAAATTCATACCGGCAAAACGGTACCTTTTTTGTGATTGTAAATGTAGTGGGAAACCCGCTCTTTGTGTACTCCACAAAGGTCTTCCCATCCCCCATCTCTTCTATCCTGTCCAAATCGCTGCGCCAGCCGTAATTCTTATTATCCGTGATCACCTTCCAGACCTGTTCCGCGCTGGCGGACAGTTGGATCTTCATATTTGCTTTCGCCATAACTGCCTCCATTTTTCCTTTTCTACCAGTCTACCCTGTACCCTCTTTCTTGTCAAACCGAAAACCCTTTCCTGCATCAAACAAAAAGAAGAAAGAGTCCGGTTTTCGGACTCCCGCTCCTGAGTGCAGCCGCCTGCGGCTAAAAAGTTCACGGATTTTTCTAAGTATAACAAAAGAAAAAGCGCCTGCCCCCCATCTTCGGGAAGGCAGACGCCGCATTATTTCATGCAATATCACATTACCAAGCCGCATACCACATACAGCACCGTAGCAATCGCCGCCGTCACCAGTGCGTAGGGAAGCTGTGTCTTCACATGCGAGAACAAGTCCGTGCCCACCGACATGGAGGACAGAATGGTGGTATCTGATATAGGAGAACAGTGGTCTCCGAAAATACCTCCTGAAACAACCGCTCCGATTGCCAGCAGAATATTGGAATCCATGGCAACCGCCATTGGAATGGCAATAGGCATCATAATGGAGAACGTTCCCCAGCTTGTACCTGTACTGAATGCCATAACTGCACCCAACAGGAAAATGATAGCAGGTCCGAAGGCTCCGCTGACTTTTCCTCCAATCAGGCTGGCAAGGAAGGTACCGGTACCCAGTGTCTTGATCACACCGCCGATGGCAAATGCCAGAACCAGCAGGATGACAAGTGTGAGCATATTGCTGACACCTTTCAGCACATAATCCCCAAACTGTTTTCCGGTCATGATCTTCTGTCTTGTGTAGAGCACACCCATAACAAGCAGTGTAATGGTAACTGCATAGAGGATGGATGTGGTTCCGTCACCCTCTGTGATATTTCCTTTTCCTGTGACCAGCAGGCCGATGAAGGTACCGCCGATCAGCACGATAAGCGGAAGCATCATGTTCCACTTGTTCTCCTTGCCCGGCTCTACCAGCTCATCAAATCCTTCACTGTCGTTTAACAGAGGAACCACTCCGTCATCGTACAGCTTGCCTGTCTTTTGCACACGCTCCTCAGCTTTCTTCATAGGGCCCCAGTCTTTTCCGCTCAGTATGTAGAACAATACCATAACGAGAGACACGATACTGTAGAACTGGAACGGAAGACTCCGGATCAGAAGATTCATAGGGTCTCCGGCGATAACGCCGGCAGTGATCTCCGCCCCGATCAGTCCCATGAGCATGGCACCCCAGGAGTTCAGCGGAATAATGGCATTGATGGGCGCTGACGTGGAGTCACAGATATAAGCCAGCTTTTCTCTGGAAACTTTATATTTGTCGATCAGCGGTCTTGTCACAACGCCGGTGAACATGATACTTAAAAGGCCGTCAATGAAAATAATGACACCGATAATATAGGCGATCATCATAGCCATCTTTTTACTTCTCACTTTATTTCCCTGCTCAGTCAAATACGTCACAAAGCCATTGACGCCGCCCGACACACGCACCAGTATTACAAATGCGCCCATCAGCGTGGTAAACAAAAACGTTTTCAGATTTCCGGTATCTGCACATACATTTAGAATCTGGTTCACCAGCTCATTTACAGCGGTGATGGGATTCCATCCGCACAGAATCAGTTCTCCGGAAAAAATACCGATCAAAAGAGCAAGCGCCACCTTACGAAACGCAATAGCAAATGCAATGGCAATGATCGGCGGAATTAATGTCAAAAATCCATAATCCATAGTATTCCCTCCTCTTTTGTGTCAATACTGGGCAAACAAAGAGCCAAACCCTCCTGTATGCAGGTAACAGACAGGCCCCTTTGCTTTCCCCTTTTCCAACCAGTCCCTCATGCCGACCAGAACTTTACTGTTGTAGATATTTTCAATGAAAATACCCTCTGCCCTGGCAAATTCAAAAATCTCCCGGGCACTTTCGCTGGTATTTACGCCCCAGCCCCGGCCCCGGAAACCGTCCTCAATACTGCAGAGTTCTTCCACGGACTTCCCTGCAGGGATTCCGGTTATAGCCTCCACTTCCCGCACAGTGTCCGCAATGTGTTTCTTCAGGTTTTCCCTGTCATCCTCCACACTCACGATCACGATCCGGAAGGGATTTCCCATAACTGCATTTCCATACACCAGCCCTGCTGCCACACCGCCGTTGCCACCCGGTGCGAAGATTGTCATGCCGGTGATTCCCTGTGCCTCGCACTGTTTCATAAGCTCCGGTACGGCTGCCGTATAGCCCAGAGCGCCTCTTCCCGTGGTAGCCCCGTTTCTCACTACATAGGGATTTCTCCCCTCTCTGCGGTATTTTTCAAAAAGCTCCTCCACAAAGGCATTGCGTGCGTCAGAATCCACGTCCCCGAGAAAATGGGATTTCACCCCGAGAATCTGATTCAGCAGCAGATTTCCTTGCTTCTTCTCCGGCTCGATGCCATTGTGAACCAGTTCACAGTCCAGTCCCACTTTCGCGCAGGCTGCAGCTGTCAGGGTACACAGGTTTGACTGGGCAGGTCCTGCAGCCAGAATCACTTTACTGCCCTCTTTTACTGCCTCTCCCAGTATGTATTCCAAGCTTCTGATCTTGTTGCCGCCGGGGCCTATGCCTGTCATATCATCACGTTTGATATAGATTTCCGGACAGCCCCACTGCTCTTCCAGCCTGTGCAGACGGTGAAGCGGCGTGGGAGCGGGCATCAGCGGTACGCGTTCTGTCTTCTCCAAAAAAGTCTCCAGCAAATGCATGCTTCCATTCCCCCCTTTCTAACGCTCGGCGATCACCTCGACTTCACAGAGCACACCCTTTGGCAGCGTCTTAACCGCAACACAGGAGCGCGCCGGATTGGTGGTAAAGTATTTTGCGTAAACTTCATTAAATGCCGCAAAATCCTTCATGTCCGCAAGAAAACAGGTCGTCTTGATCACTTTTTCAAAACTGCTTCCGCCTGCTGCAAGCACGGCACCTACATTTTCAATAGACTGCTTTGCCTGAGCGGTGATCTCCGCCTCCACTACCTGGCCGGTAGCCGGGTCAATGGGTATCTGACCTGAAGTGAACAAAAGTTCATTTGTCTTCATTCCCTGTGAGTATGGGCCGATTGCGGCCGGTGCTTTTTCTGTACTGATGATTTCCATAATTTCAGTCCCCCCATTTCTCTGTCGTTTTATCATATTAAAGAGTATATCACTAAACTATTTTTTAGTCAATAGTTATTTTTTCATTCTTTCATCATTTTGACTGAAATATTTTTCAGTCCAGGTTGCGTTTCCCCCGTAAAAAAGTTATAATGGGTAAAAGGAGGATTTTACCATGAATTACCTTACCCTGACAGAAACAGACAAAGCTATTTTGGAATCATATAAGACAGTCCTGGACGGACTTGCAGAATATTTAGGCGATGGATATGAACTGATTCTTCACAGTCTGGAGAATCTGGAGCACTCCGTCATCAAGATCATCAACGGCCACTATACCGGACGCGTGGAGGGCGCCCCCATCACGGACCTTGCTTTAAAAATGCTGGATAATATCCGTCAGAAAAAGGAGCCCGCGGCCCTGTGTTATTTTAATAAGAAAAACGGAAACACATTAAAATCCGCTACCATCCCTATCCTGGGGGAAAAGAAGCGCATCATCGGCCTTCTTTGCATCAATTTTCACACAGAAGTGTCCTTCGCCAGCATCCTGGCAAGCTTCACCCCTGCAAACAGCATTGTCCCCGGTGTGACAGAGACCTTCAGCGACAATGTGGACGACCTGATCACCTCTGCACTGGACGAGGCCAAAAACAAAGTATACGCCAATCCTCTGATCTCCACCACCAATAAAAATAAGGAGATCATTCATCTCCTGTACGAAAAAGGTATCTTTAATATGAAGGACGCAGTCATTAAGGCGGCGGAAAGCCTTGGCATCTCTAAAAACACCGTCTACCTTCATCTGCGGAATCTGGAAAAAGAAAACAGCAATTAAAAAGTGCCGGACAGAAATAATCTCTGTCCGGCACACTATTCTCAGGCTGCCATCCCTACAGCAGCAGATTCAGCAGCCCAATGACAAACCCGATCAATGCTCCCAGATTGATGACAGCATTCAGCTCTTTCTTCATAATAGACATGAGGATGTTCTCCACTTCCAGCACATCCATACCGTTTACCTTCTCCTCTACTACTTTGGCGATCTGGAACTGTTCCGCCAGTTCTCCTGCTTTGTCACCTACAAATTTTACATAGATGCTCTCCACCAGGCCACGGATTCTCTCCTCGCCCAGAGGGATGGATTCCACAATCTCACTGACTTTACGGCTTTCCACAGCCGCGATCTCTCCTACCACAACCGGATGGATCTTGTCATGGCCGTTCTCACGGATGTAATCCCCCACCTTTCTGCCGATGGGTTCTGCAATGGAGTTGATCAGATCATCTGTAAGGAACATGGACACCATGGAGCCCTGGAATTTCTGCTTCACTTCTTTGGCACCCTCCTCCGCAATGATGGAGCCCACATCCAGCTTATTAAGCCCCTCTGTGATGCGTTCTGTGATAAAATTTTCCAGCTTCTCCCGCATGGCCTCATAGTCGTCCTGCTCCACATAGTGCTGCAGGAACCCCTCTACTGTGTCATCGCTTTTCTGCACCTTCTGGATACCCTCGCTGATACGGCCCACAATGGTATTCTTTACACCATCGGACAGCAGCATGTCCTCCAGATCCTGCTTTGTGATCAGATGGTCGCCCACCGCGCTTCCCAGAGCCTTTGCCAGCCTGCTTTTTCCTCTCGGAATGATGCCCGGCGTAAAGGGCAGGGTCCAGTTTCCGATCTTCACCGGATACAGGGGACGAAACAACATTTTCACTGCAATATAGTTTGTACAGTAGCCGATGACCGCCCCGATGAGCGGCCCGGCAAGTAAACGTAAAAAGTTCATTTGTATCCCTTCTATTCGTTATGTTCTATCATAATTTTCAGTATCTCTTTGTCTGTCTGCTTCATGCCTTCCTTGCCTATGTATCCCACACAACTGATGGTCTCAGGCGTATCCTCCTGCAGAATACCCGTATAGGGGGCATAGACTTTGTTCTTCATTGCCAGGTTATGTGCCATAATGGCTGCATCCAGGCTGGTGGCGATCTTGGCTGCGCAGGAGATTTTCGCTCCGTCGCAGATAATACCCGGTATATTTGCCAGCGTGTTCTCCACGGTCATTTTGATCTGGTCCAGGGTTCCGCCCACCATATAGGTGAGAGCCGCACCACTGGCACAGGAGGCGGAGACCGCGCCGCAGAAGGCGGACAGCTTGCCGATATATGTCTTCTGGTATATGGTCAGAAGGTTGGAAAATACTAAGGAACGGTAAAGTGTCTCCTGGTCCACCTGCTTGATCCTGGCATAGACCACCACAGGAACAGAGGAGGCGATTCCCTGGTTGCCGGAGCCGGAATTGATGATGACCGGAAGATCGCATCCTCCCATTCTGGCCTCAGAGCCTGCCGCGGCATATGCCTTCATTTGATTTAAGGTAGTGTCAGGATAAGACTCCACCAAAAGCTTTCCAAGACCCAGGCCGTATCCGCCTTTCATTCCCTCATTGGCGATCGCCATATTACAGGTGATCTGTCTCTCTATCAAATGCTGCACTTTGGAAAGCTCCACCGTGTCGGCAAATTCTTTGATGTTTTCCATATTCAGGATGACTTTTCTCTCGTCTGTGTCATCGTGCTCAACTAAAGCGGCACCCTCGAGCAGCTCTTTCCCGTCTTTCCGAATGCTGGTGATGTTGGTATGTCCGTCACGGATTTCCACCACGGCGCTGTGTTCTTCGGTGTAAAGCTCCAGAATAATATGGAGTACACTGGAACTGTCCAGGAATTCCACCTTACAGACACCTTTTTTCAGCATATCCTTTGCCTTCTCAATATCCTCGTCCGCAACATCCTCCAGGACTTCCATCTGTTTCTGTGCATTACCTCCCGCAATACCCAGAAGCACGCCGGCCTCAATACCTACCAGCCCCTTTGAATTCGGTATGGTGACACAGCGTACATTTTTGATGATATTGCCGCTGCACTTTGCAATAACTTTTTCGGGCATTTGGCCCAGAACTTCTCTTGCCCTGGCGCCGCCGTAGGCAAGCGCGATGGGCTCTGTACACCCCATGGCCGGAACCAGCTCGGATTCCAGGATTTTAATATAATCTTCTATTATTTCATTTGTCAGCATTTTTTTAACCTCTCCCAAATAATTTTCCGCGTAAATTCCCCCACATGCGGATCAAAAAGTAATCATATGCCTTGTCAAACAGATACAGGGCAATCTGGCCTCCCAGTACAAAGACAAGCATCAGCTTTCCGGAAACCTCACCTGCAAAGAGAAGCTTCGGAAACAGAAAAAGCGCAGGCAGGTACATGATATTGAAGATCACAACCTTTCCTGCCGCAAAAACCAGCTTAGGATTTTTCATATTCTGGTGTTTTCCCAGAAAACGCCACAGGCCCTCTATCAAAAGCACATAGGCCCCCATCATGGCAAAGGTAATACAGTAGAGCTTCTGAGGCGCCAGAAGAAATCCCAGAAGCAGGGTTCCCCCGAAAAAGATGATTCCTGTCTTCAGCTCATATTCTCTCACAATGATACCCACACAGAAGGCGGCTGCCGCCAGAAAAAACAAAGTATTAAAGTCCAGAATACCGCTGAGTACGATCATAACCACTGACAAAGCCATCAGAAGGCCGGATACGGCCATTTTCTTTCCATTTACAGGCATGGACAAAGATCTCCTCCCATACACTCACACAAACTGTCGGCGCACCACAGATCACAGCAGAAGTTTCCTGTACCACAGGAGGAACCGCCGTTGTTGGCGTAAGGACTGCCGCCGCCCTGGTAGCGCTGGCTGTTCCACTGCAGACGGTTCACCAGGTTGGAATACTCCGGATTGCCCGGTTCCATGCTGGATGCCTGCCTTGCCAGATTCAGGGCATTTACATTGTTACCCATTCCCATATTGGCTACTGCACTGAGATAATACCACTGTGCACTTCTGTTCTGTATACGGGACAGCACATTAAGCGCCTGCTGGTACTGGCGGGCGTTCAGGTAATTGGCTGCTGCCTGAAGCTGTACATTGTCCTCGGAGGACGCGTAATTCTGCTGGCCATAACCTGAACTGTAGCTGTTCCCTGCATTGCTGCCGTAGCCGCTCTGGTAGCCGCCGTCCCTCTCGCGCATGATCTGGTCGTAAGCCTCCTGTACTTCCTTGAATTTTTCCTCTGCCAGACCTGCCAGCGGATTGTCCACATAAGAATCGGGATGGTATTTTCTGCTCAGGTCCCTGTATGCTCTCTTGATTTCGTCATTGCTGGCGTTTTGTGATACGCCCAGCACTTCATAAGGATTGTTGATCATGGTTCTCTTTTATCTCCTGTCTTTCTTTTTTTAATTTATTATATTTTGACCATACTCCTGAATAGATGATATTCCGAAGCAGTTCAGACTCCTTAATACAGGGAAGTTTCTCAAAGGCACCGCTGGCCTCAGCCATCATCATGAGAAGAATATTGTATACTTCCTTCTCGTAGCCTTCCCTGTCCTCCCGATAAGATTCATAGAGGGGTTTCAGCGGATTGTAGCTGCCCTTCTCCATATCCTTTTCCAGGTCATCATAGGCATCCATAATATAAATGAATTTTCCCAGATAAAAACCGAATTTTCTCAAATACTCTTCCCAGACATCCTCCCGAATCACAAAGATCTCAGCCATCAGTTCCCCGAAACAGCCAGCCACCAGATCCAGGTCTGTCTCCTGCTTCTTCTCATACTCCGAGAGCTTACGAAGCTTCATCCTAATCGCCCTGCTCTGTCTTGGGTACTCCTGACTGATTTTTCTGGCCTGTTTCTTAAACAAATGAATGCCTGTCAGTCCTTTCATGCTCTTGTCATCCTGCCAGTCATCGGCAAAATGATAAAAAGAGAGCAGAATATTCATCCCGGCACCATACTGTGTGATCTCATTTTGGAGCATGGGAATTTTCTTCACAGGGTGCACCGGGCACCTGGAGCTGATTTCCCTGGTCTCGCTCTCATAAAGAGAAGTAAGGAGTACCACCAGAAATGTCATATCATAGGTGAGTGTCATTCTCCCCCGAAATCCGTATTCCTCATTCAAGGTCCGGCAAAGACCGCAGTAATATGCCTTGTACTGATAAAATTCTTTTACTTTCAGCTCCGGTTTATCCACCGTCACATATCCAAACATATGATTTAGCTGCCTTTCTCCTGCCGTTACTATTCACAGCCCTGCAAAAAACGCAGTTCTCTGAACAGCAGCATCTTGCCTGCTGCAGGTTCTTACTTCTTGACATAGTCTATATTATTATACTATAAGTTTCTGCAAAATACCATCCCCACATTGACGTAACCTTATTTTTCCGATATACTGAAAAAAAACATGAAAGAAGGCATATTTTTGCAGAAAAAAACAGAGGATATGAACATAGCTCCACAGGACTTTGACGTGCGCTTTCCTGAGCGCTTTATAAAAAATACAGATTACTACAACTCTCTCATGATGATGTACCGCTGTGCCATACGGGAGATCCAGACCAAACTGGAAGTGCTGGATGATGAATTCTCCGTAAAATACAACCGAAATCCCATCTCCTCCATCAAGACCAGGATCAAAAAGCCCATGAGCATCTACAGCAAGCTGCAGAAACTGGGTTACGAATTTACGGAGACCAATATCCGGGAACAGTTAAACGATGTGGCCGGAATCCGCGTTATCTGCTCCTTTATAGACGATATCTACACAGTTGCCAATCTTCTGGCGGAACAGGACGATATCAAAATCCTCCGCATCAAGGACTACATCCTGAATCCCAAGTCCAACGGCTACAGAAGCTATCACATGATCGTGGAGATTCCCGTTTTCTTCGCTGAGGGAAAGACACCCATGCGGGCTGAGGTGCAGATCCGAACCATAGGTATGGATTTCTGGGCAAGCCTGGAACACCAGCTCCGCTACAAAAAAGAACTGGGAAGCAACAAAGACCACGAACTCATCAGTATGGAGCTTCTGGAATGCGCCCACACCATCACGGCTGTTGACAACCAGATGCAGAATATTAAAAAGATGATTGGGGAACTGAACTGACAGGTTCCTCAATCATCTTTTTCTTATTTTTGGCCGGAGACAAACTGATCAAGGAGTGTCTCGCAGGCATCATAATAGGTTGTCATCTCTTCGTCCTTCTCCATCTTAGTCCCTTCCAGGCTGCGCATGGCGACATACAGATCCTTGACAGAGGCAGGCCTGCCAATCTCTTCATAGGCGGCACAGTCTTCCACCTTGGCAAAGTCCTCCAGTTTTTCCGGGAAAACACCGGCGTCCTTGAACTTTTCAAAATTCTGCTGGCTGATAAAGAATATCATGCTGGTTCCTTCCTGCATATCCACTGTCATTTTCGTCTGGCCTGCCGCCAGCATCTGGGGATCATATCCCTGGGCATCATCCGGAGGGAGCACATAGTTCTGGATCTGTACGTGGACTTCCCCGTCTCCGTTCAAATCCTCTGCATTGGCTTCAAAATACCCCTGCAGCGCCTGGCTGTCCTCATCCGCGATCATGTAGTCCGTGACAAAGGCAATATTGTAATCATAATCCACTTTCCCAAGCATATCCTTGATAAACACAATGACCATAAAGAGCAGAAATGCTCCGATCAGTACGTGGAACTTATAATAGTACCAGAAATTGTCAACTTTTTTTCTTGTTTCGTCTTTCATCTGTGGTTTCTTCATTGATTCACTCATCCGTCCTTTTTTTATGCTGATTTAGATTTTATCACTTCTAAATTGAGAAAGGAAGAGGTTTTTCGAGACTTTATGGAGATTTTAGAATTGTTATTGCTATTTTCACAACTTGTGATATTATGGTAAAGGATTTTTAGAAATACGATCACTGGAGATTAAAAATATGAAGAATCTGACTCAGGGGAACCCAACCAAGCTTATGCTCTCCTTTGCCCTGCCTGTGTGCCTGGGCAATCTGTTCCAGCTTTTTTACAGTCTGGCTGACACCAGAATCGTGGGAAGCACACTGGGGGAATCCTCCCTGGCCGCTGTCGGTGCCACAACAGCCATCAGCACACTGCTCATCGGCTTTCTGCAGGGCCTGACCAACGGCTTTTCCATCATTGTCTCCCAGAACTTCGGGGCTGACAAGAAAGAGCGGCTGAGAAAAGCGGCTGCGGGAACCTTTCTACTGGGATTTCTGACCACAGTGGTACTGACTGTGGTGTCCCTTTTGGGGCTCAATGGCTTCTTGTCCCTGCTGCAGGTCCCGGACCAGCTCCTCTCAGAGGCATCCGGGTACATAAAAATCATTTTGATGGGTATGCTCATCACCATGCTCTACAACGCCCTGGCCGGGATCATGCGGGCAGTGGGGGATACCGTAGCGCCGCTTCTGTTCCTGGTCTGTGCTGCCCTTCTGAATGTGGGGCTTGACCTTTTATTTATCCTGCAGTTTCATATGGGAGTGAGAGGCGCTGCCCTGGCAACGGTCCTGGCCCAGAGCGTATCCGTTGTGCTGAGTTTTGTGTACATGTGGAGGCGCTATCCCATTTTCCGGCTGAAGCCCGGGGACTTCAGGCTGAGCCGAACCATGGTTAAAGTCCTTTACTCCTCCGGCATGTCCATGGCTCTTATGATGTCCCTGGTATTTTTCGGTACCCTGGCTCTTCAGTGTGCCATCAACACCTTCGGCACGGAGATCATTGTGGCCCATACCGCTGCCAGAAAAATCTGCGAGTTTTATTTCCTGCCCATCTCCGTCATGGGCGTGACCATGGCTACCTTCTGCGGACAGAACTTCGGCGCCGGAAAGTTTGACCGGGTGAAGATCGGTATTCGGCAGGCACTGTTCATCACATGGGGATGGACCTTTATTATCATCCTCTTAAGCTACACAGCCGCCCCCTTCCTGATCCATCTGGTCACAGGAAGCAGCAGTCCGGCGGTCATAGAGAACGCATCCAAATATCTGCGTATAAATTCTCTGCTGTACTTTGTAGCCTGCGGGATCAATATCTTAAGAAACGCCCTGCAGGCCATCGGGGACCATATCACCCCTGTCATATCCAGCTTCATTGAGCTTGCAGGCAAGGTGCTCATTGCCCTGTTTCTGACCCCCATTCTGCAGTATATGGGGATCATCATTGCAGAGCCAATCATCTGGTGCCTGATGATCCTGCCCCTGATTTTCAAATTCCGCCGTCTGTGCAGGGCACAAAATCAGAGGCAGCGCATATAATAATCATAAAGCGATTCAAGGAGTCACCATTTGGCATATAAAGTTGTAATAGACGCCGGGCATGGGGGAACGGATCCCGGCGCTGTCTATAAGGGCAGACAGGAGAAAGATGACAATCTCCGCCTGGCCCTGGCAGTAGGCCGGATTCTCTCCCAGAACGGGGTGGATGTGGTGTACACCCGCACCACCGATGTATATCAGACACCATTTGAGAAAGCCCGCATCGCAAATCAGACCGGGGCAGACTGGTTCATTTCCTTCCACCGGAACTCCAGTCCTCAGCCCAACCAGTATTCCGGCGTGGAATCCCTGGTCTATGACCTGTCGGGACGAAAGGTTGACATGGCGGAAAATATCAATGGAGCCTTGGGGGAACTTGGCTTTAAGAACCTGGGCGTAAGAGCAAGGCCCGGTCTGGTAGTCCTTCGCCGCACACAGATGCCCGCGGTACTGGTTGAAGTTGGCTTTATCAACAACGACGCGGACAACGCTTTGTTTGACGAGAAATTTGATGAGATCGCCCAGAGCATCGCCTACGCGATCCTGGGAACACTGGAGGAGGAAGAGGTGGAGAAGCCGCCTGCAGGGGAGCCCGTGCTTTACCGGGTACAGGTGGGCATGTTCCGGGAAAAACAATACGCCGATAACCTGCTCTATGAACTGCAGGACCAGGGATTTCCGGCATACATTTTAAGTGAGGACGGCTTTTATAAAGTGCAGGTTGGCGCTTATCAGTATCTGGCAAATGCCGTCAGGATGGAGCAGACCCTGCGGCGGGCAGGATACAGCACCTGGATCACTACCTGAGATAACAAAGAAAAAGATGTCTTCTGCTTTACGGCAGGAAGACATCTTTTCTGGTTTTATAGAGTGTACACGTATCCCTACATGGAATCCGCACGTCTCTCCACATTCTTTTTAAAGTTGATCACTTCATGGTCATATTCTGCGTCCATAAACTGGGAATGTATCATGAAATCCGCTGTAGCCTTGTTGATAGCCATGGGAATATCATATACCTGTGCGATACGCATAAGGGCTTTCACATCCGGATCATGGGGCTGCGCCGTCAGAGGGTCTGAGAAAAACACCACAAAATCAATGACACCTTCCACGATTTTGGCGCCAATCTGCTGGTCACCGCCCAGAGGGCCGCTGTTGTATCCCTTGATACGAAGCCCTGCTTTGTCCGCGATCAGTCTGGCTGTGGTGCCGGTTCCGTAAAGGCTGTGGTTTTTCAGTATATCATAATTCTCTTTGCACCATTCGATGAGTTTCGGTTTTTCATTGTCATGGGCGATCAGCGCAATATGTTTTTTCTTACCTATTGTAAAGGTTACAAATTCATTGTCCATGTATCTTAACTCCTTTCAGCTCACTGTTTTTTTATCATAACATATTTTACTTGTCCTCACAACGGGAAACTGCTACAATAATGGCAAAGAAGGAGAAGTATATGTACTATTTTATCATCAATCCCCGCTCCCGTTCCGGCAAAGGACAGGAGATCTGGGACCGTGTAAAAAAACGTCTGGATGAGGAAAATCTGGAATATGAGGCCTATTTTACCCAGAAGCAGGGACATGCTGCTGAGCTGGCACACCAGATCGCTGCCCTTTCCATACCCTGCACCCTGGTTGTTGTGGGCGGTGACGGCACCGTGAATGAGGTGGTGAACGGGCTTGTGAAAACCGTGTACACCCACATTACCCTGGGCTATATCCCCACCGGCTCCGGCAATGACTTTGCCAGAGGCCTTGGGCTTACCAAAGACACCGAAAAAGCCGTGGAACAGATCCTGGCCCCGGCAGACATAGAGAAGATGGACATTGGAATCGCGCAGTCGAACGGGGAGAAGCGGTATTTCCTCATCAGTGCAGGCATTGGTTTTGATGCCTCCATCTGCCACGAGGCGCTGAATTCCGGCCTCAAGGATTTTCTGAACAAATACCATCTGGGCAAGCTCACCTACGCGGCCATTGCCCTGAAACAATTATTCCTCTACCGCCCCTGCCGTGTGGATATCCGGCTGGACAGGCAGAGGATCTGCCGTTTTCCCCGCTGCTTTTTCGTGGCGGGCATGAATCTGAAATATGAGGGCGGAGGATGCAAATTCTGTCCGGACGCGGATCACGCAGACGGAAATATACATATCTGTGTAGCCGGGAAACTCTCCAAGTTAAAGATCATCACCATGCTGCCCACTGCCTTTATCGGGAAACATATATGGTTCCGCGGCATAGAAATACAAAAGGGGCATGTGGTGGAGATCATCAGCCGGCGTCCTCTCCCTGTACACTGTGACGGGGAATCCTTTGGATTCAGGGATTCTCTTTCCCTAACGACAGCCCGGGAACAGATCTCAGTCATCACCGGATAGTTGAAAGAAGGTTTAACTTATGAAATTACTGCTGATAACCGCTTCCATTGTACTGCTCGGTTTTTTACTTTACTTTTACTGTATCATGCCGCGTTTTACAAGAAAATCGCAGACGCGCGCCTTTATGCACAGGCTTTTTGCCCATCGGGGCCTGTTCGACCCCGGGGAGGGCATCCCGGAAAATTCCATGCCGGCATTTGAACGGGCAGTTCTGTGCGGATATCCCATTGAGCTGGATGTCCAGGTGACTAAGGACAACAAGATCGTAGTTTTCCATGACTACACACTGGGCCGTATGTGCGGCATTGACCTCCCGCTGGAGACAAAGACGTACGAGGAGCTGCAGAAGCTCTCCCTGCAGAATACCGGTGAGAAGATTCCTCTGTTCTCGGACGTACTGAAGCTTGTGGACGGACGGGTTCCCCTGCTGATCGAGATAAAACTTCACTCTCACCATACATATCCATGTGCGTTGGTGGATAAACTGTTACAAGGGTATCAGGGAAGCTACTGTATCGAATCCTTTAATTCCCTGGCACTTTTCTGGTACCGCCGCAACCGGCCGGATGTTGTGAGAGGACAGCTCTCCTCCAACCTGACAAGTCCGGTAGCTGAGGGCGGATATGTCTTAAGCTTTCTGGTCAAGCATCTGCTCACCAACTGCATCGGACGCCCTGACTTCATTGCCTACTGCTATAAGGACAGCCGAAACCTGAGCTTCTGTCTGAACCGCCATCTGTACAAAACACCTGTATTTGCCTGGACACTGCGCACGCCGGAAGCCTATGAAACCTGTAAAAAGCGTTTTGATTCCGTCATTTTTGACAGCTTTCTTCCGCCAAAACAGGCATGAACAGACGTTTTTTTCAGAGTGTGAATGGGATGTGAAGCTTTTCTGAATTTACTGTAAATCCCATTGTTATCTTGATTTTCCTGTGCTATAATGGGCAGGACAAAGAAAGGCTCCGGCATCGAAAAGAAGGTGATTATGTGAATCTGCTGAAAAAATACAAACACACCTGGATTATCCCGGTATACGGCATCTTTTATCTTACAGCTTTCCAGTATCTGGAACAGCGCGATGTCCGGCCTCATATCATCCATATGAAGATTGATGACTATATCCCTTTCTGTGAATATTTCATCGTCCCGTATCTGCTGTGGTTTGCCTACATCGCAGTGACCGTTTTGTACTTCTCATTATTTAATGACAGCAAGCGGGAATTTTACCAGCTTATATTTACCCTTGGAGTGGGCATGACACTGTTTCTCGTCATCTCCTACATTTACCCCAACGGACAGGACCTGCGTCCCAAGCTTACGGGTGACAGCATCTTCATAGAGCTGGTGAGGCATTTATACCGGATCGACACTCCAACCAATATACTGCCCAGCATCCATGTGTTTAATTCCGTGGCCTGCTGTACCGCAGTGTTTAAAAACGCAAAAGCAAGAAAGCATCCCGTTCTTCTGGGCGGTACCCTGCTTCTGACCATACTTATCATCATGGCTACCGTATTCCTGAAGCAGCATACACTTGTGGATGTGGTGGCGGCATTTGCGCTGAATGTCTTCTGCTACCAGATGTTCTACAAAGAACATCCGGCACGACAGAAACAGCCTGCTTTTGTAAAATAACAATTCACAATTCTGCATATAAAAAGGACGTTCCGCTTTTGGAACGTCCTTTTTATATGGCTTCACCGGCAAATGCCGCTGCCCTTTATCCTTTAGTTAAACCCATAGAACTTCTGCACCACTTTATAGATCGCCACAGAAATATTCCTTCCGCTCCATCCCGGCAGATTTACACTTCTGCCCAGAATACCCAGGCGGAGTTTTCTGTAGATATGGATGTCTTCGTTTCTCAGGTATTTCCACAGATCCTTTTTCTTCTCCAGATTTTCCTCCGTGCCGGAGCGTATCAGCATGATGGAGGATACGGCTGTGATAATGTCCAGATACCGGAGCAGATACTGGCGCAGATGTTTGTCGCTGATCCTCTTGCCGGCCACGGAATCGATCATGAGACGGTTCACCAGAAGCTGCTGGTCAATCCTGCGTATCATCACATCCTCATGTACTGACTGGTCCTCCCTGCCGATAAAATACCGGTAGAAGTTCACGTCCATATAATACATGGTCTTCACAGAGGGCAGAGGCTGGTAGACAAACAGGTTGTCTACATAAAAGGTGTGTTTCGGCAGCTCCAGGCCGCATTCCCTCAGCAGTCCGGTCCTGTAGATCACGGAATGCATCAGGATATATTTGCCCACCGGCATCTTACTGATCTCCTCCCAGGTGAAAATTTTTCCCTGGGGAAGGTATTTCTTATAGCGCATGACTTTCTTCCGTCTGGCACCCTGCTTTTCATAGACAAAATTGCTGATCATCATATCCAGGGTCTGGGGCCCTCCCACGATCTCTGAAAGCTTTGTCAGGATCGCGTCATAAGCCTCCTTGTTCACCCAGTCGTCGCTGTCCACCACTTTGAAAAAGATTCCTGTGGCATTTTTAAGACCTGTGTTCACGGCCTCCCCGTGGCCGCCGTTCTCCTGGTGTATGGCCTTTACAATGCCGGGATATCTGGCTGCATAATCATCTGCGATCTTCGCCGTGTCATCCACGGACCCGTCATCGACGATCAGAATCTCCACCTGATCCCCGCCCTCCAGCAGGGAATCCACGCATTTCTCCATGTATGCCTGTGAATTATAACAGGGAACTGTTACGGACAATAATTTCATTTTATTCGTCCTCCTCAATATATTTTCTATATGCGGAAAAAGCGGAGGGAATCGGGTATTTTCCCTTCGACTCTTTTTTGTCAATAAAGAGCAGATTTCCTGCCCTCTTCTCTGTGGAGGCTACTCTGACCACATATCCTTTCATATGCCACTCCACATGAGAAAAGATATGTTTCGCCTCTCCGGCGTGTTTTATGTGAAGAGGCATGAGCTTTAACGCCTCAACCGCCCTGATCACTTCCTCCTCGGTCAGCCATCCATCCATATTCGGAAATTCATACAGACCTGCCAGAAGCCCTTTGTCCGGGCGCCTGCAGACAGCGTATTCCTGCCCGTTCTGTATGAGAAGGACTGTCTTTTCCTCAATCCTGCGCTGCTTTTTCGCTGCCTTTTTCGGATACTCCAAAACCGTGCCGTGAGCTCTGGCACTGCACAGATGCTGTACCGGACAGACCTGGCATTTTGCCATACCGTTCGGTATACACACCACAGCCCCCAGCTCCATCAGGCTCTGGTTAAAGGCCCCCGGCCTGTCTGCGGGCATGACTGCCTCCAGCTCCTGCTCCACCCGGCGCTTTACGGACTGCTTCAGGATATCCTCCCCGTTTTCTGTGATCCGGGAAAGGACCCGCAGTACATTGCCGTCCACGGCCGGCTTTTTCAGGCCGTAGGCAATGGAAGAAATGGCACCTGCCGTGTAGCTGCCGATGCCGGGAAGCTCCAGAATCTCCTCGTAATCAGCGGGAAGCTCTCCTCCGTACTTCAAAACAATCTCTTTAGCTGCCTTCTGCATATTTTTCACACGATTATAATAGCCCAAACCCTCCCACAATTTCAAGAGTTTATTTTCCGGGCAGGCAGCCAAGTCTTCAATCTGCGGAAGAGCTGTAAGGAAACGCTCATAGTATCCCTTTACAGCCTCCACCCTAGTCTGCTGCAGCATGATCTCAGAAACCCACACATGGTAGGGAGTCGGTTCCCTGCGCCAGGGCAGGTCCCGCTTATTCTCCTCATACCAGGAGAGCAGGGGCTTTATTATCTCTTCCAGTTTCATATAAGCTGTACCTCCACCGCTTCCCCCAGAAAGATGGAATCCGGTTCCACAAAACAATCATAGGCCAGAATATGCACACCGGCCTGTTCTGCCTCCAAAAGTGCCCGGGCAAACGCCTCCTGTGTCTTTTTGTTCGGCTCGAAATATCTCACGTCCTTCATTTGGATAACAAACATAATATACGCCTCATAGCCGTCTTTTATACACTGGCACAGCTCCTTTATATGCTTGATGCCGCGCTCCGTAGGCGCGTCCGGGAAGCGGACGATTCCCTCTTCCTCCAGGGTCACGCCTTTTACTTCCATAAAAATTTTCCGCTCTCCCTGTTCTATGTACAGGTCAAAACGGGAAGTTCCGTATTTTGTCTCAGGCCGGATGTATGCGCCTTCACCAAAAAGGCCGCCATTTCGCAGCCACTCTTCCACTACCCGGTTGGGAATCTGGGAATCCATGTTGATCAGGCGGTCCCCTTTTCTCACAGCGATCAGGTCATACGCTGTTTTCCGTTCTTTTTTGTCACTTTTCTCCAAAAAAACAGAGGCACCGGGAACTAACAATTCCCGGCACCTTCCAGTGTTTTTTACGTGACAGATTTCTTCCTGCCCGTCGATCTCCACACGGGCAATAAAACGGTTGGGGCGGCTTACAAAGCGCCCTTCCCTGATATTCTTATATCTCATGCTTCTGTCAGTCCCTCATAAATCTCTTTAACGCTGTCAAAGACATAGGTTGGCTTTACATCTCCTTCTTCTATGTCCTGTGTAGTCGCTTCACCGGAAAGCACACAGATGGTATCCACTCCGGCATTTGCTCCGGTTTTGATATCTGTGTAAAGCCGGTCTCCAATGATGACAGCATCCTCTGCCTTCATTCCCAGCTTCTTTAATACACAGTTTACCATAATCGGCTCAGGTTTACCAATAAAAAATGGTTCTTTTCCTGTGGCATTTTTCAGCATTATGCTCATAGAGCCGCAGTCAGGGATATATCCAAAGCTCACCGGACATACGAAGTCCGGATTCGTAGCCAGATACACCACGTCCTTACCAAGCATGATACAGGTATTCCTGATCTTCTCCGAAGTATTTTCCGTGTCAAATCCGATGAGGACAATGGATGCTCTGTCATCCACCTCTGTAACCACCTGAATACCTGCCTCGCGCAGCTCCTTGACAAGAGAACGGGTTCCCATACAGTAGACCACCTGGCCCGGATAATTTTCATGGATGTACATGGCAGTCGCCTGGCTGGATGTGTAGAAGTTCTCGTATCCGGCCCGTATGCCCATCTTTGCCACTTTATCCACATAGTCGTTCACTGACTTGGAGGAATTGTTGGTGATAAATATGTACTGTCCGCCCCTTCGCTCAATCTCATCCAGGAAATCCAGTGTCCCCTCAAAAATCTCATCTTCATTATAGATGGTTCCGTCCATATCCAGAAGATACAGTTTCTTGTCTCTTAAGCTCTCTGCATTTTTACCGTTCTTATCTGTCAGCATTTTTTTCTCCTTGTAAAACCTGTTTATTTTGATACCGCCGGAATGTTCTTTGTGGCGATCATATCCACACCGGTACCGCACACATTTTTAAGTACCACGTCACCGATATGTACCGGGGCATTCACTGCCACGGTTTTTAAAGCTTTCGCGCAGTCATAAATCTTTCCTTTTGGAATATCGGAAGCTGTCTTGACAGACACTACGGGAAGTGTGCCTCCTGTCACACGGACAGAGGAGGTCACGATCCTTGTGGGATTGGTCACTTCTTTCGTTCCATATGCCTCGCCTTTTTTGCAGGTGTTTCCCTCCACCTTTTTCACAGCTCCGTTCTCCATGGTCACAGTGAGGCTGCATCCCAGAGGACAGTTAATACAGATCAATTCTCTTGTTTCCATCTCTATGCCTCCTCCACTTTCACAGTAATCTTATCGAAACTTTCCCGGTCTGTCAAATCCGATTTTTTTAGGACAACCTGTTCCATCTCGCCGGGTGCCAGTTTTCTCTTCTTTTTATGCCAGATCCGCCGGTCTCCCAGATACACACTCACATAACAGTCCCGGTAAACAGCGCCCACACGGAAACGCAATGTGAGGGTATCCTCCATACAGGCAGGACGTATTGTCTGGGGCACGGTATAGCGCACACCGTCCACAGCGAAGACGGGAATCTCTTTTGTATCCTCTTTCTCCTTCTCACCCCGGATATACGCTGCCGCGCAGGCGCCTGCCCTTGCCGCCTCCTCGGACACATAGTCCACCAGGTCATGTACATGGAGTACATTGCCGCAGGCGAATACACCGGGCACATTTGTCTCCAGACTTTCATTCACCACTGGACCTGAGGTGATGCGGGACAGCTCCACACCGATTTTTCCCGACAGTTCATTTTCCGGAATCAGGCCGCAGGACAAAAGCAGGGTGTCGCAGGCGTAAAATTCCTCTGTTCCCGGAATCGGCTTTCTGTTCTCATCCACTTCTGCCAATGTGATTCCCGTCACCCTTTCTTTACCCTGAATGTCGATCACCGTATGGCTGAGTTTTAAGGGGATGTCAAAGTCATCCAGACACTGTACGATATTTCTCTGAAGACCGCCGGAGAAGGGCATCAGCTCTGCCACCACTTTTACTTTGGCTCCCTCCAGAGTCATTCTTCTGGCCATGATCAGACCGATATCACCGGAACCCAGGATCACAACTTCCCTGCCCGGCATATATCCCTCCATGTTTACCAGTCTCTGCGCAGTTCCTGCGGTGTATATACCCGCCGGCCGGTATCCCGGAATGTTCAGGGCACCTCTCGGCCTCTCCCTGCAGCCCATGGCTAAGATAACAGCGCGGGCTGTAAGCATCATAAGGCCATCCTCCCGGTTCATAGCCATAACGGTCTTACCGTCTTCCCCGTCCCGGATATCCAGCACCATGGTGTGCAGCTTATAGGGAATCCGAAGCTCCTCCACCTGCTGAATGAAACGCCAGGCGTATTCCGGCCCTGTCAGCTCCTCCTTAAAGGTATGAAGGCCGAAGCCATTGTGGATACACTGGTTCAGAATGCCACCCAGTTCCCTGTCACGCTCTAATATCAGGATGTTCTCCACCCCTTCTTTTCTGGCAGATACAGCGGCTGCAAGGCCTGCAGGGCCTCCGCCTATTATAATCAGATCATACTGCATGATTTTTCCTCTCTTTCCCCGTTTAGAATGTCTCTGTAATTCCCGTTTCGTCCTCTTTGATCACGCCGGTCAGAAGCTTTGAGCCTTTTCCCGCCTTGGTCAGCTTAAGCGGGTCCATGTGCAGTTCCCTTGCCAGGATTTCCATGGTTCTGGGCGCGCAGAAGCCGGACTGACATCTGCCCATTCCCGCTCTTGTCCTCCGCTTTACACCGTCTAAGGACCTGGCGCCCAGAGGCCGCCTGATGGCATTTATGATCTCGCCCTCTGTCACAGTCTCACAGCGGCAGATCACATTGCCGTAAGCCGGGTCTTTTTTGATCAGCTCTGCAATCTCCTCCGGGGATGCCTGTGCCACATTGGGGATATCCTCTCTGGTGCTGATGAAATTCTCTTTCTTTTTGGCCTGCAGACGCTCTGCCGCAAGCTCCGCCAGATATTCCCCTATGGCCGGGGCACTTGACAGACCCGGTGACTCAATGCCCGCTGCATTGAAAAATCCCTCCGCGTCCTCTGCCTCACCCAGTACGAAATCCTCATCTTTTTCCGTGGCCCGGAGTCCTGCAAAGGAGGTGATCACCATATGCAGGGGCACATCCGCGGCACTGACACGTGCCAGGGATGCCACTTTTCCCAGTCCCCGGGCTGTTGTCTGGATTCCCTCTTTGTCCTCAATGTCATCCGCAGTAGGACCTACAAGAAGGTTGCCGTGAACTGTCGGGGTGATAAGGACACCTTTTCCCATCTTGGTGGGGAGCTGGAATACGGTATGTGACACAAAATTTCCGGCCTTTTTATCCAGCAGGCAGTATTCTCCCTTTCTTGGGGTGATGGAAAGCTTCCTCTTGCTTACCATATTGTTGAAAACATCCGCGTACACGCCTGCCGCGTTGACGACACAGGCTGTCTCATAACATTCCCGGTCAGTCTCGATCTCATAACCGCCCTTTTCAAGCTTTCTGACTGCCTTAACCTCTGTGTTCAAAAAGAAATCCACACCGTTCACACTGGCATTCTCCGCCAAGGCAATGGTCAGCTTGAACGGACATACAATACCGCCGGTGGGCGCATATAACAGGGCTTTCACATCATGGGAAATGTTCGGCTCCAATTTATGGATCTCCTCTCCCGTCACGATCCTGAGACCCTCCACGCCGTTTTCTTCTCCCCGCGTCTTTAACGCCTCCAGCTTCAGAATGTCCGTTTCATGGAAACACAGGACCAGAGAACCGTTTTTCTTATATGGAAAATCCAGTTCCTTTGACAGAGCCTCCATCATTTTGCTTCCCCTTACATTCATCCTGGCCTTCATGGAACCGGGCTCAGCGTCAAAACCGGCATGCACAATGGCACTGTTGGCTTTGGAGGTTCCGCAGCACACATCCTCCTCCCGTTCCAGGACGGCTGTCTTTAAATCATATCTGGACAGTTCCCTTGCCACAGCGCTTCCCACAACACCTGCGCCGATAATCACCACATCATACTTCATCTCTTCATTCCTCCTGTTTTCCATAAAAAATAAAAAGAGACAAAACGAACACACATGCTTCTTACATGTGTCCTCCGCTTTGTCTCTGTTCTCCAGCGTTATATCTATGTTTTTACATAAACCAGACCTTCTGGTTGGTGGTGGATATGGATACGGCTCCTGCACTGAGCGCTGCCACGATATCCTCCTTATCTGCGATCAGTCCCCCTGCTATGACAGGTGTTCTGCTGTGCGTGCAGATTTTTGCAATGATCTTCGGCATAACCCCCGGCAGCACCTCGATCATATCCGGGTGCACACTCTCCGTCTGTCTTCTGATACTCTCAAAAGCAATGGAATCAATGACAAAAAAACGCATGACTGCGAACAGCCCCAGTTCCCTTGCCTGTTTGATGATTCCCGGCTTGGTGGAGATCACACCGTCGGCCTCTGTGGTATTCTTCAAAAAATCCACGGCAACCTCCCGGCTGCTCAGACCTCCGATGAGGTCAATATGTACCAGAACCGTCTTGCCGCCCTTTTTCAGACGCTCTACAATATCTCCGATATTACAGATATCCCCATAGAGCACAAAGACGATTCCAATCTCTGACTGCAGGCACTGCTTCAGTCCCTGTTCATCCTTAATGGCTGCCACCACAGGGCAGTCCTCAAATTGTTCCAGAATTTCCTGTTGTTTCATGAGACGCTCCATTTCTGTACTGTAAACTAGTAAACCATTTGATTCTAAAAAGACAAGACAATAAAGCCGTGATACGGCTTTATCCTCTTGTCTCCTGTCTCTTCTTATATCTTAGCACAATCTTCTGTGCCCTGCAAGACTTAATTTCTTCCCTATTCCCTGTAAAAACATACCACAGGACAGCCGGCTTCTATATTTTCATATATGGTTGCCGCCGCCGAGGTCGGCAGATTGATACAGCCATGGGAACCGCTGGTCCGGTAGATGGAACCGCCAAAGCTGTATCTCCAGTTGGCGTCATGCAGGCCGATACCGCCGTTAAAGGGCATCCAGTATTTTACGGGCTGCTCATACTCATAGGTGCCGTCCTCCAGTTTACGTCCCCTAAGCACCTGGTTTGTCTGTTTATACATGAGAGAATACACACCTCCCGGTGTTCTTCTGTCCCTCATGACATAAGTACCGGACACAAAGTCAGTATCCATCAAAAGCGCACCGTCCCTGTAGAACCACAGGTGCTGGCTTGTCAGGTCAATCTCCACATAGGTGCCTCCGATATCATTATCCCCGTAGGTCACGCCTGCCTTGGAGTATACAGGCTCACGGACCGTCACCACATGGTTTGCTATATCCTCCAAAAGCTGTGCCTTTTCCTTTAACTGGTTGATCTGGAAACCGTAATTGCCGCCGGAGACCGTGATCGGTTCCCCTGTGGCAGTGCTCGTGATAGTCCTGTCTCTGCCCACTGTGTCATAATTCTCAGCCAGCCAGCCCACAAATTCCGTCACTCTGGCCTCCAGGGTTGCCGGGTCCTCCACATAATTTCCGTTCTCATCGTACGTCATCCAGTCTTTCACAGTCATGCCATCCAACACTTCCGTTTTATCTCCGAAGGTGTAAGTTATTGTCACCGCCGCACAGGAATTCCACACATCCCTCTGATGGAGCAGCGTGGGGTCCTCCTTTGTGACAGCCGGAGCCGCATAGGCGCCTGCCTCCTCAGCGGAGACGGATTCCTGACTGCCTGCCACTGCTGTTTCCAGGGCAGAGAACATGACATCCTCCTGCACAGTGGTCCCTGCCGTCTCATCCACAATGACGAATTGATTTTCCCGGAAATCAATGTACGCATCCGTGGGAGCCTCCATACCGGCCGCCTGCATACAGTCAAAGGACTGAAGCTGCGCCCTTAAGGCCTCCTTGTCATACTGTATGTTTTCCGCGGTCTCATAGTCCGTTCCTCTGAAATATCCCTTGATCCAGGTAAATGGGTTCTGGTCATCCAAAAGCTTCTGCACACTTCCGTCACTGACATAGGCATAGCTGATATCCTGGCCTTTGATCTCTCTTGTCTGGTCATTCCTGAACTGCACCCGGATGGAATAATCCTCCACTTTTTTCCGGATCAGGTCTTCTGCCTGCTCCACGGTCATATTTTCGCAGGCTATATGGTTGATGGTCGTTCCCTTGAAGAATTTATCTTTATAATAGTAAGCACCTGCGCCATAGCCGGCTGCTGCCAGTATGATGACAGCTCCTGTGATGCCCAGTGCAATTTTTATTCCGGTCTTTTTACCCTTCTTTTTCTCAGCCCTTATCTCTTTCTTAGCTGCCTTTTTCTGCTTTTTCTCAGCTTTTTTATCCGGTTCCCGGTAAACAGCCGCTTCCTCCTGGCTTCCTATGGTATCCTGGATGATCTTCTCCATGGCAGAGTCGATTTTCGCTTCCATCTCTGACTTAGGCTGTGTCTGCTTTTTCTCCCCTTGACGGACAGCAGCTTCTGCCTTTTTCTCTGCCTGCTGCATCTTCTTTTGCTGTGTTTTTTTCTTCATTTAATTTGCTCCCCGATATTACATTTCTGTCCGGCCTGCAGCTATTTTTACCTGATTTTCCATGCCGCAGCCGCCAGTATTCGACATAAGCGCGAACACTTGTCTATTATAACACAAAATTCTACAACCGGATAAATATAAATCAATCCTTAAAAAAATTTAAAGCTTTTGTCATACTTTCTATTTTTTTATTGTATGTGAAAATTTTTCTTCATATTCTATCCTGTCACAGAATTCTGCTGGGAATGAACCAACCATATATTAGACGCACGAAAACGACAAAAGGTGACACTCTGCATAGAAAAAATTTTTTTCCGCATACTAATTCTGCAGCGCGGTCAACATTGCTGCCTCCCAACACAAGTAAAAAAAGTGAGGAAACTGCCATGTTAAAAGAAAAACCTTACAGAAATGACTATGATGACGGAAACATTCCTGAAATCGACCTTCCCAGGGAGTCCGACGCCACTGACGTGATCCCCGACGAAGTGCCGCGCAAAGACGGCCCCGGCGGAGAAGGCTGACAGGAAGCGAGGTGACCTGAAATGATTGACAACGAAGAACTTCCCATCGGCTTCACCATGGAACTGGCCATGCACTCAGATATCCTGAACCATTTTGCCAGACTTTCCAAGTCGGAACAGAAGCCTCTGGTAGACAAGGCAAGACAGGTAAATTCCCGCCACGAGATGCGGGAATATGTGGAATCCATGTTCCGCCCCTGAGATGCGCTGCTCTCCAAACCGGCTGTGACGCGCAGAATGACCTGCAGCGCACAGCCGGTTTTTTGGCCTTTTCCGGGTCTACATATCTGATAAATTTTTTGTTTCCCCTCATTTCCGGATGTGGTATACTAAAAGTGTTTTAAAACAAAGAAGGAGGATTGCTGTAAAGCAAAAGAAATCTTATGTACCATTTACTAAATCAATATTTAGACACCAAACAGATTGTGATGCTGGGGATCATCCTTACCTTTCTCATCACATTTTTTGCACTGAAGCACCCGTTTTCCTTTCTCCCCAGTGACCAGGGGCGTGATTTTGCCCTAAACGGCGCACTCTCAAAAGGAAAAACGAGAGGCGTTGGACTGACATTTGTCATCTGCTTTATTATCGGCACCGTACTTTTTATGCCTCTTGGCAAAGAGTACATTGTCTATGCCATACTGCTTTTTTGCATTATGCTCAGCGGTTATCTGGATGATGCCGCCGAGACACCATGGAACGAATACAAAAAGGGGCTGATTGACCTCATCATATCAGCCGTAGCGGTCTTCACTTTCCTGAATTTCAACAGCACCACTATCTCCCTTGGCTTCACCGAGCTGGAAATCCCCAAAGCTGTCTATGCCATACTGGGCATTATCCTCTTCTGGGTTTCCATCAATGTGACAAACTGTACCGATGGTGTGGACGGGCTGTGCGCCAGCCTCTGTGTTATTGTCATGCTGTCCTTTGGCCTGATTTTCAAAGAAACTCTGGGTACTTATGTGATCGCCAACTTCCTTTTTGCCGCAGTTCTGCTGGCATACCTGTACTTTAATTCCTCGCCCAGCAGCATGCTCATGGGAGATGCCGGTTCCAGGGCCCTTGGTTTTTATATTGCAGTGATCGCCATCAAATCCCAGCACCCGGTTATTTACCTTCTGCTGGCAGGCGTACTGATCATTGACGGCGGCCTGGGTCTTGTAAAAGTATTTCTGAAGAGATTTCTGAAAATCTCTATCCTGAAAAATACAAGAACTCCCATTCATGACCACGTAAGGAAAAAATGCGGCTGGTCAGATACACAAGTAGTGGTCCGCTTCCTGATCATCCAGGTAATACTGGCTGCCGCCGCTTATATGCTGGTAAGATAGCAAAAAAGAGAAACACACTGTAAAAGCTGTGTTTCTCTTTTTTCTCTCCCCCCATTTTGCTGCCTCTCCTCATATATGAAGTATAATATCCTGTACCTCACAATTGAGGATGTCACACAGTGTATCAATCGTCTTTGTGGTTATGGCCTCACCTTTTTTAATTCTGTGTAAGGTATTCGCTGATACACCATGGTGATGGATTAGTTGATACTCTGTGAAGTTTCTTCTGAACAGTGTCTCATAAAATGGTTTGTAGCTTATCATAATCCCTTCTCCTATCCAGTGCATTTATTGAATAGTATCATACTCAATCTCTTGACTATACTCAAAATATTGAGTATATTTAAAACAAAAGAATGGAATGGGGGAATATTTTATGACAAATCATGAGGAGCCAAAGTATTCATCAGAATACGACAAAAAACAATTTATCGAAATCTGTGACAGGTACGAAGATAAGATACTGGAAAACATCATTAAAAAAGCAAAAGAGATGGGGCTTTTCGACGATTAGCCCTGCCCCGGCCGAAAAGGGCCGGGGATTTTTTTCTCAATTCAGAATGCCGCTTGTACTCTTTCCTCACTTTATGTATAATAAATGGGGAATCTGGAAACCCTGAATGCGGCTCGATAAACCGCAAATAAAAACAAAGGAACTTTTGTATATGAATATAAGAAGACTTTTCGCTGTATGGAGCGCCAAGCTCATAAAGACAGCCTGCCAGATCACCGGCAGGCAGGGTGTGACACTGGCCGGTAAGATAGCGCTGTCCATCTATCCCCCAATTTTAAAAGAACTGGCGTCTGAGGTCAAAAAAGACATTTTCGTTGTCTGCGGCACCAACGGCAAAACTACCACCAACAACCTTTTAGCCTCTGTTCTGGAAGCAAATAACTGCCGCGTTGTCTGCAACCGCACCGGCTCCAACATGCTGAACGGAGTCGTCTCCGCCTTTGTCCTGAATGCCCGGGCAAACGGACATCTGCGGGCGGATTACGCCTGTATTGAGATTGACGAGGCATCCACAGTCCGTGTATTTCCTCATTTCAAACCTGACTATATGGTACTCACCAATCTGTTCCGTGACCAGCTTGACCGGTACGGGGAGATTGACACTACCATGAATCTCCTGTCCCGGGCCATGAAGATGGCGCCGGACATGAAACTTCTGGTCAATGCGGATGACTCCTTATCCGCCTTCCTTGCCATGGACAATGACAATGCGTACACCACCTACGGCATCAGTGAGCAGGTATATCAGGAACAGGACTCCAGGGAGATCCGGGAAGGCCGTTTCTGCAAACGCTGTGGGGAAAAGATGGAATACAACTTCTATCACTACAGCCAGCTTGGAGATTATCACTGCCCCAAATGCGGATTTGCCCGCCCTGTGCCCCAGTTTGACGGCAGCCATATTGATATGTCAGACGGTCTGTCCTTTGATGTGGGTGATTTTCATGTAAAAGCAAATTACCGCGGTTTCTACAATATTTATAATATATTGGCCGTTTACGGAGCCGCCTCCCTGGCGGGTATCCCTCTTGACAGCTTCAACCGGATTCTGGGGGATTACACACCCCAGTTCGGAAGAAACGAACTCTTTGAGATTGATGGCACCATGGTCATGCTCAACCTGGCTAAAAACCCGGCAGGATTTAACCAGAATATCGGCGCGGTCATGACAGACACGGCTCCAAAAGATATCATCATCCTGATCAATGACAACAGTCAGGACGGCACAGATGTATCCTGGCTCTGGGATGTGGATTTTGACAGGCTGAAGGACGCCAATGCCGCCTCTATTACCGTAAGCGGCATCCGCTGCCAGGATATGCGCCTGCGTCTGAAATACGTGGACATCCCGTCCACTCTGGAACCGGATATTGAAAAGGCCATCCTCTCAAAACTCAAAAACGGAACTAAAAACCTGTACCTGCTTGTAAACTATACCGGCCTTTATACCACTCACAACATACTGAAGAAAATGGAGGGCAGAAAATCATGAAAATCACAATCGGACATTTATATCCGGACCTCCTGAATCTGTACGGGGACAGGGGAAATATCCAGTGCATGATGAAACGCTGCCAGTGGAGAGGCATCGAGGCAGAAACTGTGGAATTCCAGCTTGAGGACAACATTGATTTTTCCACCCTTGATATTGTGCTTCTGGGCGGCGGCTCCGACAGGGAGCAGATGCTGGTCTGCGACAGACTCCGCAGCATACAAAAAGATTTCAAAGACTATGTGGAGGACAACGGCGTAGTGATCGCTGTCTGCGGCGGCTATCAGCTTCTGGGCCATTATTACGACACGGATGACGGGCGCATTGAGGGTCTTTCCCTTGTTGACCTGTATACAGAGCAGGGCAGCCCCCGTCTGATTGACAATATCGTCCTGGAAAACCATAAATTCAGCCTTCCCATCGTCGGCTTTGAAAATCACGGAGGCCGCACCTATATCGGAGATAATGAGCCTTTCGGAAAAGTCCTCTACGGAAACGGCAATAACGGGGAAGACAAAGCCGAGGGCGTGCTCTATAAAAATGTAGTGGGCACCTATCTCCACGGCCCCCTCCTTCCCAAAAACCCGCATATCTGCGATTACCTCATTGCAAACGCTCTGGAGCGCAAATACGGAAAGGCAGAACTTGCCCCTCTCGACGACAGCCAGGAGATTGAGGCCAACCGGTATATTTATGATCGCTTTGTAACAAAACAATAGAAATATGCCCGGCTGATTTACTATTGTTATATATTAAAGGGGAAAACTTATGGGATACCGAATTGCACTGCTGCTGAAACAGCACTATTACCAGCATTATAATGATCATCTCCCTGGAATCAGCGAAGATGTCTCCGTAGAATACTTCACTTATGATACTCTGGACGAGCTTAAAAATATTTATCTGAAAATCAAAGATGATTTTGAAGGATTTCTTGTCAGCGGTATTGCCCCCATGAAAGCCATATATTCCCTTGGCGAGCAGGCAGCCGACGCTGTGGTGGATTATTTCCACATCAGTGTGGAGAACACCTACCACATTCTGCTCCAGCAGATTGTGCTGGATGAACACCTGAAACTCTCCAGAATCGGTATGGATTTTATTCAGGACGGCCATACCCTGAAAGAGCTTCTTGTCAGCAACCGGTTCGCCCAGCGCATCCGTGAGTTCGAGGAGGAGTGGAGAGACTTCTCTTCCTCTGTGGATCTGGATGAACGGGAGGCTGCGCTCTCCGTAAAGTACAGGGAGCTGGCAGCCCAGAACAAACTGGATATGATCATCACTTATTTCTACAGCGTGATTGAAAATATGCGGGATACATCCATTCCCTGTATTTATGTCTATCCTGATGAAAACATGATCAGTGATATTGTAAAAAGCATGAAAAAAAGCATATCCATAAAAAATATGAAGAGCCATCTGCCTGCTGTCATACATATTAATATGGAAAATATGCCGGTTCAGGATGAGGTGTCATACGAAAAGACACGGCTGGAGATCAATAAGATGATCATGGAGCTGAACCAAAAATACCTGAACCGCCTTGTGATAAAAAACACATACCGGGATTTTGAACTGTATGGAGATTACAGCATCATAAAAGAGATCACAGGGGATTTTAAGAAATGCCAGATACTGGAACAGCTTCACAGCCTGCTCTCTTTTAAAGGTTCTGTAGGATATGGCATTGGCCACACCTTTTATCAGGCCAGGATAAATGCCGTTGATGCCAGTCATTATTCCAGAAACGGCAGTCTCCGGGAAGACGGCAGTTATCTGATAGATGAAAATGATCAGCTCACGGTCCTGCAGATTGGTCTGGTTCCTGCTGGAATGAAGGTTTCCGGCGATTATATCAATGATATCGCAGATAAGGTAAGTCTCTCCTCAGAAACTATTGTGCGTATCATCCGCGTCATGAAACAAGAGGGTACCAACAAACTTACCTCCCAGGAACTGATGCACCATCTGAATATCTCTTCCAGAGCTGCCAACAAATTCCTGGCTGCGCTGCAGAAGGACGGATATGCGGAGGTTGTGGGTATGAGGCGCTCCGGCAATAAGGGGCGGCCCATCAACATTTACCAGATCAATCTGAAATACTGACCTGACAGCACATTCCTTTCAGGAAACATGAGAGCAGCCATTCCGGTATCCCCGTATGGCTGCTCTCATATTTTCCTGTATTTTTTATAAATCCGGTTTTATCTCCTCCGGGATCGGACAATGATATCCTCCTCTTACTGCTGCGTCAAATTCTTTTTTCGCATCCTCAGCGATTTTCGGATTTCGGAAGACATCTATAGCAGCCATTCCCATGACCTTTGCTGCTGTCAACATTCCTTTTTTTCCTATGGAGGAACCTGACTGGCTGACCTCCTGCCAGGAATGCCCCGGTGTTCCAAAGGCTTTACAGGCAGTCAGAATCTGACCTGTGGGTGCCTGATAACTCACATCCCCTACATCTGTGCTCCCGGGCATTGTACTTTTCAGCGGATTTACAGGCAGTACTATATCTGCCAACACCTTGCCCTCCATTGCCGCTGCCGCATTTTCTCCATGCTGATTCTCCACCGCTGCTGCGGCCTCCTGTATCATCTGTTCTGAAAAAGTATCCCGTATTTTTTCGGCCAGCTCATGATCCGCATGGTCAAATGCCGGAGCACCAGCTTCCTGAAAGTTCTCCATCAGAACTTTTCCCAGTACCTTGTTGGGTATGTAATCGCTGAATCCATCTCCCCGCACCATTTCATAGGAAGTACCTGTCATGATTGCTGCTCCCCGCGCTACTTCACAGATTCTCTCAAATATTTCAAACGCCTGGTTCAGCCGCGGTGCCCTTGCCTCATAGTAGACAGCTGCCGTTTCCTGTACAACATTCGCTGCATTTCCCCCTGCGTTTGTGATCGCATAGTGGATTCTGGCCTCGGGGATCACATGCTCTCTTAAGAAATTACACCCTACATTCATAAGCTCCACCGCATCCAGAGCACTTCTGCCAAGATGAGGAGAGGCGGAGGCATGAGATGCCTTGCCGTGGAAAATAAAAGTGGCGCAGATATCTGCCAGGGAACTGGATGCGAAAAGCCCGTTCACATCCCAGGGATGCCAGCAGAACACAGCATCAAGCCCTTTAAAACATCCCTCCCGTGCCATAAATGTCTTGCCGGAGCCTTTTTCCTCCCCGGGACAGCCAAAATAAATGATAGTGCCCGGTGTCCCGCTCCGGTCCAGATATTCCCTGACAGCCACAGCCGCTGCAAGAGAGCCGGTTCCCAGCAGATTATGCCCGCATCCGTGGCCGCAGTCCGTATCTTCTCTTTTTTCCTGCACATCTGTTCCCGGCTTCTGACTCAGCCCCGGAAGTGCATCAAACTCTCCCAAAATGGCAATTACAGGTCCTCCGCTGCCAAAAGTGCCCTTAAAAGCAGTTGGGATTCCCGCAAGCCCAGTTTCCACCTGAAATCCTTCTCTCTCCAATGTCTCCTGAAGCAGCTTTGCCGACCGGTGTTCCTTAAATCCCAGTTCCGCGTATTCCCATATTTTTTGGCTGATCCGGGAGTAAATTTCTTCTCTCTTTTCAATATTTCTGCATAATCTTTCTTTTTCCTGTATCATATCCAATTCTTCTCCTTTTTATATACCTGCCATTACAGCTCCCATGATCAGGATAACCTCCAGTGCAAACCACATGAGAAACAGCTTCCAGATAAATTTATACCATTTATTCATCCCGATTCCCATGACACCGCACATCATCGCGCATCCGGTAGGCCAGAACATTTTTGAAAAGCCGTCGCCGAACTGGTAAGCTATGATGGCGATCTCACGATTCAGCCCCACAACATCAGCCAGAGGCGCCATGATCGGCACAGTCACAACCGCCTGCCCGCTTCCTGACGGTATGAAGAAATTGATCAGATTCTGTGCCAGCAGCATGGCAAATGCTGAAAACCCTGATGGAAATCCTTTCACGATATTTGACAGATATAAAACAGCCGTATCGATAATGTTACCGGAACTCATCACAACTTCAATGGAGCGTGCAAATCCGATCATAAGAACTGTAAATACCATGGACTTGGAAGACTCCACAAAGGAATCCGCGATTTTGCTGGGCCCCATACCGTTGATCAAGCCGGTTATGATCATACCGATAAAGAATACGGCTGCAAGCTGCTGCAGATAAAACCCAAACTTTGCCACGCCTATGGCAATGGTCATGATAATGATTCCGAATCCCAGCAAAGTGATCTTCTGTCTTCCTGTAAAGGGCATCTGCATAACCTCATCACGGCTTGCCGTGACGGTAGGTTCCGGTACACCATAGAGATAACTCTTTGTTGGGTCTTTTTTTATTTTCTTTGCATATTGCATTATGTAGAGGATCGTCACAGCCACGAAACAGACAAATGCCACGATGCGGAATGTGGTGATCTTCGTCCCAACACTGGGTATGCCTGCAATACTGCTGCCCAGGCCAACCGTAAAGGGATTTAAGATTGCAGCAGCAAACCCGACACCTGTACCCAGAATGACAATGGAGGAACCCACGATCCTGTCATATCCCAGTGTAATTGCAATGGCCACAAAGGCAGGAATCAGCCCCCATGCCTCCTCATTCATTCCGAATGTGGTGCCTCCCAGGGCAAAAAGTGTGAAAAATATGGGAATCAGAAAATAATCCTTGTCTTTAATTTTTCTAAGTATGGATCCCACCAGGGCATTCAGGGTCCCTGTGCTCATCAGAAGCGTTACATAACCGCATGCGAAAAGCAGGAAAAATATAATATCCGCTGCATTTACAAACCCCTGAAAAATACTCATGCAGAAAGCCCAAGGGCCGATTGGGTTAGCATCCACCCCGTGATAACTCCCCGGCACCACCAGTTCTCTTCCAAGTGCCGGATCCACAGCCCGGTCAAACTGCCCTGCAGGCAGTACCCAGGTTAAAATGGCACTGATGAGAACCATGGTCATCATGATCACATAGGCATGCGGCATAGAAAATTTGAATTTCCTCTCTTTTTTCATAAAAATCCTCCTCGTTTTCACTTTCGCACTGTAAACTACCAGTTATTTTAAGCACGCTTACAGAACCGTTCTTTTATAGTAGGATACCACTCTATCCGGATAAAGTCAATTGGCAGTAATTGCAGATAAAATTTACTGATTTTCGGAAATAATACACAAAAAAGTGTTTCGTTTATGGCGATTACCTATACCCCCTATGACAAAACATTTCAGAATATTAAGGATAAAATAGTGGAAATTCCCTATTTTAAATGTTATACTGTTAAATGAATTTATTTTATGTATGAGGAGGATTACAGAATGGCGAGAGGACGCAAAAAAGAGACAAGGACACTGGACGAACAACTGCAGGCAGTTATCGGGGAAATCGCCACATATGAAGAAAAATTAAAAGAATTGCGCCGCAGGAAAAAAGAAATCGAACAGAAAATCACGGAAGACAAAAAAGAGGCTTTATATAAAGCAGTAATGGAATCAGGTAAATCACTTGATGAAGTTCTCGCTAGTTTAACAAACGAGTAAAAACATAAGTGAGCCCTCCGGCCCGTTTCGCTCAAACGGCCGGAGGGCTCACTTATATCTGTGATTCTTATTCTTCTGTTTCTCTTTCAAAAATTATCTGATAGCAATTGCCGCCGTAAACGCTCACTTTTGGTTCCAATATCTGTTTTAAGCGCCAGCCATCGGCTGCTTCCCGGACGATCGCCTCCCTGCAGGCTTCAAAGGGAACCGGCGGCATCTCACCGCGTACGGTTTTTGCCTTTTCCTTCTTAACCGGCACAAGGGGAATCTCAATAAATTTGTATTCATACTTTTTCATAAACTGTCTCCTTTTTTTGTCAGCACAGGATATACCCGCAATATCCTTTCTCTGTTTTTATGTATCTCACATTGACCTTCTTTCCTACCTTA
Organism: Blautia sp. NSJ-175; assembly: GCF_022867815.1. Classification (NCBI taxonomy): domain Bacteria; kingdom Bacillati; phylum Bacillota; class Clostridia; order Lachnospirales; family Lachnospiraceae; genus Blautia; species Blautia sp. NSJ-175. The sequence continues at coordinate 160,856 of NZ_JALIFQ010000012.1, forward strand.
TAGGTTCTGTCTGTGATTCGCACATGTAATCTCAAAACTATTATACCTTTTTTATCCCTCGGAAACAATCGGTAAAACAAGATCTCCAAAACACAAGCATGCCATTACGCCCCGTATCCATTAACAATTCCGCAATACACAGATGCTGCCGTACCCAAACTGCCATATGATGCCGAACCGGGGATAGAAACCCTCCTGATCATGCCGAACTTAGCTGTGACTGTCCTGCTTGCAAATACCATATGTAAGATCAAAAAAATAACAGAAGAATTCGTTGACCTTTTAGGTAAATAAAGTTATAATAGATATTGATCTGATAGGTAAACAGCAGGAAGGAGTTTATCATGCCCGCAAAACTATTAAACATGGAGCCTCAAAGAAGAGATGCTGTGTTAAATGCCGCGCTAAAAGAATTTTCATCGCAGGGCTATGACAAGGCATCCACAAATATCATTGCAAAAGAAGCCGGTATATCCAAAGCACTCATGTTTCACTATGTGAACAGCAAACAGGAACTCTATCTTATTGTACATGATTATTTTTCCAATCTGATAAAAAAAGAGTATTGGGAACAGATGAATTTTGATGAAAAGGATATCTTTGCCAGACTGCAGCAGTCCTATCTCCTGCAGCTTAAATTATCCGAAAAGTATCCCTGGATTTTAGAGTTTAGCAAGCTCTCACACACAGAGAATTCCGACACTGCCAGGCCGGCCGACTGCTATCCGAAATTATTTGACAATATAGATGAAACAAAATTCAGAAAAGGATTAGATATTGAAACCTGCAAGCAGTTTATCTTCTGGTCCAATGTCGGCTTTACGAATGAGATACTGAAAGAGATCCGAAGCATGGAAGTGGCTCATATAGACAGTGACGCTTTCATACGCAGACTGAATCATTACTTTGCAGAACTGCGCAAGATATTTTATACATCGGAAACTGTTTAATATGCTGCCTAAAACTCTGCAATCTAATGTGAGGTGCAAAATGAGTGATGTGAATACGCCTGTCATTGTTGATTTTCCCCTGAGGGGTGAGTGGATGTCTCCCAATACCCCCGGAACTCGGGTCCCCAGCCACGGCACAAACCGTTTCGGCACGCGATATGCCTATGATTTTTTACAGGTGGACTGGACACGCAGAGGCCATCCGAATTATCGGGTGCACTGGCTTTCCTACCTGCTCTTCGGCGTCTCCCTGAGCAAATGCTATTGCTGGGGAAAAGACATCTATGCCCCCTGCAGCGGTACTGTAGTTGATGCAAAAGATTTTTATAAAGAAAGAAGACGTGCATTTTTTCTTTCTGATATTTTTATTGCTTTAAAAAGTGCACATTTTTTTCGCCCCCGGAGAGACAGCATACAGTCTGTCACAGGCAACTATATTATTATAAAATATGATGACCACATCTATGCCGCGTTTGCACATCTAAAATACGGCTCTGTCAAGGTCCGAATAGGACAGAAGGTAAAAAAGGGAGACCTTTTAGGCTGCATAGGACATTCCGGCAATTCCTTTTTTCCTCATCTGCATTTTCAGCTCATGGACAGTGATGATATGTGTTCAGCCAAGGGGATTCCCTGCGCGTTTGCCAATTACGAAGTATTTAAAAACGGCGAATGGGAAACAATAACCAACGGTATTCCGACCGACAAGGACAGAATTCGATTTTGAGCATCTGTGCCTTTCGGCTTCCGAAGAAACTTATCTGCACTCTGGTCCATCTTGCCTCTTTTATCAAACTTTTCCCATCTATCACATACATTCTCCGCCAAATCTTTTAAATAAGCGACGACCTGTTCTGCCGCTAATGCATCATTCATAATATTTCCATCCTTTTTTATAGCAGCTGCTGCTATACTCGGCATACTTTCAATAAGAACGTGCCGTAAGCTGCATTTTTATGTAAAGGAACCTTGACAAAACCCATATAGTAGAATATACTAAAATTGTAAAGGAAACTTGTCATAACATCAGATTGGATCACACGAAGGATATAAGAAAACCTTGAAGAGAGGAGGTATTATGTGGAAAACAGAGTTGAAGAATTAAGAAAAAAAGCTGGCATGAACCAGGATGATTTCGCAAAAGCAATTAGAGTTTCAAGACAAACGATCAGTTCAATCGAAACAGGGAAGTATAATCCTTCATTGGAACTGGCCTTTACGATTGCAGATTTCTTTGACACAAGCATAGAAAAAATTTTTATTCATGAAAGGGGTTGTCAAAATGAAAAAAAGTAATTTAATCACAGGAATCGTGTATTTATTGGCAGGAATCGTTTTTCTGGGCACCGCATTATTGACTGATACAAAATTAGATGGTTTATTTTTCGGTTTTGCAGGCGCCGGTATCATCCCCGGAATCATGATGATATTTAAATATTGCTATTGGTCCTCTCCGAAAAATAAAGAGCGTTATGCTGAAAAACTGGAAAATGAAAAAATCGAATTACACGATGAATTAAAAGAAAAGATGAGAGACAAGTCCGGAAGATACGCATATACGGCAGGACTTTTTGTGATTGCGGTCTCCATGATGCTCTTTGCAGTCTTAAATTCTCTGGAAATCGTACAAACAGGTAATATTATCGTTTTAGTCCTGGGCGGATATTTAGTCTTTCAGATTGTGATTGGTATTGTGATATTTAATCACTTAATGAAAAAGTATTAAATATATGTTCCTGCTCATTTAAATCAGTGCCCTCAAAGTTAAAGAAAAACATTCACGCAAATCCACCTTTGGCGATAGGATTTTTGCCTGGCTGCTAAGCGGATTCTTACGGTCAGCGCATTTCTGCGCTGACCTGCTGAATTTCATGACACGACCAGAAAAACAGCTTACAGGATTAACCTATTCTAATCGCTTTAAAGACTTTGATTGATGAATCTGGAAAAAGTATTGAGAAAGTGAAAAAAACTATTCCCTACCACTACTGAATAATAATTGATAGTCTTTTGAGACTCGCTACTCTCTTCAGCAGCATATACCATGCTACTATTTAATGTGGATATTATTAACAATGTTGCTATAGACATACTCAACAATTTTTTTGATTTTTTCTCATATATTACGTTCTCCTTTTTCTTATTTGACAACAAATAATACAAATTACAACTTCTAGGCATAAAACACCTTTTATAACCAACGTAAGTATCATGGTCCTTCCATGTCCTTCAGTTATGACACCTGTATAATTTTCATTACGCTCAATAAGATCAGCTGCTTTTTCCTCAAAATCACTTCTTGCTGAATATTCATACATATTATTATTCCACATAATACTATATAATTCTGTTTTATCTCTGCAGAATAGTATAAATATAGTTATTAATGGTACTATTAGTCCTAAAAATTTATTCTTTTTTAAAGATAAAATCGTATGTAAAATCAGCAACAATACTAAGATTATATAGAAAATGCTAACCATAATACATCTCCTTCACGCATATCATAATAACTATAGTATACGGTATTTTAGATGAACTGACCTATAACTGGTATCGCCTATCTTTCTAATTAATAATTCATCTTATGTATTTTCACAGTACGAGTCAATGTATAAAACACCCAGAAAATAGACGCAATTAAAAAATAAGTCGTATGAAGTACAGGAAGCGTTCTTGTGACGAATGAAGCGGCATCTTTACTAATCACTTTTTCCAAATTATCACGCAACAGACTAATTGGATAATAAATTTGATTATATGATTTCAAATCAATCAAAATCAATAACACGCAAATAGTCACAATTTGAATCGCAATATTTTTCAAATTTTCTTTTTTTGTTATATGGCTATTTCTGATGAATAATGAAAGCAAAATCCCTCCAACCACCATCAGTACACATATTAACACAAACCATACCATGCTATTATTGGTTATACATGCTATTACCATATTACAAAGATAAAATAAAACAAATGCAAATAAGTATAAACCCAATGTTTTTAGTATCTGGTATAGAACATTTCTCATTTAATTCATCTCCAATTAGTCTGAATGTTTAATTTAATGGCTTAATATTCGTAAGCGAACATCTGTGCCGTATCCGGTATTACATTCCATATCTAAATATAAGATTAAGCCTATGTAAGACCCATATCCGGCTCCGTAATAAGTAAACGCATTAATGGTAGGATATGCAATTCTGTAATTCCCACTGGTAGAACCATAATCTACTTGTCTCCAATTAGGAAAATCACTTGTCCTACTAACCCATTGTCCACTAACCCCGTACAACTCATTTAGCGGACCAAAATTATCTATCCATATCAAAGTTCTATAAGCAGTAATTCCATCTTGAGTTACATACTCCTCATTATATACTTGCTCAGATGCTACTGCAGTTAATGCGTATAAATTACTACTCTCTTCATTGGCAGAACGCGTGACTGTTCCCAAATCCCTTATTGTCGCCTTTATTTTTAAATCAGTTACATTTCCATTTTCATCTGTCGAAGTCGCAATGCAGTTATCCAATATTTCTTGTATGATTGCACATCTGAGATTCCAGCCTCTGCTCTTTCAAGTTCAATAGTATCACCCAGCGTATTTACCAAAGACATACATTATTGTCGAAAAGCAAATTCACTTGCGGCTTTAGCGACTTCTGCATCAGTTGCTGTACCCACAGGCACAACAGATGAAACACATAATAGCCCTATAATTATCAAAGAAATGATTCGTTTTTTCATATACTTCTCCTCTCAAAACAGTTAATAACCACCACTCACTAAGATGACGTATAATTATTTTCGAAAATTCACTTTTATAAAAATAGACATGTTCTATAGCCGTTTGGTAGAATTAAGTTACCACACAAAAATCTCACAAAGGAGGCTATAAAACATGTCTGATAACATTATACAACTCAACGAGGATTTAATAAAGCACGATTTACGAGATTTAGTCCGCTCCAGTGTTGAGGAAACTCTCAATGCCCTGCTTGATCATGAAGCAGAAGAGTTAGTAAATGCTGAGAAGTATGGGCGTTCTGGTAATCGTAAAGGGTACCGTTCCGGCCATTACAACCGTAACTTCCTGACCACTGCTGGGGATGTCACCCTAAAAGTTCCTAAACTAAAAGGTGTTCAGTTTGAAACTGCTATTATCGAACGGTATCGCCGCAGAGAATGCTCTGTTGAAGAAGCCCTTATCTAGATGTACCTTGCCGGTGTTTCTGTTCGCCGTGTTGAGGATATCACAGAATCTCTGTGGGGAACCAAAGTGTCTCCCGGAACCATCAGTAACCTTAACAAAAAGGCCTATGAACACATTGAAACTTGGCGTACAAGACCACTGACAGGAGAATATCCATATGTTTATGTGGATGGTGTATATCTGAAACGCAGTTGGGGCGGTGAGGTTCAAAACATCTCCATCCTTGTTGCAATCGGCGTTAATCAGGACGGTTGCCGTAAAATTATTGGCGCAGCCGAGGGCATGAAGGAAGATAAAGAGAGTTGGCGTTCCTTCTTTATCTGGCTCAAAGAGCGTGGTTTATATGGTGTACGCCTCATCATAGGTGATAAATGCTTTGGTATGCTTGAAACAATCCCCGAAGTGTTTCCTGATGCAAAATATCAGCGTTGTACTGTACATTTCTACCGCAACATCTTCTCTGCAACACCACGCAAATGTATGAAGGAAGCAGCCATGATGTTAAAGGCAATTCATTCACAGGAATGTAAATCAGCAGCCCGTGAAAAAGCTGCTCAGGCAGCCCAAAAACTCCGTGAAAGGAAGCTTTCCGCCGCTGCCAAGAAACTAGAAGACGGTATTGATGAAACACTTACATATATGGATTTCCCCAACCAGCACTGGAATCGAATCCGTACCAATAATACAATTGAGCGTCTCAACCGTGAAATCAAGAGACGAACAAAAGCGATCTGTGCCTTCCCGGATGGGCAGAGTGCTTTAATGCTCGTATGTGCCAGACTCCGTCATGTAGCAGGCACCCAGTGGGGTTCCTCCCCATTGGAATCGCCTTTTTTATTGATAAATAGTCATTAATTATAATATTTATTCCATTTTCATCTGATATATCCGAAGCATAAAATGAGACTACATCACCCGTCTTAATCTGATAGTTTCTTGACGGTGTACTATAGTCAGGATGAATATATGGCGATAATAATACCAGATGACTTTTTACTATAACGTTGTCATCCACTTGTATTTCTTCGTATTCATAGTCAAATAAATCCGTAATTTTAATTATAAGAGTATGCTCATCAATTATCTGAATCACTTCACCTTTTAATTCTTCTAAATTCAAATCTCCTGGTCCACTCGACAAATTAGATATGTAATGAACATTTATACTTTCTCGAACCATATAAACTATGACTATTAATGCAATAATTGAAAATATGAGGCATATGCATAATTTAATTTTTTTAATCAAGGTAAACCGGAACTCCTATAAAAGTAGTTTGATATTTATCCATAAAACTAGTTGTATCCATATTTAAATATTTAGTGTAGCTATCCCAACCATTTGCCACCTGAAGATAATGTCCCTCATTTGTTATTATTCTATATCCGTCAACTGTAATTGTATGACCATGACGGTCTCCCCCTACATTAAGACCATATGAAAAAGTTTGCTGTCTTGGAGCATTAACTGTCACCCTTATAACTTCAAATGATGGGTTTGAGTTTTGGGTATATGATATATCTTTATTTAAATATGTTTTCATATAATTTTTCATACCTATCCCGATATTTCCATTTGTTGTTGTTCCTAATATGTTACCATTTTTATCAGGACTCGTTTCCGGATCTTCAACTGTGTTAGTTTTTGTCCAAAGATTATTAAATGTTGTGGCTAAAGTACCATGCATTGTCCCAGATTGAGCACAAATATTCAATAAAGCTACAACAGCACATGCATATCTATGAGTATCTTTTTCAACTGAGTGCTTGAATGACAAACGACAGTTCCTATGCCACCAGCCCCTGAAAAAGAGTGAGGTATTTGACTGTACTCTAAAAATATATCATCGTTTGGATAGCTTGACATAACTGATGGTATTACAGCTTCTAGTATAGTGAACCATCCACGCTGCAAGACAAACTAACAGACTTATCAATTGTTTCTAAAATAGTGTTTCCATAAAAATGTGTACCTGTAACTCTTGCTGTTGCTATATTTCCACTGCGGCTGGAAGAACAATCTGTGTTCTTCCAAAAACTGGTATATGAGTCAGCATCCACATAAGCACTTGTGCACCTCACACTATTACCTGTGTATGCAAAACTTCCTGTAACTTTCACATACCATAAAGCCGTTCTATTACTGTAATATGTTGACGTTTTTGAACCTGATTTAGTTCCGTTACCATACAGAGCAATTGGTGATTCTGCTAAAACAGTCTCTATATAATCAACATTTTCAAGATATTCTCGTTCAACACTAATAATGTTTTCTTGTGTATCTGTTGGAGCTGCTGAAACCACCACCACTTGTAAACATAACATCATTATAACCGATAAGATCCCAACTAATTTTTTAATTTTTTTTATAACTATCCCCCTCCTCAATAATAATTACTTCTTTATCAATAATAGTATTTTTACACTCAATATATAACCTATAATAAAATAATCCCCAGACAAAACAACAGCAAAGAACTACTACACTTAAACCTAACACCACCCATTTTCTTAAATGTTTTTTATTTATGCTTGATATTAAATAATCTGGGGTTTGTCCGGCAATATATTCACAAAAAACTTCCTCTGGCCGTCCAAACACTTCAACCAATTCTTCGTATGTACATCCCGGATTTTCTTTTACATATTCTGTTAAATTGAATTTTAGATTTGTTAAAAACCTCCCATTCATATAATTTACGTTTAAGAATAATTCTCTCAATATCTTATAATACTTTTTCGCACAATTATTTCTCATATAGACCAATTCCATACTATACAACATCCTCCTGCGATACCTCATGGGGAACGTAATCCAATACCATATGGACAGCTTTTTCAAATTCATCATAACCTTCAAGCATATATCCTAACACTTCTCTTCCGGCATCTTCTATGTGATAATATATACGAGGAGGCGTATCGCCAACGGCCCGCTTATAATCTGTTATGTACCCTTTACTCACTAATCTATCAAGTGATGTATACATAGAACCATTTGTTACCTCAATTACACCATTTGTTACCTTTTTTAAAATCTGTGAGATTTGATACCCATAACAATCTCCTTCAACAAGAATTCTTAAATACAAAAAATCCATTATTCCCTTTTTAAATCCATCACAATATCTCACATTTTCACCTCTTTCTATATACTATGTTAAAATGAATAGTCGTAAATGTCAATAGTAGTTTTTATTTATATTAAAAACAACAATATTATCTAGTTAAAACTAATATTAATTAGGCATTTTGAACACTTTCATCAAACAATTAACCATCAGAAACACCGGTCAAATAACTTCTGCATTAAGGACTGTAATTATGCAGTCTTTTTTTAATATTCATAATCATATGGATTACGCCAACGTCTACCATAGTTTGGAATCGCCACCCTAGTTTCAGATTCGCTCTTATACAGCCTTGTTGTTCTTAACCTGATACCCTCTTTTCCAGCTCCATACTTTAAGACGCAAAATTTACCTTGCACGGTTTCTATTATACCCTGTACAGGAATGCAATAGCCTTGCAGAAACCAGCACTCTAAACCTACGTATATTTATAGCCATTATAATGTTCTGTCGAAACGATCCTATCTATATACACGTCTATGTGTCCTTCGGCAAGCCTTAATCTAACACGCAAGGGTTTTTATTTCACCTCGGCAGTTAAACGTGGCTATGACGCATACAGAATTTTTAGAAACCGGATATGAAGCTCTGGGTGTCTCGAACACTGGTCCATCACACAAATGTGCTATGCAATAAAAAATAAGCAGTAATATAAAAATAAGATATATCTTACTCTTATATCACTGCTTACCAAAGGATTCAAACGGTCATATTGACTCATATCAACATACAGCCATTTTCTCCTTTAATTATAAAGTTTTCTTAACAGGGGATGAGGGATTCGAACCCCCATCGACGGTTTTGGAGACCGGTGCTCTACCATTGAACTAATCCCCTATATCCTATCTATTATTATACATAAAATAGATTTTCTTTCAAGACTTTTTTTCAAAAAAAACAATTTTCTGAAATGTACCTTCAAAACCGCATATACAAAACTCAAAAACCTTTTTTCAACTCCGCCGTTCGCACTTCCGTGCTCAGGTCAAGCCCTCGACCGATTAGTAGCAGTCAGCTACATACATTGCTGCACTTCCACCTCTGCCCTATCTACCTCGTCGTCTTCAAGGGGTCTTACTTCTTTAAAGAATGGGATATCTCATCTTGAGGGGGGCTTCACGCTTAGATGCCTTCAGC